>WRCJ01000073.1 GCA_009784085.1 Oscillospiraceae bacterium | reverse complement strand
CGGGAGCAAAAGTTATTGGACGACCCCACCCTGTTCCGATCGCCCATCGTCCGCAACGGGAAACAAGCCACGATTGGATACCAGCCGGAGGTATGGAAAACGTGGCTTGCTTCACTTGCTTCAACAGATTAATCCGTTTGCTACAATGCCCGCCGGCCTGCCAGGGCCCTGGCTAGCGTGACTTCGTCCGCGTATTCCAAGTGGCTGCCCATGGGTAGCCCGTAGGCCAAGCGGGTGACGGCAACGCCGAGGGGGCGCAACAAGCGTGCAATGTATAGCGCGGTGGCCTCCCCCTCCGTATCTGGATTGGTGGCCATGATGACCTCGCCGACGCCGCCCTTCCCGACGCGGGTGAGGAGTTCCTTGACGCGGATGTCGTCCGGCCCGATCTGCCCCAAGGGCGAAATGACCCCATGGAGCACATGGTATTGGCCCTTGTATTCGCGGGAACGCTCCAACGCCGCCACATCCCGCGGCTCGGCCACCACACACACCGTGGCGGCGTCCCGCGCCACGTCTTGGCATAGGGGGCAGACATCCCCCTCGGACCAGTTCTGGCAAACCGCGCAGCTGCGCACAGACCGGCGCGCGCCAACCAACGCCCCAGCGAAGTCGTCGATCTTCTCTATCGGCTGGGACAGCACATAAAAGACCAGCCTCGCCGCCGATTTGCGCCCAATGCCGGGCAGGCGCGCGAAATGGTCAATCAAATTCTCCACGGCGGGGGGAAAGGTACTCATGGCAGCTCCTCATGAATGGTCAAAACGGTAAATTCATGCCTTTGGTAAATTTCCCCATGCCTTCGGCCATAGCGGCTTCGGCCTGTCGCTGCGCCTCACCCACCGCCGCCACGACAAGGTCTTGCAGCATTTCGACATCCTCCGGGTCGACCGCCTCGGGTTTGATCTCCAACGCTGTCAGATCCCGCTTGCCGGTGACCGTGGCCGTGACCACGCCACCGCCAGAAGAGGCCACATAGGTCTGTTCTTCCAGCTCTTCCTGCGTGCGCAACATGTCCTGCTGCATCTTCTGCATCTGCTTGATCATCCCGGTATTCATGCCGCCGCCGCCGCCATAGTGTTTTGCCATTGTCGCCACCCTCTTTGTTCATCATTTATTATTAGTGATCCACTACTCACTACCCACTACTCACTACCCACTACTCAGTTGCACCACGCTGCCGCCGCGACGTATAAGCCCCTCCAGCGGGTCGTCGCTTTCTTTTTGCCCGGGCAAGCCGTTGGTGGTCACCACGACCTCGACCGGCTGCCCCAGCTGGAGGCTTGCCTTTTCTTCCAGCAAGGAAAGCAGCGCCTTGTCCTGCAATTGCCTTGGCGCGGGCGACTCCACCGATATGGTCAGCCGGCGCCCAGCCAAGCTGACATGCGCGCGCGCCAAATGTGCGCGGATCAAAAAGTTGACGCCGCTGTCCAATGTATCCAGCAGGGCGGTCCAGTCAAATCCGGAAGGATCGGTACGGGCGGCAGGTGCCGCTGGGGGTTCGACCACCTTCGGAGGTTCGGCCGCCCTCGAAACCGGTGGGGTGTCAACCACCTTTACCGCCGTTGGGGGTTCTGCCGCCTTTGCCGTTGGGGGTTCGGTCGCCTTCGGAGGTTCGGCCGCCTTCGGCACCGGAGGGGCATCGGCCACCTTTGCCGCCGTTGGGGCATCGGCCGCCTTTGCCGCCGGATCGCCGCCGCCGGCAACGCGCCCCAGGGCAGGGATATGTGCCGAGGCCCGCATCCCCAGATCCGAATGCCCCGATCTCGAAGCCACATTCCGCTCAAGCGCCGCCACCCTGGCTTCCAATGCGGTGATGTCAAGGGACAGGCGTTCGTCGCACAGCCTGAGCAGGCACAGTTCCATATCCACGCGGCGGTTGCCGCCCCGGGCGAGCAACCCCTGGGTTTCCTGGAGCAATGTGATGGCGTGCAACAAGCGGGATTTCCCAAAGGCGCCGGCTATGTCGCCCATCTCCTTGTCATCCAACCCGGACAGCGACTGCACATTTTTTTGGAACAACGACAACAACAGGTCGCGGAGCAATATGCAAAATTCATCCAAGACCGAGCTCAAGTCGCGCCCTGACTCGTAGAGCGATCGCAACAGCGACAGCGCCCCGCCGGCGTCCCTGGCCGCCACGGCGCGCGCCAGTTCCGTGATGGCGCCGAGGCCAGCCATGCCGAGTGCCGCGTACACGGCTGGCGGATCCAGCGTTTGCCCCCTATTCGCGGCGGCGCATTGGTCGAGGAGGGACAAGGCGTCACGCAACGCCCCGTCGGCCAGCCGGGTGAGAATCCGCCCCGCGTCCTGCGTCAGGTCTATGCCCTCCTCGCCGGCCACGCCCATGAGGCGATCCAAGATATCGGCCGGGGAGATGCGCCGGAAAGCAAAGCGTTGACAGCGCGAGACGACGGTGGCCGGCACCTTGTGCATCTCGGTGGTCGCCAGGATAAACAGCACATGGGGCGGGGGCTCCTCCAAGACGGTCAGCAGCGCGTTGAAGGCGCCGGTGGACAGCATGTGGACCTCGTCGATGATATACACCCGCATCTTGACGGTTGCCGGCAGATAGGCCAATTCGTCCCGCAAGGCGCGGATGTTGTCCACGCCCGTGTAGGAAGCCGCGTCCATTTCGGTAATATCCGGCGCGTTGCCAGATAAAATGCCCCGGCATGCGGGACAATTGTTGCAGGGATCGCCACCGGAAGGCTCCTCGCAGTTGACCGCGCGGGCCAAGATTTTGGCGCAGGTGGTCTTCCCTGTGCCGCGCGTGCCTGTGAACAGATAGGCGTGGGACAGGCGTCCGCTGCGTAGCTCGTTTCTCAGCGTGTCGGTGACATGCCGCTGCCCGACCACATCGGAAAACACAAGCGGCCGCCATTTGCGGTATAGCGCGTGATACATGGCCGCCCCCCGTTTCTCCGTAAGCGATCCCCGAATGCGATCTCGTTAAGCAATCTCACTAAGCAATCTTGCTAAGCGGTCTTCGTTCTCCCGCAAGGCCGTACACCCACCGTTGAAACGACGATACACCCGATTCCCCGGGCAGCCAGCTCAGAGACGGCACCCTCACGGCACACGGGAGGTTCCGCTTAATGCTGCTCGGTTCCCCGCCTGACATGATTCACGGGTTCCCGTTGCGCAAGACCGGCTCCTCATCGTCGCTTACCCGGGTCAGACGATACATCGCAATTCCGAAGGCGGGGATTCATCCCTGCTAAGGCGGGTTGCAGGTACAGGGCACCGCCAGCTCCCCAACTAGTACGGCCTTGCCGAAGAACGATTCTTTGACCACGCTTTCCACACTATCTATTATACACGAGTCAACAACCAATGGCAAACTATTTCGTCAAATCAACACGCGCCCATACGCACCCGCTCATACGTACACGCACCCGCATGACCCATACGCACCGCACACGTATATACGCACGCGCACCTAATCCCACTCACTTACTTACTTACTTACTCACTCATACGCCGTCTGCACGACCCGGTCGCGGCCACTCTCTTTGGCTTCGTAAAGGCGTTCGTCCGCGAGGGCGATGTTTTCCTCAATAGTCAGCGACGTGACAAATGCGTGGACGCCAAAACTCATGGTCGTGGCGATCTCCCCCATCTCGCTGTCGGCAAGCGGCGCATCCCGAATAGCCTCCAGCAAACGCCGCGCCACCAACAAGGCTTGCGGCGGCGTCGTGTTCGGCAACAGAAGCAGGAACTCCTCGCCGCCCCAGCGGAAGCAATAGTCCTCGGCGCGTAGCTGTTGGAGCAGTAGGCTCGCGATATGCCGCAGGTACTGGTCGCCGCCATGGTGGCCAAAGCGGTCGTTGATCGATTTGAAGAAATCGACGTCGCACATCACCAGCTGCAGCCCGATATGATGGCGCCGCACCCTGGCCAGCTCGCGGTGGATTACGTCATGAAAGGCCCGTCGGTTGAGAAGCCCCGTGAGCTGATCCCGGTTTGCCGTTTCAAAGTAATGCTTGAACATGTGCAGTAGGCGTTGGCTTGTGCGGCTGCGGATGTATTCGGCAAACATGCCGAGCAGGGAAAACGCCACGAACATGAGCGGCAGCTGCATCTGCAAATCTGCCGGATACTCGCTTGTGCGCCAAGAGGCAAACAGCGGCGATAAGATGACAATCATGGAGGCAAGCAACAATGTGAGGTAAGGGCGCGCGAACGCATTGCCGAAAAACAGGCAAAACAGCATGGGATAGGCGAGTACCCAGAGAGCCGAATAGAGTTGGGACGCGCCGAACAGGAGACGAACCCACGCGACGGCTAGCATGCCCATCGCGAAGATATACTGCGCCCATTCGTAATTTCGAACGCGATACAAGAGGAATAGGGTAAAAAGGTTGAAACAGATGGTGGCCCCCGCAACCGCGGCATCGAGATATTCCTTTCTCAAAAGACCTATCAAAAGGAGTAAAAAGGATACAAAGATCATGAAGACGGCGGAGAAGGTCAGGTTGGCCCTTCGCCTTTTTTCTCCGTCGCCGAGCAAATAATCATCATTCACCAAATTGTTCAAGAGCCCAAGGATCCTCGCCATCATGCTCACCCCTCCCCACTACCTGCGGCGACAGCACCTTACACCTTACGTGAGGTTTCCGCCCACAAGGCACTGCCGTGTGGCTTCAGACCGCATGGTCGGCAAGCAATGCGGCGCCGATGAGTCCGGCGTCATTCCCCAAAATCGCCTTTTTCACCTCGGTCTGGCGGATACCCGGGCAGTATTGCCGGGCCTCAATCCGCTGTTTCAACGGAACAAGCAACGCGTCCCCCTCGCCGGAAACGCCGCCCCCAACACACAAGACTTCCGGCTGGAGCATGATGATGACATTCAAGGCGCCCTCGGCCAGCCAGTCGATGTACTCATCCAAAACAGACTGGGCGACACCGTCCCCCTGCCTGGCGGCGTCAAACGCCGTGCGGCCGCTGACATGTGGCGGATCCCCCGTCATGGCTTGCTTCAGAAGGCTTTCGGGATGCGCTTGCATAGCTTCCTCTGTCATGCGGATAAGCGCGCTGGCGGAGGCATACTTTTCCCAGCAGCCGCGACGCCCGCATGTGCATGGCAACCCGTTGCGGCAGACGACAATATGCCCGATTTCGGCGGCCGCGCCGCCCACCCCCTCGACGATACGCCCATCCATGATGAAACCGCCGCCCACGCCAGTCCCCAGCGTCACCATGACCATGCTGTTAACGCCCCGCGCGGCGCCCATCCGGTATTCCCCCAGCGCGGCGACATTGGCATCGTTGCCCAGATAGACCGGCACGTCCTGCCCGAGCATGCGCACAAGGGGCGTCCCGTCCAGGGGCATGTTGGGGGTCCTGAACACATAACCCGCCTTGTTATCCACCACGCCCGGCACGCCAATCCCAATCGCCTGGACGCCATCGGCCAACCCTGCCGACATCTCCCGGATGATATCCCGCAGATCATCGATCACGGCGCCGGCCCCGCGCCCCGGCAAGGTAGGCCGGGACGTCTTTTTCACAATGTGCCACTGGGGCGTCACCAGCGCGGCGGCGATATTCGTCCCGCCTACATCAATACCAATGTACATACACTCACCCTTTTATATCACAGGATCTGACTCCGAATACTCTGCATTTTCCTTTTCCTCAAAATGGACGTTGATCCGATCGTTGAACTCCCGGGCGGCGTTGAAGCCCATTTTCTTATGCCTGTTGTTCATGGCCGCCACCTCGATGATAACGGCCAAGTTCCGCCCCGGCTTGACCGGGACGGTCAACGAGGGGATGGCCACGTCGAGTATCTGCGTGGTCAAATCCTCCAAGCCCAACCGGTCGTAATGGGTCGTTTCGTCCCACAACTCGATGTTGATGATGAGGTCAATCTTCTCGGTCTGTTTGACGGCGCCCATGCCAAAGATATGGCGCACGTCCACCACGCCGATCCCGCGCAGCTCTATGTAGTGGCGGATGAGTTCAGGCGCCGACCCCACCAGCGTCTTGGCGGATACCCGCTTGATTTCCACCGCGTCGTCGGCGATGAGCCGGTGCCCGCGTTTGACCAGCTCGATGGCGGTCTCGGATTTGCCCACGCCGCTCTCCCCCAGCAACAAGATGCCCTCGCCATAGACCTCCACCAAGACGCCGTGCCGCGTAATGCGGGGCGCCAATTCCACTTTGAGCGTGGCAATGATGGCGCTCATCAAATGCGAGGTCGATTCGGTCGACGACAGCACGGGAATCCCATACTTCTCCGCCAACTCCAAGCACTCGGGGAAAGGGACAATGCCCCGGGAGAATATCAACGCCGGGATGCTCTTGGAGAGCAGTTTGTCGAAGGCGTCGCGGCGCCGCTCGGGCGTGAAGCGATCGGCAAAGGATGCTTCCACTTTGCCGACGACCTGTATGCGGCTGGCGTCAAAATAGTCGAAAAAACCCGCGAGTTGCAAGCCGGGACGGTTGATGTCGTCGGTAACGATAAGCGTCTTGTCCATATCCGACGGCGCATACACCACATCTAAATTGAATTCATCGATGATATCGACCAATTTCACATGATAGAAAGAACTCATCTCCCCAGATCCTTTCCAAACGAAGCCTGGGATTATTGAGTCATAAGTATATCATATTACAATAACACAAACAAGCGTATGACTTAAAAAAAGTTGGCCAAAAGTTGGCCCCTTGCCCAAGGAAGTCCCAGGAAACGTATAAATGCGCGGCTTATGAAAAATAGCATTTGCCTAACGGCCGAGAAAATGATAAAATATACCTACAAGGGGGAATATATCATGGATTTATTCGAGAAATGCTATGCGGATACCCGGGCTGACGATCTGCGCGCGGAGGGGCTGTATCCATTCTTCCATGAGATCACTTCGCGGCAGCAAGCCGTGGTGGATATAGACGGCCGGCGCACGGTCATGCTGGGTTCCAACAACTACTTGGGCCTGACCAGCGACAACCGCGTCATCGAGGCGGCGAAATGCGCCATGGACAAATTCGGGTCCGGTTGCTCCGGTTCCCGGTACTTAAATGGCACATTGTCGATTCACAACGAGATGGAGCGCGCCTTGGCAAGTTTCTTCGGCAAAGAGGAGGCCATCAGTTTTTCCACCGGTTTCCAGACCAATTTGGGCATCCTGTCCGGCTTATGCTCCCGGCATGATGTCGTGTATATGGACAGGGCTAACCATGCGTCGCTGGTCGACGGCGCGCGCCTATGCTTCGCGCAGGTGCGCAAGTACCCGCACAACAACATGGAAGCCCTCGAAGAATTGCTGGCCCGCTGCCCGGAGGACAGGGGCAAGCTCATCGCCGTGGACGGGGTGTTTTCCATGGAGGGCGACTTGGCGGATCTGCCGGACTTGGTTCGCCTGAAAAAAAGCTATGGCGCGCGCCTGTTGGTCGACGACTCCCACGGCGCGGGCGTGATGGGGGCTACGGGGCGCGGCACCGGCGAACACTTCGGGCTGATGGATGAAATCGATCTGTACATGGGTACCTTTAGCAAGTCCTTCGCCAGCTTGGGCGGTTTTGTGGCCGGCAGCCACAAGGTGCTGGACTACTTGAAGCACAACGCCCGCGCCTATATTTTCAGCGCGTCCATGCCACCGCCCAACGTGGCTGCCGTGATAGAGGCTCTTCGCATCCTGCAAGCCGAGCCCGAGCACCTCAGGCGTTTGCACGAAAACGCCGACTACATGCGCCAGGAATTTCGGCGCCTGGGGCTGCCCGCCGGACAGTCGAGCGCGCCCATCATCCCTATCTCGACGTATTGGGACGATCGCACCTTTATGGTCACGCGGGCGTTGCTCAACCAGGGCGTCTATGTCAATCCGGTGGTCTCCCCCGCCGTGCCGCCGGGGCAGGCCATCCTGCGCACCAGTTATACCGCTGCCCATAACAAAGAGCATCTGGACTATGCGCTGGAGCAGTTCGCCGATGTTTTGCTCCGCAAATACCCGCAGGCTGACGTTTAGGGGGCGCGGGCGGCAGGATGCCGCCCCTGCGGACGAATATCACGTGAGGTCGGGAACAATTAAAGGGGGCTGGGAACGATGTGTTCCCAGCCCCCGCTGACGCTCTATTATCTTGCGCTTGTGCCATG
>WRCJ01000072.1 GCA_009784085.1 Oscillospiraceae bacterium | reverse complement strand
CCAAACGTCAAGTCAGTGGACGCCACCGTGACCAGGGGCCGCCACAGCCCATCGGCGGCGCTGCGGTACTCGATCGTGGCGCTCAAATTGGACGGCATGTACAAGAGAAATTTGGTGAACATCATGTTCTCGTCGAGCGCATCGTCGGTAATCACGACATCGCGCAAATTCACATAGATATTCTCATCGCCCAAGTTGTTGTTGATCTGGTTGACCCACCAATAATCATTGTTGATCAAGTAGGGGATGGCTTCGCGGGAGGCATCGACATAGAGCAGGTTGTCGCCCCGCGTGGTAAACGTCAAACCACTGGGCGTCAGCGGCGCCACGGCGCCCTTGAGGAAACTCTTCTCCAAATCCGTGATGCTCACAGCCGGCGCGTTGATCGCCACGAAGCAGGCGGATTTGCTACTGTAAGTTGCCTCTTCGTCCCCCCAAGGAAAGGCCAGCGTGTATGTCCGCTCCACCCTGTTGAGGTACAGTTCGCCGATCTCGGCGCGCGGGAACAGCAAGACCAGATCGCTGACATCGCCCACGGCGACGACGGTAATCCCATCAGGCTGAAGCTCCCATCTCTCGTCGTTCAGGGCGGGATCGAACACGGCACGGACGGGCACGCCGCCCACGATCATTTCGGGCAGTGTGTCCACGGTCACCGTTTTGCTCTTGTCAATTTCACGATAGGAAAGCGATTCGGGGAGTTCATCCCTGAAACTGAAACGCACCGGGATCTCGGAATCATCGTCCACAATCCCATCGACGTCCAGGTCGGAACCGCCCAGCACATTGTAGGCCACGCGGCCTATGCCCTCATCGTCGGCGACCAGGCCCGGGCGGATGGAGATGTAATCCACGCTCTCCACGTATTTCTCTATGGTTTGCCGCTCGCACACCCACTTGATGGCGAGGTCGTCGGTACTGCGGAAATCGCCCTCCACCTCATACAGCTCGGCGGTGATATTTAGTTCATAGCCATCCGGCGTATAGGGGCTACGCATCAAGAAACTGATGCTGATCGTCGTGCCCGTGGCGGGGGATAAATCCTCGAAATACCAGTAAGCCTCGTTGGCGGCGGTGTCATAATAGAACGGTTGCCTCTCTATGAGCTGATCCCCCAAGCCTCCCGGCGTGAAGCGCGGGTTGGGGTTCGCGATTTCCCGGGCATCCCCGATATCCAACGTGCCAAAGCTGAGCTTGAGCGTCGGCTCCACCAGGATTCTCTCCAGCGCAGAAAGATAGATATGTATGGTAACGGTGGCGACATCAACGCCACTCATATAGGGTTCCTCGATCGGATCTCTGTACCTCCACCCATCGTTCTGGATGTCTGTTACAATGATCTCCGGAGTCAGTGTTACGCCGTCATGCTTGATCACCTTTTCGAAGAGCGCGTGCGTCGGCAACACGACAGCGCCTACGGCTATCATCGCCAGGAGCATTACGCAGGCTAAGCCGCAAGTCATTACCCTATTTTTCATTCGTCCAATCCTTTTTTTCATGTCGTAACACCTTTACCTTTACAGCGTTGTCGGTTTCGGCTACGGGTAGGAAACATAAATCAATAGACGTCGGATGCGACATGCATTTGCTGTTCGGTAGGTTTATTCCCGCCGTTGTTATCATACCAAATCGTGGGGTACAGCGGGAACGGGTTGTTTCTCCCGCGGGCCACGTCCACCCTGGCCTCTTCCGGCGTCATCACCTCTTTGGCGACGACGACCAATCTGGCGTCCGGGAAGGAGTAGTCGCAGGTGGACAGCGTCAGTAGATGGTCGCCGGGGGCGATATCCACGGGGACGTTGAGGACAGATCGTCTCTTTGTCTCTTTGATGAAGCCCATAAACGCCTCATCGTCGGGGAAATCGCGCTGCGTGTAGTCAAATGCGTCGCCACTGTCGTGTTCTGCCCGCGTATTGATGATATATACGGAAAAGATCTTCCAGACATTTTCCCGGTAGGCGTCGTTGAACCAAATGAGCGGGTGATCGCGGTAGTAGTACAAATCCAAGAACAACGGCAAGGTTCCGAACATCTCGCCATTTTTCATCCGGTGCCCATACAGCACCAAGTTCTGCGTGTACGTACCCGCCGTGATGGCGGCGTCGCTGTCCAGAAAGACACAGCCATAGGCCGAAGCCTTTTTCATGAAGGAATGGTGCAAATAGTAGGTGTTGTCTTGGGCCTGGACGACAGGATAGTCTATCTTGGTCCCCTCGATATAGACATACCCGATCACATTGCCGTTGATCTCGCGCAGGGCCTGTAAATCCACGCGCATGACCGGCAAGTACGCATCCCGGGCGTCGCTGGCGCCGCTGGCGCCGCTGGCCGATCCCTCCGAGATCTCTCCCGGCGACAGATCGCCCGCCGGCGGTTCGTTGATGGCCGCCTTGGCAATCCTCGCGACCTGCGCATAGTCGGCCAGGGAGGTGGTCTCGTCGATCTTCTCGCTCAGGAAAAGGTAACCAAAGAGCACAACGGCGCAGGCCGAGACCACCAGGAGCAAACGCAAGAAGATGTCTATCGTCCGCAGGCGGCGTTTTGGCCGCCTGCCGCCGTGCTTGCCGGAGCGGGACGCGCGCACCCCGGGTGAGCGACGGTCTTCGGGTTCCGGCTCCCGCGCCGCCGGCAGGCGTTTGGTCCTCGTATCCTTCACGGCTTTCGAGCCCCTTTTGCCCACGGTGTCCCTTGTGCCCGCAGTACCCCTTGTACCCGCGGTGTCCCGTGTGCCCACGGCGCCATGGGCGGTTTTCGCGGCCCTTGCGTATTCGTTGGCATCCCGTTGGCCGTATAGGGCGGGCCCCCTGGCCGATACGAGCGGCGCCGTCGGGGGGCGATTGACCCTTTCTTTGACAAAGGCAGGCCCCACGCTATTTTGAAGGATGCCTGCCAGTTCCGCCGGGTCGTAGGGGCACATCGCCCACTGCGTGACCCCGTCCCAAAACAGGCGCCCCAGGATCTGGCCTTGGTCGTCGCGATACACAGTTTGCCTGACTTGATACCCTTTGTCTATCAACACAGGCGTGACTACCGACGGGATATAGTCGTAGTCGCTGTGCTTGTCGCAGATCAGCAACACCAATTCGCTGGCGTCGTCTTTTACGCAGCCGCCGATCTCGCCGCGATGCCGGGCCGCCATCCTGTAGTAGCAGTTCACCTCAGAATGGGCCAGATCGCTTACATACTTGAAAAAGATGTCCAAGACCTTTTGCGCTTTTTCCACAGATGTCTTCTCTGTCTTGGCTGTCGCAATGAACAACACCGAGACATTCATCGTTTAATTCCCCCGGGTTTTATCTGCCCTTTTCCCGCGCACAACGCCCCATGCCGCCACGGTGAGCGCAACCAAGGAAACTAGCGCCGATATCAGATAGAACGTCTGCCTGGTTTCGTCTCCGGTCTTGGGTGGGTTGGTCGGCGGTTTGGGCGGCTTCAAGGTCTCTTCGCCGCCGTTTCCGTTCCCGTTCGAAGCCGATGCGTCCGGAGGTTCATCGGAGAGGTTAACCAAAGGAACCGACTCCGTGGGGAGGCTCTCTTCGGGGAAAGACTCGGACGGTACCGACGGCGAGCCGGATGGCGGCGATACGGGCGCGGACGGTGGCGCCGTAGATGGCGGAGGCGTCGTGGAGGGAGGCGGTGTGGAGGGAGGCATCGTGGAGGGCGGAGGCGTGGATGGCGGCGGCGTAGACGGCGGCGGTGTGGAGGGCGGCACGTCCCGCGCGATGTAAAACACCCAGATGATAAAGCAACTGTGGTTCTGCCACTCGTTGCCTATGCTCGGACCGTCCAGCGCCACCTCGGTGTGTACGTGAACGGTCTGCCCCGGCTGTACCGTCATCATGTGGTGCATCTGGCTCACGTTGACGCTACGAATGCCGCCCGGCCCCACGTCCACGTTGGTGTCGCTCAAGTGGCTGAGACCTTTGGGGAAAGTGCCGCTCATCTTTCCCGAGAAGAGCGGCGGGTTCTCCTGCCCCGCGATGACAATCTTGAGGTCAATGGCTTCCAGGAGCTTTCGATCCACGGACGCAATCGTCTTGGCGGCATCGTCATAGCTTTTGCCGCCATAGGTGTAGAACCAAAGGTCATGGGGTTCGACGCCGTAGTTCGTCACCGTGTAGTCCCGGGAGAAGGTGTCCCCCGGTAACATGAGCCAACGCCATTGGTTGCCCGGCACCTGATAGAAATAGCCGACATCCGGGAGGGCCTGATATCCAGCCCCTCTTCGTCGGGGACATCCTCGGCCCGGATAATGATCTCCGCGGGCAGGAAGGTGGCGGCGGAAGCCGCCAGTGTCCCGGACAGCGCCAGAGTTGCGCATACGCACAGTAGAATGAACTTAAAAAGATTTTTTTTCATGTCTTATTCCCTCTTCAACATGTATAGACGGGCTGCCCCGCGACGGTTTCGCGGGTGTGTCCGGCGGGGCGGCCGTCCGCCTGAAGGGGTGGATTCCGTTACGGGGATGGCGTCCAGGTGCCATTCATGTAGGCATCGCACATATCCTTGAGCTGTAAATAGGCGGCGTCTGTCGCGGTCAGATTCCATTGGCCAATCAAAGCCGCAGCCGTTGGCTGCAATGCTTCGAGATAGGGGATGAGCGTGTAGGTGGCGCCCTGGAACCTGTTGGGCAGCGTCTCCGAGAATTTGACCATGGCCAGCAATTGCGCGGACTCCTGGCCGGGCTCAAGCAACGTATTGTAGTAGAAGTACCCGTCGTAATAGAACCATTGCTTGGTATTCTTCGCGGCGGGGATCCCCGACGTCACGCTGGTACCAAAGAGGAAGGTCAGATATTCGCTGATCTCCGTGGAGAGGTACAAGTTGCCAAGGCAAGCCGGATCCCATGCGCCGGTGTTGGCCGCCGTGCCCGACACGAAGCTGATGTCCACGGGGCCGCTCTTGAGCTTCGCGATGGTGTTATAAGCCAGTTGGATCGTCGCGGAGGCAATGCCGCCGGCCGCGTTATGCGTTACGTTGATGAGTTGCGCGAGCTGACCAGTGCTCTCTATGTAGGCGAAGTAGGTGTAGAACGTATCCTCGTTCGCGTTCTGCGCCACCTTGCGGAAGATCTTCAGATCGGAGGATCCGTAGCTCACGGATTCCCATCCCGATCCCGTCGCCTTCACGGTGGCGATGAACTCCGCGGAGGCCATGAGGGGGATTCTCGCGCTGTTGGCGGATTGGCTCAGGTCCAAAGCTTCGTTGGCCCAGAAAATTTCGGGGATTCCGTTGCGCCCAGGCACCAGCAGGTTCTCCAGGACTTCCGAAAAGCTTACGCGTACCAAAATGGGGATATTGCTCTTGTCGTTTGAAATGGTCACGTTTTTGTCGATCTCCAGGCCGGGGACGACGAGGCGGGGTTCGTAGACCTCTGTAATCTTGGCGCCCAAGTTCGCCAAGACGAACTCGTTGGCTACCTCGTCGGTGTCCCAGAACCATGCGTAGGTCCCGGCCATGATGATGGCGACAGACAGCACGAGCGCTGTCAAGAGTATGAGTGGTTTCCTCTTCATGAGTCTATACTTCCTTTCGAAAATCATATTATGATAATCCTCCTTCTTGTTACGGCTGAAGGATTTATCCCCATGTGACTGCTTGCTGTGCGTTGCGTGCTACGTGCTGCGTGCTACGCGAGGGCGGCGGCGCAAATCCCCCGGAGGAGATCCCTGAGGACATTGGTCTGGCCCGCGTCCAAGGAACCCACATCCCAGACATCCTCAAACCTGTAAAGATGGCCGGACTTGCTCGACTTGGCGATCTCCACGGCTTCCATGATCACATCCACCTCGAGGCGCAGGTCGCTGGCGTCCTCCGGCAAGATCGAGAGGATCCCTTCGTAGTCGTCGAACACGACCCGCCTGAGGAACAGCGGCGTCTCCTCGCTTGGCGCGAGCGCGAACTTGTAATAGAACCACCCGTCCCCGGCGTCATACCAGTTGTCGCTAAAGCCGACGGGGCGAATCAATTCCACGCGCCCCTCGACATTGAGCCGCTGTTGCGCCCCGTTGCCGTCCGTGTAAACCAAAATCGGCAAGGCAGTCAGCCGCACCAGGGCCGGTATGTCCCCGGTGTTGGACGCGGAGACCTCTTTCTGGTCCCACCCGTCAAAGACCTCATTCAAGATGACGCCAAAACGGCCCAACGTGAACTCGTTGGGTTGCTCGTCGTCCGCGCTGTACCACGCGTACGAGCCCGCGACCACCATGGCGACCGAGAGGGCCACCGCAAAGAAAGCCACGATTATCTTTTTCAAGGGGTACTCACTCCTCACTCCGGTCTGTCTTAACCGCGCTCCGGTCTTTCTTAAGCGACTTGGAGATCTTCCGCGCTACCCGGCTGGGATTCCCCCTGGGGGCGGCTCAATGCCAAACCGGGAAGCGACTGAAAAACAACCTAGAAAAACAACCTACATGTTATCTCAATTTGACAACGTGAATTATATACTTTCTTCAAATCTTTGTCAACATAATTTTATCTTTTTTTTATTATTTCTTTGATGGAGAAAAAAGAGGTTTCTCGATCCTTTATCGAAACAAGATGGCAAAACATTACATTTTTTATATTTTTCTGTATTACATTTTTTCTGCGTATAATTTCCAAGAATGTTATCTTTTACTTAACCTTGCCGTAAAAATGCCTTGGCTTTCTCCCCTATTCGGGTTCACTCTGTTGGTTGTTCAGCCACGAAAGTAAAGCCCCATGGGATTTCCCAGAATATTATTATAAGATAAAAAGTGATGAAAATTCATTGATTTATAGAGATAACACCGTTTTTATGTGCTTACATAGTGAAAACCATTTACATAGATCATTTTCAAGGATCGCGCGCAAAGCCGACATTATGGTGCATGTTCGCACATGTAAATGAGTAATACTTTACACTACCGCCGCGCCGCCCATCGCGTCGGCCATCGCGCGGCATTGGCTCGGCGATGGCGCCGGAATGGCTTGGCCATCGCGCCGCGTACAACGTCGCGAAAAAATCCGCTCTTGTGGAATCTCATCTTTTTTGTTATAATATCCGCGAAGCACCCTAGGCAAAAAGAAGGAGCACACCCATGAAGTATACCTCCTGGCAACGCGCCCCCCAATCGGCCGAGGCCGCCGCAGGCCTCGTCGCCGCCGGTTTCGATGAGCTCACGGCCCATGTGCTCGCGGTGCGCGGCTTGCGCGATCCCGCCGCCGCCGCCGAGTTTTTGCGCGGCGTTACGCCCCGCGACCCTTTTGCCCTCCGCGACATGGATAAGGCTGTCGCGCGGATCCGGCGCGCGCTCGACGGCGGCGAACATATGGCTGTCTATGGCGACTATGATGTGGACGGCATCACCAGCATCGCCCTTCTGACGCGTTATTTGCAATCCCAGGGCGGCCATGTGTCCCATTATGTGCCGGATCGCTTCGAAGAGGGCTACGGTTTGCACATCGCCGCCCTGCGCCGGCTCTGCGACGAAGGCGTGCGCCTGGTCGTCACGGTGGATGCCGGCGTGGCGGCCATCGCCGAAGCGCAGGAAACGATCGACATGGGCCTGGATCTGATTATCACGGATCACCATCAATGCCGCGATACGCTGCCCCGCGCCGTCGCCGTCATCGACCCCTGCCGGGCGGATTGCGGCTACCCCTTCGCGCAGCTGGCCGGCGTGGGCGTGGCCTTCAAGTTGGTTTGCGCGCTGGCTGGCGCCGACCGTGAGCAGGAAATGCTGGATCTCTACGGCGATTTGGTGGCGTTGGGCACCGTGGCCGACGTGATGCCGTTGGTGGACGAGAACCGCTTCCTGGTGCGCCGGGGGCTGGAAAGACTTGCCGCGGGGGGTAACGAAAACAGAAACAGAAACGGGAACGGAATCGGGAACGGGAACGGGAACGTGGGGTTGCGGGCCTTGATGGCCGAAGCGGATCTGCACGGCAAGCGCGCGACGTCGATCACGCTGGGCTACCTGCTCGCGCCGCGCATCAACGCCGCCGGGCGACTGGGGAAGACCTCCCTGGCTGTCGAGTTGCTCCTGACCGACGACCCCGCCCGCGCCGGGCAACTGGCCGCCGAACTGTGCTCCCTCAACCTCTTGCGCCAGACCTTGGAGAACGAGACCTGCCTCGAGGCCCTG
>WRCJ01000071.1 GCA_009784085.1 Oscillospiraceae bacterium | reverse complement strand
TCGGGGGTACTGGGGGTGAAAATCACCATCGAGAGCATCTCGGCCGCCGTCAGGTTGCGCACCAGGCCCCCTATCGCCGAAGCGCAGAACACACAGCCCTGCCGGCATCCGACTTGGGTGGACAGGCAGAGGGATTTGCCATATCTGTGGGTCATCAGCACGCTCTCCGCGCCCTGCCCGTCTTCGAAACGCCAAAGTGTCTTGGTGGTCCCGTCCGGGGCCGTCTGCACGACAGCCCGCGAGGGCAACGTCAGCACACCCAACGACGCCAGCTCCGCCCTGAGCGTCAGCGGTAGATTGCCCATCTCCGCAAAAGAACGCACGCCCCGGTGCAACCACCGGAACACCTGCGACGACCGATACGCCGGCGCCCCAGGCAAGAGCGCCGCAATATCCTCAGGGAGAAGCCCCAGTAACTCGACCATTACTTATTCCTTGTGTCATATTCTTTTAGAGGCCAGGTTTATGAAAACGCGCCCCAGTGCGACGTGAACAGCCTCTTACATTCGACATGCCGCTCCAACTTCGCGTAGGATTTCCACAGCGCGATGATGTCGGTATAGAACTGTAGGTTGGGGCCTAACCGGCCGTTGCGCGGCGCGAGCGTATCGCCCGAAAACAGCGTGTCCCCGTCCACCAAGTAGCACATGGAACCGATGGTATGCCCCGGCGTCTTAATGGCTTGCACGCGCATCGCCCCCACCTGTACGGCCTGGCCGTCGGCAAGGAGGGTGTACGCCTTGAGGCGATGGTTGCGATAGATGCCGTATAGCCTGGGCAATCTCTTGCCCGCGACGAGCGGCTCCTCATCCTCGGAAATATACACATGGGCATGGGGAAAGGCGGGAAGCCCCCCCACATGGTCAAAATCCGTATGGGTGAGGAAAACATGCGTCACCGCCGCGGGATCCAGCCCCAGCGAAGCCATGCCGGACTTGGCCACGCCGGCGCGATAACCTGTGTCAAAGGCTACCAACCCTCCTTCGTAGGCGCAAATGAAGAAATTTCCAAGCCCGCTGTCCACAACGGAAACGCGCTCGTCAATCCGTGCGCTCGGCATGTACCGCAGGTGAAGCGCACGGGTTATGACCCTCTTGGTCAATTTCATAGTGGACTCCCTTCCTCTCTTGTTTTCTTTGCAATAAACAGATAAAAAACCCATCTGTGCCATGGATATGCGGCCAAACGGTGAGCCTTCCCCCCGGCGCGTCGCCGCCCTGGCAGGGCAACACGAAGGGTTGCGGCAAAAAGCCCGGGCATTCGCGCAGGAATGCGTCGGCAACTTCCTCGTTTTCGGCCTGCCGGAGCGTGCAGGTGCTATACAGCAGTTTCCCGCCCGGCTTTACGTACCGGGAGAGGTTGAGAAGCAACCTGCGTTGCACAAGGGGCAAGCCGGACACGCTACCAGCGGTCTTGAAGCGGATGTCTGGTTTCTTGCGGACAATGCCCAACCCCGAACAGGGCAGGTCGGCCAAGACCAGATCGGCGCTGTCGGCCAGCGTGGGGTCGAACACGCCGGCGTCTTTCAAACCGATCCGTACGATGTTGTCCAGGCCCAAGCGATCCCGCCCCTGCCGTAGCAAGGAGAGCTTGTGGGGGTGGATGTCGAAGGCCGAGACGACACCCCGGCCCAACATGTGCATGGCCGCGAAAAACGCCTTGCCCCCCGGCGCGGCGCATCCATCGATGACATGCGCCCCCGGCGGGGGATCTGCCGCCATGACCGCCAGGCGCGCCGCCGGATCGGCGACCAAGAACAGGCCCTGCTTCCAGGAGGCCAATCTCTCGATGTCGCCGGCGCCGCGCAACGAAAGGCATCCGGGCAACCAAGGATGGGGTTCGGTGGCCACCCCTTCGGCGGCAAGGGCGTCACGGAGGTGTTCGACCTTGGCGCGCAAGGGATTGACATGCACCCATAGCGGCGGGGCGGTATTGTCGGCCGCCAGCAACGATTCGGTTTCGCCCTCCCCCAGGGTTTCCAGATACGCCTCCACCTGCCAGGCGGGGCGGCTGTAGAGGAGGGACAGGCGTTCCCGCGCCTCGCCGGCCGGCGCGGGGCAAGGGGAGCGAAGCAACGCGCGCAGTACGGCATTGACAAAACCCGCCGCCCGTTCGCCGGACGCCGCGCGGGCCATGTCCACGCAGGCGGATACCCCCGCAAAATCAGGGATCTTATCCAAAAATAGCGCCTGGTACGCGCCCAGACGCAGGATGCCAAGCACGCGGGACTCCAGCTTGCCCAATGGGATCTTGGAATGGGGCGCCAGCCAGAAGTCGAGTAGCGTCCGGTTTTGTACTACCCCGTAGCACAGGCGGGTGCATAGCGCGGCCTCGCGGCTGTCGAGATTTGCCCGCCTAAGCTCCCTCTTGAGCAATCTATCCGTCCACCCGCCCCTATCCGAAGCGACGATCACGCGCAACGCCACCGTGCGCGCCGTCACCATGCCGTCACCATAAGGAACCAAACAGGGGCAACATTACGGGTAGCATTACGGGCAACATTACGGGTGACATGAAGGCATTATCGTATAAGTACATCATATCACAAGCCCCCCAGATAGTCAACAGCGTGTCCCCTCGCGAACCCTTTCGCGTGTCCCCTCATGTACGCCGCCGCCGTCATCCGCCGCCCGCCGGGACCCTGCACCTCGGTGAGAAGGACGGTCTGCCCGTCGCCGCAGCATACTTCGATGCCGCCCGGCCCCACGGCGGCCACGCGCCCCGGGTCGCCCAGGGCGGACTTCCCTGTGGCGGAGGCAAAAAACACCTTGAGCGAGGCGGTTTCGCCGCCCCCTTCCCCCAAAAGGCCACAAAACGCGCCCGGGTAGGGGGACATGCCCCGGATAAACGCGCTCACGGCCACCGCCGGCCGCGTCCAGTCGATGCGGGCGTCTTCCCGCTTGAGCTTGGGGGCGAAGGTGGCGCGGGCGTGATCCTGGGGTATGCGGGGCGCGGTCCCGCGTTCGATATCGGCCAAGGTCTTGACCAATAGCCCCGCGCCCATGCGCATCAGGCGATCATGGACAGTCCCGGCGTCGTCCGTCTCCCCGATGGGGGTGGATTCCTGGTAGATCATGTCCCCCGCGTCCATCTCGGGCGAAAGATACATGGTGGTCACACCGGTTTCCCGTTCGCCTTGCGCCACCGCCCGCTGGATGGGGGCCGCCCCCCGGTACCGGGGCAAGAGGGAGGCGTGTACGTTGATACAACCCAGGGGCGGGATGCCCAGCACCGCGCGGGGCAAAATGCGCCCGTAGACCACCACAACGACGCAGTCGGGCGCGATGGATTGCAAAAGCGCATCCTGCGCGCCGCCCTTGAAGGTCTCCGGACGGTATAGGGGTATCCCCCGCGACAGGGCGAACGCGCTGACAGGCGACGGCGTTACGCGCAAACCCCGCCCCCGTGGGCGATCCGGTTGCGAGAACACCGCCGCCGCCGCGTGCCCGGCCTCCAGGACGGCGGACAGGGAAGCCACGGAGAAATCCGGCGTACCCATAAAGACAAGCCTCATGGCGCCGGCGCCCCATTCTCTTCGTCGAGCTCTTCCGGGTCGATGAACCGGCTGACCAGCCTGACGAACAACTCCCCGTTGAGATGATCGATTTCATGACAAAAAGCCCGGGCCAGCAAGCCCTCCCCCGTCCGCTCAAACGTCTTTCCCTTGCGGGTTTGCGCCCGGATGACGACCTTCTCCGGCCGCACGACCATCCCGAACAAGCCGGGGAAGCTCAGGCAGCCCTCCGAACCCTCCTGCGCCCCCTCCACGCGGATGACTTCGGGGTTGATGAGTTCCAGGAGTTCCTCCCCGGTATCCACGATAGCCACGCGGCGTAGCACGCCCACCTGGGGCGCCGCCAACCCCACGCCCCCGGCGGCGTGGAGCGTGTCGGCCATGTCGCCGAGCAGGATAGCAAGCCGCCTGTCGAACTTTTCCACCACGCGGGAAGGCTTGCTCAGTGTTTCATCCTCTTGCGTGAGTATCTTTCGCAAAGCCATAATTGACGCATCACTCCTACAAATCCCGGCGCGTCAGGGATGCCGCGCCCTACGACGGTGGTTGCGGGCGGAATAAATGCCGCCCATACGGTGGTCGCGGGCGGAATGCCGCCCCTATCGAATGATCATGTGTACGCCCCGGTTTTCACGGTTTTTCTCAAAAGCAACGAGCAAGGAAGCCAGGTAGCTTCGGTTCTCGGTGTTCACGTTTCCTATCAGCGTGATTTGGTAGCGGTATCGGTTGTTGACCTTCAAGATGGGGGCGGGGGCGGGGCCGAGTATCCGCGGGAAGCGCGGCAACGTAGATGTCGGCGTCGGTGTAGATGTCGGTGTAGATGTCGGCGTCGGTGTCGATGCCGGCGACGATGTCGATGTCAACTGCCTTTTGACGCGCAGGCACGCGGCGCGCACGGCCTCCTCGGAATGCCCGGACAGCGACAGCACGACGATGTCGGCAAAGGGCGGTAGCCCCTGGGTTTCGCGCAGCGCAATCTCATTTTGGTAAAAGGTTTCGTAATCTTGGGCGGCGCCGGCCCGGATCACCGGGTGGCCGGGCGCCCAGGTCTGGATGACCGCCCGACCGGGTTCGCCGCCCCGACCGGCGCGGCCCACGACCTGCGTGATCAGGCCGAAAGCCCGCTCCCCCGCACGAAAATCGTTGACATACAGGGACATGTCGGCATCCAGCACGCCCACCAGCGTCACCAGCGGGAAATCCAGCCCTTTGGTCACCATTTGGGTGCCGAGGAGAAGGGGTATGCGCCGCTCCCGAAAGCGGGTAAGAAGCTTCTCGTGGGCGCCGCGCCCCCCGGTCGTATCGGTGTCCATGCGCACGACGTCCACGCCGGGAAACAGCCCATGCAACTCCTCCTCAACCTTTTGGGTACCCGCCCCTATCGGATGCAGCATGCCGCCGCATAAGGGGCAATCGGGCAGGCGCGGCTGCGAGTGGCCGCATTGGTGGCACATCAGTCGCCCGTTGGCCGCGTGGTAGGTCATCGCCACGCTACAGCGGACGCACTGCGGGGCTTGCCCGCACGACCCGCACACCAGCAGGCGGTTATACCCCCTGCGGTTGAGGAACAGGATGCTCTGGCGCCCCCGGCGCAGGTTCCGCTCGATCTCCTCTTTCAGCGGCACGCTGATGCAGGATGGGTTGCCGTCGATCAACTCCAGGCGCATATCCACGATGCGCACCATGGGCAACGCCATCGCGTTGTAGCGGTTGGGCAGGCGCCATAGGTCGTACCGGCCGCTCCTCGCGTGATACGCGCTCTCCACCGAAGGCGTGGCGCTGCCCAGCAGTAGCAAGCCGTTTTGCCGGGCAATGCGGTATTTGGCCACATCCCGCGCATGGTAGCGGGGCGCGTTTTCCGATTGATACGTGTGTTCCTGCTCCTCGTCGATGATGATGAGCCTGAGATGGGTCAGGGGCGCAAAAACCGCCGATCGCGTACCCAGCACGACGGGCGCCATGCCGGATCGGACGCGCTTCCATTCGTCCAGCCGCTCACCCAAAGACAAGCCGCTATGCAACAACGCCACTTGATCGCCGAAGGCGCCGGCAAAAACCTCCATCAGCTGTGGCGTGAGGACGATTTCGGGTACCATGACAATGGCGCCGCCGCCGCCCTGTAGCACATGGCGTATGAGTTCCAGATAGATCGATGTCTTGCCGCTGCCGGTCACGCCATGGAGCAGGGCGCAAGCGGAGGTTCCCGCATCCAGGCGCCGGCGCAGGCCCTCGAAAACCCCCTGTTGCTCATCGCTCAGGATGGTCTTCTCGCCGCCGCCGGATCCGCCGGCCGGCCGGCGGAACACTTCCTGCTCCTCCAGTTTGAGCAATCCCTTTTTGGCCAGGTTGGTCAGCACAACCGGCGATGCGCCGGTGAAGTAGCAGATTTCCTTGACCGAAGCCGCGCCTGTCTCGCACAGCAGGGAAAGCACGGCCTTCTGCATGGGCGCTGAGGAACCCTTGGTAGCCGCATAGGATAGGGCATCCTCCGACGGGACAGCCAGCTGCGCCCTTTTTTGCATCTTATCGCCCACGCGGCGGCGGGCGTCGTCGCCCACGGCGAGGAGACCCTTCGCCATCAACTCTTTGAGGGCGGCATCCGGATGGGGGCATAGCGGCTCCGCATTGCCCCGGGGCATCCGCCCGCCGACGGCCAGCACCGCCTCGAACACAGCCAGCGCATCGGGCGACTGGGAAAGGATGCCGCGAGCATCCGCCGCGTCCACGCCCGCCGGGATGGCGATGGTTTCGGTGAGGGTATACCACAGGCCGGCGGGCAGCATCGCGCGCGCGGCCTCAAAGAATGTGCAGAAGAAGCGTTTTTGCATCCACAACGCCAGCCTGATCCCCTCGGCGTCCAGCACCGGCGCATCGTCCAGCAAGGCGGCGATGCCCTTGAGACGCGGCGCGTCGCTGGATGCCCGCAAAGCCAGCACGAACCCCTCCCGCCGGCGGTTGCCCGCGCCAAAGGGGATCGACACGCGGCACCCCGGCGCGATGCGCCGGCGCATGCCTTCGGGGATCAGATAGTCGTAAGGTTTGTCAATGTGAAATACCGTGCCGGCTACCGCCACAGCGGCTACCCGCACGGCATCCGGCAGGCTCACCGGGGGGCGGCCTGGCGCGAGGTCGCCCGCAAGCGGCCCTCGGCAATCTCCTCGATAGCCAGCTTGACAGGCTTTTCGGACAGTGGCTCCCCGCGCCCCTCGGCCTCCAGGGAGATCGTCCGCGCGCGATCGGCGGCCACGTTGACCAACAAATAGCGCGTGTCGATATTCTTCATCAGATCACTCAGAGATGGTTCCAGCATTGATATACACCTCCCGCTTACAACTTCCCCGCTTGCAAAGTTTCCCAATTATTGACATGCCCGCGTATTGACTTGCCCGCTTTTACGCATTCCCGCCTATAAAGTTTCCCGCTCATCCTCGCCGGCTGTTGACGCCAAACGGTGGGCCAAGGTCTCGGGTTGCAATGCCGAGAGCACGATGTGGCCGCTGTCGGCCGCCAGTACCGCGCGCGTGCGGCGCCCATAGGTAGCGTCGATGAGAAGCCCTTGATCCCTGGCCTCCTGCACAATGCGCTTGATGGGCGCCGACTCGGGGCTGATCACGGCAATCAGCCGCCCCGCCGAAACCATATTGCCAAAACCAATATTCACCAGTTTCAAATCATAAAACCCCTTTGCCCACAAAACCCCTTTGCCCACGAAACCCTGTTGCCCATGTCACGGTGGGTTGCGCCGGTTGCGCCGCGCCCGCGACCGTTCCCTTTACATGATGTTCTGCGCCTGCTCGCGGATCTTCTCGATCTCGGACTTTAGACCCACCACCACAATGGCCAGCTCGGTGTCGTGGGTCTTGGAACCGATGGTGTTGGCCTCCCGGTTGCATTCCTGCACCAGGAAATCCAGGCGGCGGCCGACCGTGCCGCCGTCCGCCAGCAGTACGCGAATTTGCTCGATATGGCTGCGCAGGCGCACGGTTTCCTCGCTGACCGATACCCTATCGGCGTAAAGGGCGGCTTCGGTCAAGATGCGGCTTTCCTCGACGCCGACGCCATCCAGCACCTCTTTCATCCGCTCTAGCAAACGCTCCCGGTACTCCTCCATGGTCTGGGGCGAACGCTCCTCCACCTTTTCCACCAGCTCTTCCATGCGCGACAGGGAGGCGAGGATGTCGCGCGCTAAGTTTTCGCCCTCGACAGCGCGCATGGACGAAAAAACCGCCAAGGCCTCATCGGTGGCGGCGCACACCTCCTCGATGAGTTCCTCGGCATCGGCTTCCTTTTTCTTCATGGTGAATATATCGGGCAGGCGCGCCAACGCCGTGACCGATATATCGTCGCGCAAACCATAATCGGCGGACAACATACGCAATGCGCGAATATATTCTTCGGCGATAGGACGGTTGAGGGATATTTCCACTTCGCCCGTGAGTTCCAGCGTGATATAAACATCCACTTTGCCGCGGAGCACCGTGTTCTGCACCCGCGCCCGGACTGGTTCCTCCAGATAGGCGAACAGACGCGGCGAGCGCACCGAACAGTCGAAATATCGATTGTTGACCGCCCGCAGTTCCACCGTGATGCCTATCGTCCCCTCTGTCCGCTGCGCGCGCCCGTATCCCGTCATGCTGACGATCAAAGGACCATCCCCCTTCTCTCGTTACATTATATCACCCATCGCAGTCACTTGTCAAATTTA
>WRCJ01000070.1 GCA_009784085.1 Oscillospiraceae bacterium | reverse complement strand
TCGATACCTTTAAGCTACTTTTGCTATGTTCTGCCTTGTTTCGTCATGGGCTAACTCGAAAATTCCTTGTTCACTATGATTATTTCCGAAACTTGGGTTAGTACAATAAATAGGAAAAGTCACGATCAAGATGGTGCAACTCATTTCACCGAGAACCCAGCGCACCAACCCAAAACCGCGCCATGGAAAGCTTGTGTCGTGTTCCAGATACGCTGAAAGCCCCCGTAAACAGGGGCTTCCTGCCGGATGAGATTATATCATCCGTGTAGTCAAAATATGGTCGAGGTGACTGGATTTGAACCAGCGGCCCCTACGTCCCGAACGTAGTGCTCTACCAAACTGAGCCACACCTCGATGAACTCTCCCTCGATGAACTCCCCGTCGGCCTCCAAAACGACGCCGCATCCCCGGTCAAAGCGACGCCACAATCATTATAACCGCTTGCCGTTGTTCTGTCAATCATCAATTTAGTCATCAGTTTGTTCATCTTAGTCATCAATTTACCCATCAATTCTTTTGCGCGTGCAGCGGGGCGGGGATCCGCCCGCCGCGCCCGACGAACCGGTCGGCGGCAGATCGGTTGACCTCCATGACCGGAGACCGCCCCAGCAGGCCGCCAAAGTTGACCATATCCCCCGCCCTTTTGCCATGGGCGGGGATCACGCGGACGGCTGTCGTCTTGTTGTTGATCACGCCGATGGCGATCTCGTCGGCAATGATGGCGGCGATCAGCGAGGCCGTCACGTCGCCGGGGATGACCACCATGTCCAGCCCCACCGAGCAGACGGCTGTCATGGCCTCGAGTTTTTCCAGCGTCAGGGTGCCTTGCGCCACGGCTTCCACCATCCCCATGTCTTCCGACACGGGGATAAAGGCGCCCGACAGGCCGCCCACATGGCTGGAGGCCATGATGCCGCCTTTCTTCACCGCGTCGTTGAGCATGGCGAGCGCGGCGGTCGTGCCATAGCCGCCGACCTGATCCAGCCCCATGCCCCGCAGGATTTGCGCCACTGAGTCGCCCCGCGCAGGCGTCGGCGCCAGCGAGAGATCGACGATGCCGAAGGAGGCGCCCAGCCGCTTAGAAGCCTCGGCGGCCACCAGCTGCCCCATCCGGGTGATTTTGAAGGCGGTCCTTTTTATCACTTCCGCCAATTCGGTCAGCGAGCAATCGCCGGCGCGTTCTATCGCGGCGCGCACCGCCCCCGGGCCAGATACGCCGACGTTGATGGCGCACTCGCACTCCCCCACCCCGTGAAACGCGCCGGCCATAAAGGGGTTGTCCTCGGGCGCGTTGGCGAACACCACCAGTTTGCCGCAGGCGACAGAGTCCCTGTCCCCCGTCAGGGCGGCGCATGCCAGGACGGTATGCCCCATCTGGTTTACCGCGTCCATGTTGATGCCGGCGCGGGTGGTAGCGACGTTGACCGAGGAACACACCCGCGCGGTTTGGCTGAGCGCCCCGGGGATGGAGGCGATCAGCCGCCGGTCGCCCACGGTCTCCCCCTTGTGTACCAAAGCCGACCACCCGCCGATGAAGTTGACGCCCACCTGGGCGGCGGCGCGGTCGAGGGCGAGGGCGAGCGGCGTCACGTCCGAAGCGTCCACGCTGTCGCACAGCAACGCCGCCGGCGTGACCGACACGCGCCGGTTGACGATGGGCAGCCCATACTCGGATTCGATGCGGCGGCACACCGCCACCAAGTGTTCGGCTTTGCGGGCTATCTTGTCGTACACGCGGCCGCACAGGCGGCTGAGCGACTCCGAACAGCAGTCCCGCAACGAAATGCCCATCGTGACCGTGCGCACGTCGAGGTGCTCCTCCGAGATCATCTTGATGGTTTCCAAAATGTCGAACGTGTTAATCATGAAGGCCACCTACGCATATACGCATATACGCATATACGCATATACGCATATCCCCAAATACCCATCAACCCAAATACCCATATACCCATGCTAGATTCGATGCATGGAATTGAAGATGTCCTCGTGCATGGTGATGACCTTGACGCCTTTGCCCTCGCCGGTGCTCTCCAGGCGCGCGGCCAGATCGGGGAACTCCAGCGTGCAGTTGGCGATATCGACCAGCATGACCATCGCGAACATGTCCTGCAGGACGCTCTGGGTGATGTCCAAAATGTTGACCGAATGATCGCGCAGGACGCCGGACACCTCCGCGATGATCCCGACGGCGTCGCGCCCGATGACCGTGACCACAGCTCTCATGGGGCCTGCCTCCTCACCCTCACATTCTCCTCATTTCATTACACCCAGACGCACAAGATGGCGTAATAGCTGTCGCCCAGAGCCGACACGTAGAGCCCGTATCCATCGTCGTTGATATAATAGTAATCGAAATAGTCACCTTCCCACGACATGAATACCAGTTCAAGGCCGGCCGCTTCCAGCGCGGCGAAGTAGTAGTCCGCCAGCCAATCATCCAGCTGGAATATGTTGAGTTTCGGCGTGGCGTCGTAGTAGTAGATATACTCACCATCATAGTAGTCCATGAATTCCACCGGCAAATTCAGGTACCACCCCAGATCGATGGCGCCGCCGCTGTTGGCGTAGTACTTCGGCTTCACGGTGGTTTTTATCGTGATCACATTGCCTTTCACGGTCACTTCCAGCGATTCGGAAGCGCCGGTAAACCGCCAGCCCCCGGATATTTCGGTTTGCGTCATGCCGTTTGCCACCAGTTCGGCCCGGTAGGCTTTCATTGCCCTTTCATAGTCATCGTCGCTCCCCAGACTCTTTTTGTCATAGGTGGCGGTCAAAGAACCGTCGGCGCGCACGGTCAAGCCTGTGAGGCGGGCGCCCGTAAATATTTCGAAGTAGGGCGCCTGTCTTATGCCCGGATAGGATACGAGCTGAAAGTTGGTGACAAGCGGCCTGAGGCTGATCCGCTTGAGTTGGGTAAGCTCGTTGATGGGTATCGCGTATCGCTCGCCGGTGTCAAAGCTGCCCGCCGTGATGCCCACAACCTGGCCTTTTCGGTTCACGAGCGCGCCCCCGCTACTGCCCGGTTGCGTGTTTGCGTAGAAGGTAATGACCGTCATGCCATCAATCGGTTGCCTTGGGTTGTAAACCGTGCCCGTTAAGAATCTCTTCACGCCTTGCGGGTAGCCGATGGCGTAAACCGTTTCGTTGTAGCTCAGTTTATCCGGATCTCCCAACGCAAGCGTCTTGAAGCCGGTGCCCTTGACCTTGATAATTGACAAATCATACGCTTTGTTGGCTGAATAGATACCCTCGACCTGGTGCTTCTTGCCGTCAGATGTCGTCACGGTGGCCCGGGTGGCGCCCGCGACTACATGCAAATTGCTCGCGGCCAAACCGTCGCTCGTGAGAAAAAAGCCGCTGGCATAACCCAAGCTCAAGTCGCTCCTGTCGAACAGCTCAATAAAGAACACGGCATCCATGCATTTCTGGGAGACTTGTTCCGCCGTGAGGTTGCTGGCGTTTGGGGCAAAGAAATTATTCATCAACCGGAGGCTCGGATCCACAATCCGGGCGACCAGCGTGACGACTTCGGCGCGTTGTATGCCGTTGTTCGGCTTAAATGAACCTGCTTTGTCGAGACCGCTGGCAATGCCGGCCCGATAGAATTGATAGATGGCCGCCGCATAGGGGTCGCTCATTTTGACATCGGGTATCGCGTTGTCCTCCACGACATTGAGGGGGGACAGGGTGAAAGGCGGCATCACGGCGGACAATATGGATACCACCTCGGCGCGCGTCGCCGTCCGGGAATAGGAATCTACCTTAGCCGGGTGGAACCCGTGTTTCTTGGCATAGTCCAGGTATACCTGATACCAAGGGTTGCCTTGGACAAAGGACTCTCGGCCGGTCGTGAAGATGCTGTGCAGCCTGGCGGCCAACGTGAGGATCTCGGTCATGTTCATGTTTTTGCTGGGGGTAAACTTGGTCGCCGACGTGCCGCTGACTAAGCCAAGCTCGAAGCATTTCCCGACAGGGGCGTAGTAAAACGAATTGGCCGAGACGTCGGTGAACCGATTGTCATAGGTGCGTTTGGCTGTAAAATTTTCCAACGAGTTTTCGGCGGCCAGGGCGGCGGGAAGCGCGGCTACCGTCAAGATGAGAGCCAGCAGTATCGATAGAACTAGCGATAGAGTTTTTTTCAATGGTAAAACCTTCCTATCTTTTTATAAAATATATTCCCACCTTTTCAGTATACATCGTTTTCCTGCCCCTGTCAAACGCAAAAAAAGACTTGACATGGGGATGATTCAGAGATAGAATTTCCGGTATGGTATATGGTGCCTTACGGGATCGCGGCTGCGCGGCGCCATCGCGGGACACAGCCATGCAAAACCATTGTAAAACCATTGTAAAACCACTGCAAAACCACTGCAAAACCATGTAGACCATTCAAAATTATATATCGAAGGAGTGACATAAATGCCAAACCTGAAAGGGACAAAAACCGAAAAAAACTTGTGGGAGGCGTTTGCCGGCGAAAGCCAAGCGCGCAACAAATATTCTTACTTCGCCTCCAAGGCGCGTAAGGATGGCTATGAGCAGATCGGGGCGATCTTTGAAGAGACCGCCAACAACGAAAAGGAACATGCCAAGATCTGGTTCAAGTTGCTCTGCGGCGGCGCCATCCCCGCCACAGACGAAAACCTCAAGGCGGCGGCGGCGGGGGAACATGGCGAGTGGACCGAGATGTACAAGCGGATGGAAGCCGATGCCCGGGAGGAAGGGTTTTCCAACATCGCGTTTTTGTTTGCGTCGGTGGCCGCGATTGAGAAAGAACACGAGGAGCGTTACCTCAAGTTGTTGAGCAATGTCCAAGACGGCGCCGTTTTTGCCAAAAAGGAGAAGTCGGTGTGGATCTGCCGCAACTGCGGCCACATCGTGGATAGGGAAAGCGCCCCGTCGATGTGCCCCGTATGCGAACACCCGCAAGCCTACTTCGAATTGCGCATCATCAGTTATTGAAGCAACTGTCTATGAAACCAAACGAAATCGCCGTCCCTCTTGCAGGACGGCGATTTCGTTTTATGCCTAACGCGCAGAACGCGCCTATGCGTCGTCTATCAATGCCGGGTTGAAGTCCTCCGCCCAGGGCAGGCCCCATTTGTTGAGGGCTACCATGAAGGGATCCGGATCGAATTCCTCCACGTTGAACACGCCCGGGCGGCGCCAGATTCCCTTCATGATCAGCATGGCGCCGATCATGGCGGGCACGCCGGTGGTGTACGAGATGGCTTGCGAGCCCACCTCGCGGAAGCATGCCTGGTGATCGCATACATTGTAGAGGTAGTAGGTCTTCTCCTGGCCATCCTTCGTGCCCCTGAAGATGCACCCGATGTTGGTCTTCCCCACCGTGCGCGGGCCCAGCGTCGCCGGGTCGGGCAGCAGGGCCTTTAGGAATTGCAGCGGGACAATGCGCGCCCCGTTGTAGTCGATGGGATCGATGGAGGTCATGCCGACATTCTCCAGGCACTTCAGGTGGGTCAGGTAGTTCTGGCTGAATGTCATGAAAAAGCGGATGCGCCGGATGCCCTTGAGGTTGACCGCCAAGCTTTCCAGCTCCTCATGGTGTAGCAGGTACATGTCCATGGGGCCGATTTGGGGGAAGTCGTACACCCGTTTGATCTCCATGGGCTTCGTATGCACCCACGCGCCGTTTTCCCAGTAGGCGCCCGGCGCTGTGACCTCGCGGATGTTGATCTCGGGGTTGAAGTTGGTGGCGAAGGGGTAGCCGTGGTCGCCGGCGTTGGCGTCCAAGATGTCCATATAGTGAATCTCGTCAAAATGGTGCTTCAGTGCCCAAGCGGCAAACACGCCGGTCACGCCCGGGTCGAAGCCGCAACCCAGCACGGCGGTGATGCCCGCCTTTTCAAAGCGATCGCGATAGGCCCATTGCCATTTGTATTCGAATTTCGCGTTGTCGGGCGGCTCGTAGTTGGCCGTGTCGATATAGTTGGTTTTGGTCTTCAGGCATGCCTCCATGATGGTCAAGTCCTGGTATGGCAGCGCGAGGTGGATGACAACCTCCGGACGGAAACGGTCGATGAGCGAAACTATCTCATGAAGGTTGTCGGCATCTACCCGCGCCGCGCGAACCTTGGTCTGGTCGCCAGACAGGCTGGCGCACAATGCGTCGCATTTTTCCAATGTGCGGCTGGCGATGAGGATCTCGCTGAACACGTCGCTGTTTTGGCAACATTTCCGCGCGGTGACGCCCGCCACGCCGCCGCACCCGATGATCAACGCTTTACCCACGAGAATAAGACCTCCTTTATTGTACTTAATCTATCTCCATATTATCATTTATCATTTTCGCATATCGTTTATCGCATATCACTTATCATTGCTTTTCGCATATCGCTATGAGCATCTCACGGACAATTTTGCACGCCGCCGCCACGGAGATGCCGCTGGGGTCGCAAGGCGGCGACAGCTCGGTGACGTCACAGCCGACGACGCGCAGCATGTGCATCGCCGCCAACGCCTCCTGCAGATCCCGGAAGGACACGCCCCCCGGTTCGGGGGTGCCGGTTCCGGGGCAGACGGACGGATCCAGGACATCCAAATCCAGGCTGACGTACACCGGATGCCCGGCCAGTGCCTCCGCAATGTCGGCGATGCCGCCCAGGTCAAAGGGATGCAGGACGGTATGGTCTCCCGCGAATGCGAACTCGCGCGCCTCCCCGCTGCGGATGCCGAATTGGAATAGGCCGCCGTCCCCAACCAGTTCCCACACCCGGCGCATGACCGTGGCGTGGGAGAGCTTTTCGCCCAAGTATTCGTCCCGCAGATCCGCGTGGGCGTCCAAATGGAGTACCCGCAAGCCAGGGTACACTTTCGCGCAGGCCCGCACAGCCCCCAATGTTACCAGGTGCTCGCCCCCCAGCATAAACGGCGTCTTCCCGTCCCGGAGCCGGCTGGATACATAGCCCTCGATCAAAGCCAACGCCGCTTGCGGGTTACCGAAGGGGAGCTCCAAGTCCCCGCCGTCGAATACCGCGCAGGATGCCAGATCCCTTTCCCAATACGGCGACCAGGTCTCCAAGCCGTGGGAATCCCCGCGGATGGCGCGGGGCGCGAAACGCGCGCCGGGGCGGAAGGAGGCGGTGCCGTCGAAGGGCGCGCCGAACAGCACGACGCGCGCGTCGCGGTACTCGGCGTCGCAAGCCATGAAGGCGTCAGAGATCCTGTTCCACATTGGCCAGTTGGTCCTCCACGTAGTTGGGCAGGTAAAACGCGCCCTTGTGCAGATTCGTGTTGTAATAACGGGTCGCCAGCCCCAAGGCATTCCATGCCGCGGCGCGCAAATCCCGAACCGGGTGGTACTTTTTGGAGGCAAAACCGAACAACCAATGCCCCGACGGATACGTGGGGATGTGGGCTTGGTAGACCCGGCTGATGTCAAAGGACTCCACGATCCGCTTATGCGCCCGTCTCATTGCCGTGGCGTCGTCGTCATAGAATGGGCTCTCGTGCTGATTGACCATGATGCCGTCCTCTTTGAGCGCCTTGAAACAGTTGCCGTAGAATTCGCGCGTGAACAACCCCTCCCCCGGGCCGAAGGGATCGGTCGAATCCACGATGATGACATCGTACATGTCCTGATAGTCCCGGATATACTTGAGCCCGTCCTGGTAGTGGATGGTCAGCCGCGCGTCGTCGAAGGCGCAGGCTGTCTGGGGCAGGAATTCCCGGCAGACGGCCACCACCTGCTCATCGATCTCCACCATGTCGATGCGCTCCACCGAGGCGTAGCGGGTGAGCTCGCGCACCACGCCGCCGTCGCCCGCCCCCACGATCAGCACATGTTTCGGGTCGGGATGGACCGCCATGGGCACATGCGTGATCATCTCGTGGTAAATGAACTCATCCTTTTCGGTCAACATCATGTAGCCGTCCAAGATGAGGAACCGGCCGAATTCCGGCGACTCGAAGACGTCGATGCGCTGGAAGGCGCTTTGCCCGGAATAGAGCTGCCGGTCGACCCGGATGGACATTTTGACGTTTTTCGTGTGGACTTCGCTGTACCAGAGTTCCATGGATCCCCTCCCCTTCCCTATCGACACTGCGGCCTGGGCGGCCTGGGCGCCGCGATTAGCCGCCCTGCTTTTTGATGGTTCCGGTTCAGTATATCACAGATTCCCCAATTTGAATACCAATGTTTTTATAACATATTTCTATGGCATATTCGCCGGTAAGTTGACAAGTTAAGCGCAACCGGGGCGGGGGCGTGGGGATGCATTAAGTCGTGCAAACTGAAGAGTATTGAGAAGATGCAGTTAGTCTTTCCGAACGGAAAGACCCACCCTCTTTTC
>WRCJ01000069.1 GCA_009784085.1 Oscillospiraceae bacterium | reverse complement strand
CCCCTTTCCCATAATCATGTAATTTCAGGTATCAATAGCAAGAATCCGAAACCGTCACCGATGATTTTCACATCAATGTGGTTCGGATTACTTGCGCGTGGCACCCCCGGCGCGATTCGAACGCACGGCCTACCGCTTAGGAGGCGGTCGCTCTATCCTACTGAGCTACGGGGGCGCATAGTCACCGTTACGCGCCGTTCTTGCCGTCACGCGCCGCTCTTCCCCTCTATTATATCAGTATCCCCGGAAAAAGTCCACCACATTGTGCAACCGCCTGCCGGCCAAATAACGTGCCAGCTGTTTTTCGAAGAAGGCAAAGCGTCGCTGGGGCACTTCGCAGGAGGCTCCCGCGATGTGCGGCGTGAGGATCACGTTGGGCATGGTACACAGCGGATGATCCGCCGGCAGGGGCTCCGGGTCGGTCACGTCCAGGCCGGTGCCCGCCAGGTGGCCACGGGCGAGCGCGTCTGTCAGCGCGTCTGTGTCCACGACGGCGCCCCGGCCCACATTGACGAAGATGGCGCCGGGTTTCATGGCGTTAAATGCGTCGGCATTGAGTAGATGTTGCGTCTCGCGGGTGAGGGGCAGGGAACTGACGACAAAGTCGGCCCTCGCCAACGCCGGCTTTAAGGAATTCAAGTCGAGCAGTTCGTGTACATGGGGCGGCTTGTCCCACAAGTTGCGCCGTATGCCCAGCGTGGTGGTCGCGAAGGAGGACAGGCGAGCAGCCAGCGTCCGGCCGACATCGCCCAACCCCAGCAAAACCACAGTGGATCCGTTCAGTTCACGCGGGGTATCGTAAGCCTCATCCGGGTCGTCCCTCCGGTATCCCCTGGCCAGCATGAGAAACAGCATGAGAATGTGTTCGGCCATAGGCGCGCCATACACGCCGGCGGATGTGGTCAGGGTCACCTGCCGGTTGGCGTACAACCGCAGGTCGACGTACGGGTCGGCGCCGGAACTGGGCAGATGCAGCCATTGCAGTTGGGGCGCCGATAGCAGGGCTGCCGGATCCGGGAAGCCGAAGATGACCTCGGCGCAGTCCATGTGCGCGGCGGTCATGCGCCCGTCGGGGAGGAAGCGCACGTCCAGCCGCCCGTCAGCCTGATCCGCCAGGCGTTGCAACGCCGCCGTACTGGAACTCCAGCCGCGGCTGGGAAGGACGAACAGCGTATTCATGGGCGTATTCACGGGCGTATTCATGGGGTTTTGTTTTCGCCCGCCCTCAGCGTCAGCGAAAGCACCTCGGGCGGGTTGAAGAGGCGCATGGGGATCCTTTCCGGGTTGCCAAGGCCGCGGCTGGTCACCATCACGGCGCCGCCCTCCCGGCTTATGCCGGAGGTGCGCTGGGGGAGAAAGACATGGCCAGGCCCGTACAGCCCATCGGTGAAGGGCAGGCGAATGACCCCTCCGTGGGCATGTCCGGCCAGCGTCAAATCGACCCGTTGATCCACAAAACTGTACCAACGATCGTAGCGGTGGCACAGCATAAGCAAGAATGGGTTATCCCCGCCCCGCGCCATTTTGGCCACCTCGGCCACGGAGAGCTGATCCTTCGGGCCGCCCAGATCTTCGATGCCGACGAGGCAGATCGACTGCCCCTGACGGGTCAGATATTCCCAAGCGTTATCCAGGTTCACAACGCCGCATTCGCCAGCCATCGCCCGCGCTTCACGGGCGGCGCGGCCGCCCCATTCATGGTTCCCGGTCACATAGTAGCAAGGCGCGATGTCGGCCAAGGCGCGGCAGAGGGTCCCAAAACCGGCAAGATCCGAGAGGGACTCCACAAAGTCGCCTGTCATCGCGATGATATCCGGCGACTCGTTGCGTATCATATCCAAGAGTTTCTCGTTGTTGTCCCCGTAGCGGGCGCTGTGCCAATCGGACAGAAGGACTACGCGAAACCCGTCAAAGGCGCTGGGCAAACGCGGCAACCACACAGTGAGCCTGTTCAGCTGGAGCGTGTAATTGCTCAGATAGATGTTGACAGATAAAAAAGCGGCCAGCGAACCCAGCACCCACGGCCATTTTCGCCGTTTCTTCCCCCCGCGCGCAACCACGGCGCGCCCTTTCTTCGATTTCGAAGTTTTCGAGGTTATCGAAGCTTTCGAAGACATGGCATTCCTTCTCCATTATAATAATTCTTCATCTGCGGTTGCGTATATAGATGAGTTTGCCGTTGTTGGCCTGCACATTCTGGCGGAAATCCACCTCGAAGCAGTCGATGACGCCTATCAGGAGCGTCAGCTTCTTGAATCCGTAGTTGCGGCTGTCAAAGTCCGGTTGTTTCTTGCTCAACAGGCTGCCCACCTCGCCCAAGTAGGCCCACCCGTCGTCGTCGGCCACGTCGTCAATGGTCATGGCGATGAGATCGATGATCTCCTCCGGCACGACGGTGGCCGGCTCGGGTTTGGGGTGCTTGACCGGGGCGGCGGCGGCGGTGGCCTTCTTCTTTTCGTCCGGCTCCCCGGCGGGCGCCGGCGCGGGCTTGGGAGATGGCTTTTTCTTCTGCCCGCTGAGGATCTCAATATAGATGAATTTATCGCAGGCGACGATGAAGGGGTTGGGCGTCTTCTTTTCCCCCATCCCGATCACCTTCATGCCGGCCTCGCGCAACCGGGTAGCCAGGCGCGTAAAGTCGGAATCCGAAGAAATGAGGCAGAACCCTTCCACTTTCCCCGAATACAAGATGTCCATCGCGTCGATGATCATCGCCGAGTCGGTGGCATTCTTGCCCACCGTGTAGCCGTATTGCTGGATGGGCGTGATGGCGTTTTCGAGCAACGCCTTCTTCCACCCCTCCAAGCGCGGATTGGTCCAGTCGCCATAGATGCGTTTGATGGTCGGCGTGCCATAGACGGCGATCTCCTCCATCACTTCCTTCAAGGTGCGCCGGGGCGCGTTGTCGGCATCGATAAGCACGGCCAACCGGATATCGTCATATTGTCGCATGGGTAACCCCCTTGTTTTCCTAGCTATATTATACACCCCTTGTCAATGGTTGAAAAGATTGTTTGATAGTAATTACATATATTCAAAAAATATTCATAAAAATGTGACAAACACTCTCCACATCGACGAAATCTTTCGATAATAAGGTTGTATTTTGTGCAATCAGGAAGGGTGACGGCCATGCATGTGTATCAAGAAATGAGCGGGCGCAAAGAGGCGCCGACCGTGGACGCTTTGGCGGAATTGCATATTGCCGCCGATAAAATGGAAGCCAGGCTGGTGATTCGGCCGCCGGGGAACCAAGGGGCGGATCTGACCCATGCCCAGCTTTCCGAGGCCCTCGCCCGAGGCGGCGTGGTGTTCGGCGTGAAGGCCGGCAAACTGGCGGAGCTGGCCGACAATCCGATATACAATCGACCTGTCGTTGTCGCGGAAGGGCAACGGGGCGTGGCGGGGACAGACGCGGCCCTCGTTTACCATGTCAACCTGGAACGGGATCTGTCGCCCAAGATGAGGCCGGACGGTAGCGTGGATTTCAAGGATCTCAACATCATGGAGAAGGTGTCCAGGGGCGATGTGCTGTGCGAAAAAACCCCGTCCACCAAAGGGAAACCGGGCATCGATGTCTTTGGGGTGGCACTGGCGGCCAAACCGGGCAAGGACGTTGCCTTGGTGCCCGGGAAAAACACCGCCTTGTCTGAGGACAAGCTACGGTTGTTGTCCTCGATCGACGGCCAGGTCACCTTGGCAGGCAAAAAACTCATCGTCCTGGATGTCTTTACGGTCGACGGGGACGTGTCCCACGCCACCGGGAATATCCGTTTTTCGGGCCATGTGGTGGTGACCGGGAACGTGCTGGCGGGATTCTCAATCGAGGCCGGCGGCAATGTGGACATCTACGGCACCGTGGATCAGGCCAGCGTCTCGGCGGGCGGCATCCTGATGGTACGGGGCGGTTTCAACGGAGGCCGGACAGGGGAGCTGATTTCCGGTTCCAAAATGTCCTGCCGTTTTATCCAGGGCGGGCGGATCACAGTGGGGGAGGACTTGGAAGCCACTTACATCCTGAACGCCACCGTGCTGTGCAGCGGATCGATCAACGTGACCGGGAAGGGCTTGATCGTGGGCGGGCGCGTTGCGGCGCGATCCTGCGTGACCGTCAACACGCTGGGCAACGCCAATACGTCGGCGGGCACCATCGTAGAGGTGGGCAACGACGCGTCGCTTGTCAAGCGCGCCCAAGAAATCCCCAAAAAGCTGGCCTCCATGGAAAAAACAATTCGATCCTTGGAGGTTTCCCTGAAGACGCTTATCCAGCGCAAGGCCACCGGGCGCCTGACCGAGGACAACGCCGAAACGTTGGAAAAGGTCGCGAATAGCTACCACCAGATGAAGTCCGAACAGGCGGCCTTGCAGGCGGAGCTTGCCGCCGCGCAAGAAGAGATCGCCAAAACCGGCCAGGGCGTCGTCAAGGTGCTGGGGAAGGCGTATCCGGGGGTGCGCATCATCATCGGGACCCATCAGCTCCTGATCCAATCCGAATGCACCTTTACCATGTTCAAACGCAGCGATGAGGGCATCGTCTCGGCGCCAGCGCGATAATTTTTATAAAATCACGGAACTTTTTCCCCTCCTGTCCGTCAAAAGGGATATGACTTGACAACCTATCAACCAATCAACCTATTAACATGCAAACAGGAGGGCTAAAAAGATGGATCAGAGAGTAAAGCGGGCCATTCGCGTTTCAGCCTTGGTGATTGTTGCCGCGCTTGCCGGGGGGCTCATATTCTCGCAGACAGGCGCCATATCCGGATACACGGTTTCCCGCCACAGTGCCGTGACCTTGTCGACCGGGGAGACCATTGGGTATTGGGAGGTGCAGAAACCGCCAAAAACCGCTGAAATCCAAACCGAACCCAAGCCGTCCCTGCCCCGGGTGGGCGACATGACCGAACTGTTGCGCTTGCTCAACCAAATGGGCGTGCTGTATCTGGAAGCCGATGCCATGGTGCAAGATATGGGCGGAAATATGAAGAACAGCGGCGCCGATCCTGCCGGTGATCCTGGCGGCGTGCGCAGGCGCAATGAAGCCGTGGACGACGAGGCCGAGGCAGCCGACGTAGCCGGGGCACCCATGGCATCCCCGATGCCGCCGGCTAGCGAGGTCGGGGGCGGCGGCGAGCATTCCGAGACAAACGCCCAGGTGGAAGGCATAGCCGAGGGCGATATCGTCAAGACCGACGGGCAGTACCTTTACATCGCCCAGGGCACGCAGGTGTCCATTGTCAAGGCCGACGGCGCGTCGATGTCGGTGGCGTCGGTCATCCGCCCGAGCGACAGCGACGACGCCAGCATCAGGGAGATGTACGTGGTGGGCGACCGGCTCGTGCTGGTGACCAGCCGCTGGGAGGCCCCGCCGCCGCTCCCGCCCATCGACACGGACGGCGATGATACGCCGGACTACAGGTACAACTACTGGCAGCCTGGGAAGACCTTCACGGGCTACGATGTCTACGATATCAGCGACAGGACTGACCCGAGCAGGTTCCGTTTGTTCGAGCTGGAGGGCAGCCCCCTGGAGACCAGGCTGGCCGGCGGCATCCTGTACTTCTCCGCCACCAAGCACATCTACTCGACAGCCTTTGAACAGCTCGAAGGGAACGAAAACGATCTGCTGCCCCTGTGCCGCGACACGGCGGCCGCCGAAGAAGCCACCTATATTGAGAGCAAGGACATCTGCTATTTCCCCGGCAAGCTGGAAGCCAGTTACCTGTTGCTCGGCGCCTTTGACATCAGCAAAAAGGAACCCTGCGACGTGCAAAGTTTTCTGGGCGCGGGGGAGTATTTCTACATGAGCGGCGGCTCGATCTACATCGCCAAGCCCGAATGGGGCGAAGACGGCCAATATAAGACCGCGCTCTACCGCTTCTCGGTGGAGGGGACGAGCATCCAGTACGAGGCCGACGGGCGCGTAACGGGATTCCCGCTCAACCAGTACAGCATGGACGAATACAACGGCTACTTCCGCATTGCCACCACCGACTGGGAAAGCGGCAACTACGTGACCGTGTTCGACAGCGCGATGAACCAGACCGGGCGGACGCCGCCGCTGGCGCCCGGCGAAAGCGTCAAGTCGGCGCGTTTCATGGGGGATCGCGGTTACGTGGTCACCTTCCGGCAGGTCGATCCGCTGTTCTCGCTGGACTTGAGCGACCCGAAAAACCCCCGGGTGACCGGCGAGCTGAAAATCCCGGGCTTTTCCCAGTACATGCACCCGGTGGGCGAGGACTTGATGGTGGGCTTTGGCCGCCACACGGCGGAGATCTTCATGCGCCACGATGACGGCACAGAGGAAGTAGTGGGTGTAACGGATGCTGGTATGAAGATCTCGCTGTTTGATGTCAGCGACCCGGAAAACCCCTTGGAGATAGATGTCCTGTTGCTGGGCCAAAGCAGCTACTCGGAGGCGACAGACAATCCCCGGGCCATGATGGTGGATGCCAAGCGCGGCCTGTTCGGCTTCCCGTTTGAATCGTACGACTGGGATTCCTCCAGCAAATCATGGGGCGGCGGCATGGTCGTGGGCGTGGAGGGACGCTCGCTGGTAGTCCGCGCCGAACTGAAGGATAACCAATGGGGTTCGGGCAGTTGGGGCAGCCGCCTATGCTATATCGGGGATACCCTTTACCTGTGCTACAATGCAAGTGACGTGACCGCCTATAGCTACAGCAGTTTTGCCGAATTGAACAGGCTTTCCCTGCCCCAGCCACAAATAAAAAACGCTCCAGTTGATCCGGGTCAATACGATGACGATATGTTAATGGAGTGATACGGAGAGTGGCCATGGCTGAAACAATTGATAATGTAAACAATTTTGATACCGTCGCGCTGGACGACGACAACAACGCGCTGCTGCTGGTCGATCAGACCAGGCTGCCCCATGAAACCGTAATCCTCGCGCTGACCAGCCAGCGCGAGGTATGGGAAGCCATCCGGCAACTCCGGGTGCGCGGCGCGCCCGCCATCGGCGTGGCGGCGGCCATCGGACTGTACCTGGCGGCCCGCGCCATACGGGCCGACACGTTCGACGGCTTCTATCGGGAATTCGCATCCGCCAAGGCATACTTGGCCTCGGCCCGCCCCACCGCCGTCAACCTGTTTTGGGCATTGGATCGCATGGAAGAGGTCGCCTTGCGCCATCGGGACAAGCCGATCCCCGAGATCATCGCGTTGCTTCGCGCCCAAACCGAAGCCATCCGGGACGAGGACATCCAAGCTTGCCGGCGCATCGGGGAGTTCGGCTTGTCGTTGTTGCGGGACAAAGACGGCCTCCTGACCGTCTGCAACGCGGGGCAGCTGGCCGCCGTCCGGTACGGCACGGCGTTGGCGCCCATCTATCTGGGCCTGGAGCGGGGGATGCGCTTCCGCGTGTACGCCTGTGAGACGCGCCCCCTGCTCCAGGGGGCGCGCCTAACTGCCTTCGAACTCAAACAAGCCGGCGTGGACACCACGCTGATCTGCGACAATATGGTATCGTATGTCATGAAAAACGGGCTTGTCCAGGCGGTGTTGGCGGGATGCGACCGATTGGCGGCCAACGGCGACGCCTGCAACAAGATAGGCACGTCGGGCGTCGCGATCCTAGCCAGCTATTACCGCATCCCCTTCTACGTGTGCGCACCCACCTCCAGCATCGACCCGCACACGCCAACCGGCGCGGGCATCCCCATCGAACAGCGGCCCGCCGGGGAAGTGACCGATATGTGGTATGCCCGGCCCATGGCGCCGACGGGGATCCATGTGCTCAACCCCGCCTTCGACGTGACCGACCACAGCCTCATCACGGCGATCATCACCGATTGCGGCATCCTGCGCCCACCATACGCATTCGGTGAATGATGCGTAAGTGAATAGCGGATAGCGATTCAGAGAGCGGAGAATCTCATGGGGAAAAGTTATCACTGGTACGCAAAATCTAATGTGGGAAAAAACCGTGCGATCAATACCGCTGCCTCGGCCCGCGTTATCGCGGCTTTCGGATCGAACAGCTTTCCAGGCTTTCCATGCATCAAACCCGATAGATGCATTACCCTTACCGCATCGCGAGCCCAGACGCTGACCAGCGGGTAATCTGAGAAAGTTTGACACATGTAGGCGTAATCGGCGTAGACTTCAATGAGCAACAAACTGATATTCTTGTACCTGCCCCTCCACTTGACTAACACGATAAAATCTGATACTATGACAACATGAAAGAATATCCTATGACTTTTAACGAGTTCGTTGCTCGCTTTGGCAACGAAGAAGATTGTCGGAACTATCTATACGAAATACGGTGGGGAAATGGCTTCATTTGTCCAAAGTGTGGGCATGATCAGGCGTGGGCGATTAAGAGCCAATTACTGTTTACGTGCAGAGAATGTCGTCATCAAACTTCCGTGATTGCTGGGACTATTTTCGAGGATACACGAAAACCGCTAAGAGACTGGTTCATCGCT
>WRCJ01000068.1 GCA_009784085.1 Oscillospiraceae bacterium | reverse complement strand
GGAGTGGCGGGTCGTGCCCGGGATGACCGGCGTGGCCGTAGCCATATTCACGGAGATGTCGGTGACCACATACTTGCCGTATTGGCCGTTGGGGTCATGCGCTTGGGTCTCGACGAACCAGCCGGTGGCTTTCGTCACTACGTCGGTCAGCTGGGCGACATTGTGGCCCGGCCACGCCAACTTGGCGGCGTCCTCCGAGGTGAAGACGACAAAGCGGCCGTTGGTATCGATCATGTAACGCTTGTCGGTCATGGTGTAGGACAGCTCGCCGATTTCCATGTACTCTTTGAGCTGCAGGCGGACGATAACCGGTCCGAATGCATCGCTTGCCAAGGCCACGTTGGCCACGCGGATCTCCTTGGAGATGGGGCCGTCGTCGATGCGCCAGTCGTCCACCTCGTCGAAATCGTCAATCAGGCGCACGTCGTGATGGTAGCCTCTGCCGTTAAATTCGTTGCTCTTGTGTTGGTCGTAGTCGATCCACGCAAAGGTCGCGCCCACCATGGCTGCCAGTAGGGCTACCAGGGCGAAGATTGCCGCTACTCTCTTTTTCGTCTTGTTCTTCTTCAAGAATGGTTCTTCCTTTCTGAATATAGATTTTTTTGGGATTCTGGGGATTCTAGGGATTCTAGTGGTTTTTCAGGGATTCTGGTGGTCTAGGAGGTCTCAAGGGGCTTAATATACAAGAACGACTCTGTATGCGCGTAAGGTACTATTGCGCAAAGATGCTCTTGATATTCTGGGGCATGTCGGTCCAGTCGTTCAGCCTGTCTGGGGAGATGGCTTGCATATCGACATGGATGACATAGTAGAAGGGGCCGTTGGGTTGCTTGATGAGATCGACCGCCTCCAACAGGTTGAGCGTGGTGGTGCCGGGTTGCAGGAACGCTACCCAGTAGACCCAGCCGGTGCCGTTTACGTCGTCATAGACCCATTTGGAACCCGATACGCCGTCCCATGCGGACAGGGCCGTGACGTTGGCGCCCAGGATCCACTCGATATATTGGGCATAGGCCAGCTCGCTGCCGGGATCCCACAGATGCAACGGGTATTCGCACTCGAGGTTGTCCGGGTCGTGGTGCGCGCTGGCGGCTTCGCCAGAGTGGCGGGTAGTGCCCGAGATAACCGGGAGGGCCGTGTTCATATCCACGGAGATTTCGGTGACCACATACTTGCCGTATTGGCCGTTGGGGTCATGCGCTTTGGTCTCGATAAACCAGCCCGTGGTTTTGGTCACGACGTCGGTCAGCCGGGCGACATTGTGATCCGGCCACGCCGCCCTGGCGGCGGCCTCTGTGGCGAAGACGACAAAGTAACCGTCGTTATCGATCATGTAACGCCTTTCTGTCATGCTGTAGGAGAGCCCTCCGATTTCCATGTACTCTTTGAGCTGCAGGCGGACAATGATCGGCCCGTATCCGTCTTGCGCGCTCCCTACGTTGGCTACGCGGATCTCCTTCGAGAGGGGACCGTCGTCGATCCGCCAGTCGTCCTCCTCGTCGAAGTCCTCCACGAGCCGTACGTCGTGGTGGTATCCCTTGCCGTTGAACTCGTTGGTCTTGTGTTGATCGTAGTCGACCCACGCGAAGGTCGCGCCCATCATGGCCGCCAGCAAGGCCACCAGGGCGAGGATGGCTACTGTCCTCTTTTTTGTCCCATTTTTTCTCAAGTGTGTCTCTTCCTCTCTATAATGTTATTTATTTTTACGGAACGTTTGGCTTTACCCCGCTTACTTTACCCGCTTATCGCGTATATTCAGCTATTCAAGTATTCAAGTATTCAACTACGCCTTAGAATAGCCATGCGGCGCCAATAAATCGGGAAACCGCCATTTGTCCCGCGAAAATACCATTGCGTTGGGTTTGGTTAGTTTGCGTTCGGTTGCGTATTCTTGCATACGGTTGCGTACACGGATTCGTACGGTAGCGTACACGGATTCATACGGTTGCGTTCGGTCGTGCGCGGTTGCGCCTAAGGTACTATGGTTCGGTACTATGGTTCGGCACTATGGTGCCACGCCGCCTGCCACGCCAAACACCGCCCGAAGTTCATCCGGCATATCATCCCACTCGTCCAGCTCTTCCTGGGAAACCGTCTGCATATCGGTATGGATGGCATAGTAGAACGGGCCGTCGGGCTGTTTAATGAGTTCGACCGCCTCTAAGAGGTTGAACGTGACGTCGCCAGGTTCCAGCATCTGCGCCCAGTAGACCCACCCGGTGCCATGCTCGTCGTCATAGACCCAGAAAGCGCCCGGGAGGCCGTTCCAGTCCGAAAGCGCCACCACATTCGCGCCCAGGATCCACGCAACATATTGGGCGGTGGGCAATGGCATGTCTTCCTCCCAAAGATGCAACGGGTATTCGCATTCTTTGTTGTTGTGGCTGTGATGTTGATTGACAGCGTCGTCGGAGGCCCTGACCGATCCGGGGATGACCGGTTCGGCCGCGCTCATGTCCACCGTAATCTCGGTGACCACATACTTGCCGTATTGGCCGTCGGGATCCCCCGCTTTGGTCTCGATGAACCAGCCGGTGGCATCGGTCGCCAAGTCGGTCAGGTTGGCGATGTTGTGATCCGGCCACGCCACTTCCGCCTCGCCCCGCGTGGCGTAGACAAGGAAGGAACCTTCGTCGTCGATCATGTAGCGCTTATCGGTCAAGGTGTATGTCAGATCCCCGATCTCCATGTACTCCTTGAACTGGAGGCGGACAATGACCGCGCCGTAACCGTCTTCCGCGCTGCCTGCGTTAGAAACGCGGATCTCTTTCTTAATGGGGCCGTCGTCGACCCGCCAGTCGTCCTTCTCCTCGAAGTCCTCCACGAGACGCACGTCGTATTGATAGCCCCTGCCGTTGAATTCGTTGCTCTTGTGCTGATCGTAGTCCACCCATGCGTAAGTGGCGCCCACGATGGCGACTAGCAGGGCAATCAGGGCGAGCATAGCCGCCGCTTTCTTTTTTGTGCTCCCTTTCTTCATGTTGTCTCCTTCCACTTAGAGAATGTGCGACCGCGCGCAACGAAACATGCCTATTTTGACGCGCCTACCTTGGTGCACCTGTCATGCTTGTCATGCCTGTGATGCCTGCTATGCCTGTCATTCCTGTGATACCTGTTACACCTGCTATCTTTCGCCGTTTTGCGTTCAGCTTGCCGGGCTCGCCTCCATGTATCCGACAGTGGCCTTCTTGTCGGCGACGCGCTCCCTTGCCCTGACGTCGAAGTACCACTGGATGGAGATGGATGCCAAAATGATGAGGCCAAACAGGATGAAAAACATGACCTTTCTGTCCGACACATACTGCAAGGTATCGCCCAATCCAGGCACTGTCGCGACCACCGAGCCTACGATATTCCTATGGAAAACCGGCTCGCGGTCGGGATTTTCGTTGGCAATCCCTTGGGTCACAAAAGCTTTCTTGCCGCTGTCTTGGTAGTTCTCTTGGATTTCGACAACCCTGTGCGTAACCACCCTGTCCGCGTTTAGATCCAAAAACGTGATGTCGTCGCCGTCTTTGATATCTTGTTCATCAACCTCCTTTGTGATAACCAGCGCGCCCCTGGAAATCTCTGGTTCCATGCTGCTGGTCAGCACCGTCATAAATGAGTACCCCAGGAATCGTTTCGCGCCATTGCCGGAAAAGGAGAAGCTGAGGGCCGCCAGTAGGATGCTCACGATGGCGAAAAAGAACAGGGCGTTGGAGATAAAACGTGAGATGCTCCGTTTCTTCTTTGCCGGCTTATCCGGCTGAGAAGCGTCCGCCTTCTTCGTACCCGGTTCTTGGTCTGGCGCCGGGACTAATCCTTCCTGCAATAGAGCCTCGAAGAATAGGGGATCGTCAAGGGCATCCAACCCCTCCAAGCGGAGCGGCTCGTCAAGCGGGGCCAGCCCGCCGGGATCGGCCGTTTCGCCGGGGATAGCTGGTCCGTCGAATAGGAGAGACGCCTCAAAGGACGCCAGGGACGCATCGATAGTTGCCGGCTCGTCAAATATAGCCGGCTGGTCACTCGCAGCCTGTGGGGCGGGGGGCATTGCATCCTGCGCCTGCGCCTGAGCTTGGGTCTGGGTTTGGGCATGCGCCTGCGCTTGCGCGCCCGCGCAAAACTCCTCCTCCAGCTCGCTGAGCAAAGCCTCGGGCATCGAGCCCAGCATTTCGGGGATGAGATCGTCCCACTCCTGCGGGTTTATCGCGCTATTGTCCATGCTTCCGAACAAATATTCGATTTCAAACTCACGGTTGATATCGTCTATTGTTTTAACCATATTGTCGCGCACCACCCTCTTCTACTTCACTGCCTTCCATGAAACTTCATGCGACCAGCCTTCACTTACATCGTGTCGTTCTTCGGCGCATGAAGTCTTCTTCCTTTAATGCCCTTTACCATAGTATGTATTTTCCCTATAAAAAACTGCTCTCGCCGACGGCGGAGTATTTCTTCATATCTACCTTGCACTGAAAGCGTTTTTATGGTAAAATATATGTATGAGGATCAAGCTGAGCCAGCGGGCTCTTCTCACCTCCCCCATTATACAGTATCAAGTACCTTTAATGTCAATAACTTTTTTCGTTGTTTTTTTAGAAGATGAAGGAGAATCACTTTTGAATATTTGTTTTATTCGCGATTTTTATTTCCTATGTTCCGCAGGGTTTTCGGCCGGGTAACCTCTCTGCGTCGCTTTCGCGTGCGCAGATATGGGAATACTTGGTTTTAACATTTATTTCCAATATCACGGCGCAAGGTTCAAGTAGCTTGAACCTTAACAAATAACCTTTGTCAAATTATAATACATAGAAGTTGGGTGTGAATTATGACTGAGAACGATTTGCTGTCGATCACGGAGTTTTCCGAGATTACAGGCATCAAACAATCCACGTTGCGGTATTATGACGAGATCGGCCTGTTCTCCCCGGTGGCGCGGGGAAGGAACGATTACCGCTATTACGCCCCGCAGCAGATCATCAGCATCAACCTTATCAATGTGCTGACCGGCTTAGGGGTCTCCCTCAACCAGATCAGCGACATGGTGCGCAACCGGACCCCGGGCAGCCTGATATCCCTGCTCAATCAGCAGGAGAACAAGCTGGACGCGGAGCTGCGCCGCCTCCACCGTTCCTATTCGGTGATCCATCTCCTTCGCTCGCAAATGCAGAGGGGGCTCATGGTGGACGAGTCAAAAATATCTGTCCGCGCCATGGAAGGGATGTCCATCTCTTTGGGGCCCCAAAACGATTACGAAAACGGCGGTTCCTTCTATGAGGCTTTCTTGAACTTTTGCGAATATGCCCGTAGGTTGCGCATCAACATGAGCTACCCTATCGGGGATTTCTTCACAGACATGGAGTCATTCCAGAAAGACCCTTCCAAGCCATCCCGCCTGTTCGCCATCGATCCGGAGGGATCCGACACCAAACCGGCCGGGCTTTTCATCATCGGTTACACGCGCAGCTTTTATGGCCAGGCGGGGGACATCGGCGATCGGATAACCGCCTACGCCGACGAGAACCACCTGACGCTCAACGGCCCGGTGTACGGCGTGCGCCTGCACGATGAGCTGAGCATGCGCGATCCCGATAGCTATCTCCTGCAAGTGATGTCGCAGGTGTACAGCGAGTAGGCGGCACCGGCGGCGCAGGCGCCTGTGGGTAGCGAGCCGACGGCGAATGGGCGGCGCAGGCGGCGGCGAATGGGCATCCGTGGACACCCGTGGACGGCACCGACGGCGGCGTAGGCGCACATGGGTACCCGTGGGCACCCGTGGGCGGCGAGCCGACAGCGCGTAGCGTAGGCGGCACAGGCGGCACAGGCGGCGGCGAATGGCCGCCCGTAGGCGCCCGTGGGCATCCGTGGGCGGCAACGGCGGCGAATGGGCGGCGAGTAGGCGTCCGTGGGCGGCAACGGCGAGTGGGTACCCGTAGGCATCCGTGGGCGGCTAGGCGGCGAGGCGGCGGCGAATGGCCGCCCGTGGGCACCCCGTGGGCAATGCGTCGGCGGCGAATGGCCGCCCGTAGGCGCCCGTGGGCATCCGTAGGCAACGCATCGGCGGCGAGCCGACGGCGCGTAGCGTAGGCGCCCGTCGGCACCCCGTGGACAATGCATCGGCGGCGAATGGCCGCCCGTAGACACCCCGTGGGCAATGCGTCGGCGGCGAATGGTCGCCCGTAGACACCCCGTGGGCAATGCGTCGGCGGCGAATGGCCGCCCGTAGACACCCCGTGGGCAATGCGTCGGCGGCGAATGGCCGCCCGTAGACACCCCGTGGGCATCCGTAGGCGGCAACGCGTCGGCGGCGTAGGCGGCGGCGCGTAGCGTAGGCGCCCATGGGCATCCCGTGGACACCCGTGGGCGCACGTATTCCAGGGGCTGTTGCGTGTTTAGGGGCTGTTGAAGGATTTTCAACAGCCCCAACTTGTTTTCGCCCCTTTTTCATTTTTTGCTTCCCTTATAGATAACAATTGTAGTATAATGGTCTCTACAGTATAGCGAATCGCAAGTATCACGCATACAGGTATCATCGCGTACTAGTATCTTCCCATACAAGTATCTTCGCAAATATATGATTCGAGGGGTGAGTAATCTTGAGACGCCGTTTCCTATGCCTCCTCCTCTTCCTTGCGACGCTTTTCTCCCTCTTGCCCGCTAGCGGTTGCGCCACGCCACCGGAACCCCCGCCGGAGGAGACGTCCACGCCCGCGCCCGCGCCGTCTGAGACGCCTCCCGCCCCAACCCCCGCGCCCACGCCGCCGGAATCCAAGCCCCCGGCGATAGCGCCCACGCCCACGCCCTGGTCCAAACCAAGCATCCTTCCGGAAAAGCTGGTGCAATACGCCGACTGGATCGAGCGGAACGACGACTTCACTGCCTGGCTAACCATCCCCGGCACCGTGATAGACTATCCGGTTGTCTATGGCGCCGACTATATATACTATTGCGATTATAATTTCGACAAAAGCCCCTCCAAATACGGCGCCGTGTTCATTGACTACCGCAACACGCCCGACAACCCCTCTTGGATGCACACCATCCTGTTTGCCCATCACATGCGGGACGGCTCCATGTTCGGCAGCCTGAAGAAATTGAAGGACCTAGACTTTTTGCGGGAACACCCGGTGTTCACCTACGACACCCTGTACGGGACGCGGCGATACCAGATCTTTGCCGTGCTGATCGTCCCGATGCTATACAATTATTATCAGGTCGATTTCGACACGCCCGCTGATTTTCTGGGCTTTGTCGATCATATGCGCGAGATCTCGCTGTTTTCCAGCGACTTGATCCTTACGGGCAGGGATGAGATCATCACCCTGTCCACCTGCTGGTACGACTTTAAGGACGCCCGGTTTGCCGTACAGGCTGTCAGGCTGCCCGATGGCGTGGATCGGCTCCCGGCCACCTACGAGGTCAACGCCGATCGCAAGACGTACTGGTAAGGGGCGAAGGGAGCGCGGGGGCATGAATCCTGCGATACGCACGGGGACGTTGGGTGCGGCGGGACGCGCGGGGGCGCGTCCCCTACGGCCATCGTATACCATCGCACGGGGGCGCCCCACGGCGCGTCAGGGATGCCGCGCCCTACGAAACGCCGTATATCATCGCCACGACCGCCCCACGGCGCGTCCCCTACGATACGCACGGGGACGTTGGGTGCGGCGGGACGCGCGGGGGCGCGTACCGCATAACATCGCACGGGGGCACCCTACGGCGCGTCAGGGATGCCGCGCCCTACGATACGCAAAAAAACAGGGGCTGTTGGAAATTCCAACAGCCCCTGTTTTCGTTGGTGCGATGATGACACGGCGTCACAATTATGGTTGGCGCGATGATGGCACTGCGCCAACATGATGGTTGGCGCGAAAATGACGGCGCGGCATCAGCGGGGGTCTATGCCCCCGCTGTTATCCGGCGCAAAATGACTCGCAAATCACAAATCGCGGCTCACGAATCGCTTGTAATGACAAGTGATTGCTTGTGATTACTTGTAAAATGCGAACTTTCCAATGATAGGAAGGGGTTTCTCCTGGTTTTTGCTCACGCCCATGATACCAATGAGGGCAAAGATGACCATGAAAGCGGAAACCGACAGCCACAGCAACGAGGTGATGACGCCGTACGCCGCGCAACCACCACCATAAAAATAGTTGGGCCTCGGAATCAGCGCGCTGATAATGCCGACAACGATATAAAGGGCGACATAAACGATGGTCAATATCATGCCTTGGCCCACGTTGAAGCGGACGCGCGGATCGTTCTTCTCGTTCCCCGCAAACATGCCGATAAGCCACAGGGGGCCGACGTACGCCAGAATGCTGAACGTCTTCCGGTTGTCAGCGGGAGCCGCCGGCTGCCCGTAAGGGGGCGGTTGCTGCCCATAAGGGGGCGGGGGTTGCTGCCCGTAAGCGGGGGGCGGCTGCTGCCCATACGGGGGCGGGGGTTGCTGCTGCCCGTAGGGGGGCGGCGGCGGTTGCTGCCACTCAGCGC
>WRCJ01000067.1 GCA_009784085.1 Oscillospiraceae bacterium | reverse complement strand
GTCATCTCGGGGCGCGCGCCCGGCTCGATGCCCAACACGTTGATGGATTACTTCCCCCCCGATTTTTTGATGGTGGTGGACGAGTCCCATGTGTCGCTGCCCCAAGTGCGCGGCATGTACGCGGGGGATCGCGCCCGCAAGGAGACGCTGGTCAACTTCGGGTTCCGTTTGCCGTCGGCCTTTGACAACCGGCCGCTCAACTTCGACGAGTTTACCGCCAAGCTCAAGCAGGTCATCTACGTGTCGGCCACGCCGGGCGCGTACGAGAGGACCCGATCCGGGCAGGTGGTGGAGCAGGTCATCCGCCCCACCGGGCTCGTCGATCCCGAGGTGTCGGTGCGCGCGGTGCAGGGGCAGATCGACGATCTGATCGGCGAGATCAACGTCCGTGTCGCCCGGGACGAGCGGGTGTTGGTCACCACGCTGACCAAGAGGATGGCCGAGGATCTGACCGCCTACCTGCAGACCGTGGGGTTGCGCGCGCGCTACATGCACCACGACATCGACACCATCGAGCGCATGGAGCTGATCCGCGATCTCAGGCTGGGCGCGTTCCATGTGCTGGTGGGCATCAACCTGTTGCGCGAGGGCTTGGATCTCCCCGAGGTGTCGATGGTGGCGATCCTGGACGCCGACAAGGAGGGCTTCCTGCGATCGGAGACCTCGCTGATCCAGACCATCGGGCGCGCGGCGCGTAACGCGCAGGGGCTGGTCGTCCTGTACGCCGAGAAAATGACGCCCTCCATGACAAAGGCGCTGGAGGAGACCAACCGACGCCGCGCGTTGCAAGCGGCTTTCAACGAAGCGCACGGCATCACACCCCAGACCATCCGCAAAGAGGTACACGGCTTGCTGGAGATTTCCAAGGCCGCCGGCGCGGAGGGCGGCAAGGAAAAGCCGCTCACCGAAAGGGAGCGGCGCGAAGCGATAGCCCAGATGGAAAAGGAGATGCGCGAAGCGGCGCGGATGCTGGAGTTCGAATACGCGGCGGTGTTGCGGGATCAGCTGATCAAGCTCCGAAACGGGTGAAACCCGAGCACGAAACGGGTAAGGGCCGCGAAACGGGCGAAGCCCACGCCTGAACGGGTAAAACCCGCGCACGAAACGGGCAAGACCCCAAAACGGGCGAGTGCCGCGCCTGAAACGGGTGAAGGTCCCTTTAGAAAATCTGAATGCCCGCAATGGTCATGGAATAACCGGCTTCCTGAAGCACGGGGAAGATCTCATCCAGGATGGGCATGCTGAGTATCACAAACGCGGCGGCCAGGCCCATGATGATAACGTTGATGATAATCATGGCGCCGGCCAGGCGGCGACGGCTTTGGGAGCCTTTCATGATACTCCAGACGATGGACATGATAAGGCCGATAGCCGGGATCAACATAACCAAAGTAAATAGGAAGAACGCCATCATGCCGAGGGGCTTGCCCGATGTTCCCGATGTTCCCTCTGCGGGAGAGGGCAGAGGCGGCGCCGGCGCCGGCATAGGCGGGGGCATAGCAGGCTGGGTCATTGGCATAGTAGGTTGCGTCGCAGACTGCGATGCCATATTGGGAGGCAACGGTGTTGTCTTCTGCTCGTCCGGCGCAAGGGGGCGGGTCTGGTTGTCCTGCGGGGCGCCCGGCTGCGTGAAAGGCTGTTGGGAAAAAGGTTGCGTAGGCGGCGGCACCTGAGTTGGTTGCATGGGTTGCGTCTGGCCGCCCCAAGCGGGCGGAGGGGCCGACTGCGTGGGCGTCGGCGCCTGCACCGGTTGTATGGGCCGCGTCTGACCACCCCAGGCGGGCGGTGAAGCCGACGGCTGTGTGGGCGTGGGCGTGGGAGTCGGCGCGGGCGAGGGTGTGGGCGCCGGTGTCGGTTGCATGGGTCGCGTCTGGCCGCCCCAAGCGGGCGGCGGGGCTGGCTGTGTGGGCGGTGGCGGGGGCGGCACGGGAGTCGGCGCGGGCGCCGGCGGCCTCCAACCCACGATTCTCGTCTTCTCGTTCGGCGACACGTTTGTCGGCACGAATGACGGCATGGACGACGGCGGTGGGGCTGGCGAGGGACTTTCCAGCTTCGAGCCACAGGTCATGCAAAACTTCTTGCCAGCTTCCGCGATAGTGCCGCATTTGCTGCAAATTTGTGACATTTACGCAACCTCCTTGCATTAGGGGCTGGTATAGAGGCATCCTCTATATATCATCCCCAGCCCCTTATCGGTTCGGGTGTTCCTACGTGGTAATAATATTGTATATCAAATCTCCACGCCCGTCAATGCATCCCCGCAATATTCATTTACGTATTCATTCAACTATCTACCCTTATATGAGCCCCGCCAGGATGTCTTGGTGGATGCTGTTGGCGGCGGCGCGTCCGGCGCCCATAGCCAAAATGACCGTGGCCGCGCCGGTCACGGCATCGCCGCCTGCGTAGACGCCCTTCTTTTCTGTCCGCCCGGTGGCCTCGTCGGCCACCACGCAACCCCACTTATTGACCTGCAAATCCGGCGTGGTCTGCCGGATGAGGGGGTTGGGCGAGGAGCCGATGGCCATGATCACGCAGTCGGCCTCGATTTCGAACCGACTGCCTTGGATGGGCACGGGCCGGCGGCGGCCGCTGTCGTCCGGCTCGCTGAGTTCCATGCGGACGCATGCCATGGCGGAGACCCATCCCTTTTCGTCGCCCAACAGCTCCACCGGATTGGTGAGCAACTGAAAGTCGATGCCTTCCTCCTGGGCGTGGTGGATCTCCTCGATCCGGGCCGGCATCTCGCGCTCGCTGCGGCGGTAGACGATGGTCACATGCGCAACGCCCGGCAGCCTGAGGGCGCAGCGCGCGGCATCCATCGCCACGTTGCCGCCGCCCACGACAGCCACGCGACGCGCCCTCATGATGGGGGTGTCCCCATCCTCCGCGAAGGCGCGCATGAGGTTGATGCGGGTGAGAAACTCGTTGGCGGAATAGACCCCGTTGAAATTCTCGCCCGGTATCTTCATAAAGGTGGGAAGCCCCGCCCCCGAGCCGATGAACACCGCCCGGAAGCCGTCGGAGAACAGTTCGTCGACGCTCATGCTGCGCCCAATCACGCAGTTGCTGGCCAACTTGACGCCCTGTGCCAGCAAGCCGTCGATTTCGTAGGTCACAATGGCCTTGGGCAGGCGGAACTCGGGGATGCCGTACACCAGCACGCCGCCCGGTTTGTGGAAAGCTTCGAAGATGGTGACATCGTAGCCCATGCACGCCAGTTCGCCGGCGCAGGTCAAGCCGGCCGGCCCGGACCCGATAACCGCAACCTTGATGCCATTCGGCGCCGCATGCGCCATTTCCAGGCGGGGGCGGGCCATTGCCCAGTCGGCGGCGTAACGCTCCAGCCGCCCGACGGCGACCGGATCGCCCTTCTTGCCGCGTACGCACAGCACCTCGCATTGGGTCTCTTGGGGGCAAACGCGGCCGCACATGGCGGGCAACGCATTGTTGCTTCGGATGATCTCGTACGCCGCAGCCGGATCCCCCGCGGCCAGCTTCAGGACGAAAGCCGGGATGTCCACCTCCACCGGGCAACCCGCCACGCAGGGCTTATGCTTGCAACCAATGCAACGCGAAGCCTCGCTTATCGCTTGTTCGTCGGTGTAGCCCAGCGCGACCTCGGAAAAATTCCCCGCCCGCGCTTTGGGATCCTGCTCGGGGATGGGGGTCTTGACAAGAGATTTGTTAAACATGGTTCTGTCCCTCCCCTTGGCAGCGATGGGCGGCCATGTCGCGCTCCTCTTGTTGTATATACATTTGATTGCGACGCATGGCCTCGTCGTAATCGACCTTGTAGCCGTCAAAGTCCGGCCCGTCCACGCAGGCGAACTTTACCTGGCCATCCACCGTTACCCGGCAACACCCGCACATGCCGGTACCATCCACCATGATGGGGTTCATGCTGACAATCACGGGCAGGTCGTAGGGCTTGGCGGTCAGGCACACATATTTCATCATGACAAGCGGCCCGATGGCGATGATCGTGTCGTACGCGCGTCCTTGCTCCAAGTACTCTTTTAGGATGTCGGTCACCAGCGCGCGATTCCCATTGGAACCGTCATCCGTGCATACTGTCAGGCGGCTCGACGCGGCGCGCATCTCCTCCTCCATGAAGATGAGATCGCGGTTGCGGAAACCGGCGATCATATCGACCTCGGCGCCCATGTCAAAGAGGGCCTTGGCTTGGGGGTAGGCGATGGCGCAACCCAGGCCGCCGCCGATGACGCATACCTTTTTCATGCCGTCCAGATGGGAGGGGATGCCCAACGGCCCGACGACGTCGAGCAGGCGGTCGCCCACATCCAACGCGCCCAGCATGGCGGTCGTCTTGCCCACCTCCTGGAAGATAATCGTGATGGCGCCGCTTTCGGGATCGCTGTGGGCGATGGTCAACGGGATACGCTCGCCGGCGTCGTTTACGCGCAACATGACAAACTGTCCCGGCCGCGCCCGCCGCGCCACCATCGGCGCGTTCACTGTGAGCCGTTTGACAGCCGGATTGTAGCGCATAGCCTCGATAATGTCGTACAAAACGCTTTCCTCATTTCTTCAAGAATACACTGCGAGAGTAGTCAATATATTATCACAACCAATGCAGGCAAAGCAAGAAAAAATTCTACCCTTTCCATTTCGAATACGATGGTATATAATATTACAAGAGTTTTCATGAAAGGCGGATCCCCCACCCCTATTCGATTGTTTGGGATGGGGATTGAGGAAAGCTTCATGTCGAACGAGCCGAACGCGACGAACGAGCCGAATGTGCCGAACGCAACGAATACTACGAATGTGCCGGACACGACGAATGTGCCGGACGCGACGAATACTACGAATGTGCCGAACACGCTGAGCGCGCAACGCATGCCGTTGCTTGCCCTGCGGGGTCTTACCGTCTTCCCCAAGATGCTCATCCACTTTGACGTGGGGCGGGAGAAATCCATCCGCGCGTTGGAAGAGGCCATGTCTACCGGGCAAACTATTTTCTTGGTGGCGCAGCGCGACCTGCGCGTCGTGGAGCCGGATACCGAAGATCTCTACGAGATGGGGACGATTTCGCGGGTTTGCCAAATCCTCAGGTTGCCGGGGGACAATTTGCGCGTGCTGGTCGAGGGGCTATCCCGTGCCCGCCTGTTGCGCTTTACGCGGCGGGATCCGACGCCGGAGGTCGATGTCCTGCAGCTGGAAATTCCGCTCAGGCGTTATGCGGCGCACCGCGCCGAAGCCGCCATGCGCCTTGTGAGGGACTTGTTTGAGACCTATGTCAACCTGTCGCCGCGCCTGACGCCCGACGTGATCATGCGGGTGGCCGAGGCTACCGACCCGGGCTATATGGCCGACTACGCGGCGCAGAACATGGCCATCAGCCACGAAGACAAACAGGCGGTGCTGGAATGCCTGCCGGCGATGGAACGCTTGGAAAAGGTGACGGGGCAACTGTTGCACGAAATCGAGATCCTGGAGCTGGAACACGAGATCCAAGGCAAGTTGCACCGCCAGTTGGGCAAGAACCAGCGGGAATACTATTTGCGCGAGCAAATGAAAACCATACAATCCGAACTGGGGGAACATGAGGATATTGCCGACGAAATCGCAAATTACCGCAAACAGATCAAGGCCTTGTCGCTGGCGGCGGAATCTGAGGAGAAACTCACCCAAGAGCTGAACCGCCTGTCCCGCATGTCGCCGGCTTCCCCCGAGGTCGCCGTGGCGCGTACGTGGCTGGACAGCGTTTTGGCGATGCCCTGGGTGAAAACGACCCGGGACAGCTTGGACATGAGATCCGCGCGCCGCGTGCTGGACCGGGATCATTACGGCTTGGGGAAGGTCAAGGAGCGCGTGATGGAATTCTTGGCGGTCAAGGCGCTGGCCCCCCAGCTCAAGAGCCAGGTGCTATGCCTGATAGGCCCCCCGGGCGTAGGCAAGACCTCTGTGGCGCAGTCGGTGGCGCGGGCCATGGGGCGCAAATTGGCGCGGCTTTCGCTGGGCGGCGTGCGCGACGAGGCCGACATCCGCGGGCATCGCAAGACCTACATCGGCGCGATGCCGGGGCGGATCATGAACGCCATGCGCCAAGCCGGCGCCCGCAACCCCGTGATGGTGCTCGACGAGGTGGACAAGATGGGCCACGACTTCCGGGGCGATCCGGCGGCGGCGTTGCTGGAGGTCTTCGACCCCGAGCAAAACCACGCCTTCCGGGATCACTACCTGGAACTGCCCTTCGACCTGTCCGATACGCTGTTCATCACGACGGCCAACACGACCGAAACCATCCCCCGCGCGCTCCTCGACCGCATGGAGGTCATCGAGCTGGGCAGCTATACCGACGAGGAGAAACTGCACATCGCGAAGAAGCACCTGCTGCCCAAACAACTGGCGCGCCACGGACTGAAGAGGGGGCAACTGCGCTTGGCCGACGGCGCCGTGCGCGAGCTGATCTCGGGCTATACGCGGGAGTCCGGCGTGAGGAACCTGGAGCGCGAGTTGGCGGCATGTTGCCGGAAGGCGGCCCGCCGCCTGGTCTCCGAGGAGATAACCCGTGTGAGCGTCAAGGCGGGCGATTTGGAGGAAATGCTGGGCGTGCGCAAATACAAACCCGATCATTTGCGGGGCAAAGCCGAGATTGGCGTGGCCTCCGGGCTGGCATGGACCCAGGTCGGCGGGGAACTGCTGGAAGTCGAGGCGGGCGCCGTGGAGGGCACGGGGAAAATAGATTTGACCGGAAACTTGGGCGAGGTCATGAAGGAGTCGGCCCGCGCCGCGCTGACTTACATACGGGGGCGGTGCGGCACCCTGGGCGTCGACCCCGATTTCCATAAAAACCGCGACATCCACGTCCACTTCCCGGAGGGCGCGACGCCCAAGGATGGACCGTCGGCTGGCATTACGGTGGCCGTTGCCATGGTATCGGCGTTGACCGGTGCGCCGGTGCGCCGTGACGTGGCGATGACCGGGGAGATCACGCTGCGCGGGCGGGTGTTGCCCGTCGGCGGCTTGCGGGAGAAGACCATGGCGGCTTACCGGGCCGGCGTGGGCACGGTGATCATCCCCCGGGAAAACGAAAAAGATTTGGCGGACATCGACCCCGCCGTAAAAAAGGCGTTGCGCTTTATCACGGTGGAACATATGGACGCCGTGCTAGCCACCACGCTGGACTTCGCGCTGTGCGTGCCACCGAAACTCGGCCGCATGGCGTCGTCGCTCCCGCAATCGGCGCCGGTGCCGACGCCAATCTCGCCGCCGCCCCCGATGGAGAGCGAAGGCGGCGTGGGCCTGCATATATGAATACGCAAAAGAATACGCATATAAATTTGCATCGCGCCGAATTTGTCAAGTCGGCGGCCAGTCAGGAACAGTTCATTCGGGACGGCCTGCCGCAATTTGTCTTTGCCGGACGTTCCAACGTAGGTAAATCGTCGGTCATCAACAGCTTGCTGGGCCGCCGGAATTTCGCGCGCGTGGGGGACACGCCGGGCAAAACGGTGCATGTCAACTATTTCCTCATCGACAACAAAATCTATTTCGTCGACCTGCCCGGCTATGGGTACGCGCGCGCGGCCAGATCCGAAAAGCGCCGCTGGGCCGTGCTGATGGAAAGCTTTTTTACGGATTTTGCCGACAATGCCCGAGGATTCCTCATTGTCGATGTCCGGCATGCCCCGACGCAGGACGACAAGACCATGGCCTCCTGGTTCCAGCAGACCTGCGTGCCCTTCTCGGTGATCATCAACAAGGCCGACAAACTGAAGGAACGGGAACTCCCCGCGCGGGTGGAAGAGATTCGCCGTGAATTGGTGTTGGACGAACGGGACAAAACAACCCTATTTTCAGCCAAAACGGGACGGGGCAAAGACGAGGTGTTGCAAATGATAAACGCGCCCCCGCACGCCCCGTGAACGCGCCCGCGCGCCCGTAATTGCACGTCCCGCCGTTCGCGCCCCCGCGTGCGGGGTCGTTTTACCGTGGTCGTATATGTGGCCGTCCCTGCGCGTCCCGCCGCGCCCCGCCCCCGCGCGTCCCGCCGTCCCCGCGCCCACGCGTCCTGCCGCGCCCCGCCCCCACGCGTCCTGCCGCGCCCCGCCCCCGCGCGTCCTGCCGCGCCCCGCCCCCGCGCGTCCTGCCGCGCCCCGCCCCCGCGCGTCCTGCCGCGCCCCGCGCGTCCCGCCGTCCCCGCGCCCACGCGTCCTGCCGCGCCCCGTGAACGCGCGTGGGGTCGTTTTTTGCGTGGTTGTTTCGCCCGACCGTCCCGTATCCAACGTTTCGTAGGGGACGCGCCCCCGCGCGTCCCGCCGTCCCCGCCGCGTCGCCGCGCCCCCGCGCACCCCCCGTCCATCGTAGGGCGCGGCATCCCTGACGCGCCGCCTCCCCCGCCACGCCGCCGTGTGTCCCTCCGTTCGCGCCGCACCACACCGTCGCGCCGCCGTCCCTGCGCCCCATTTCACACGTGAGGCCGTTTTGCGCGTGGCCGTTTTGTGGAATCGTTTTTGTAGGGGACG
>WRCJ01000066.1 GCA_009784085.1 Oscillospiraceae bacterium | reverse complement strand
CTGTACCTGACGCTGCAGCTGATCGAGTTGCAGATTCCCATGGTGCTGGCGTTGAACATGATGGACGAGGTGCAGTCGAACCACGGCAGCATCGACATCCTCCACATGCGGGAGGCCCTGGGCATCCCCGTGGCGCCCATTTCGGCGGCCAAAAAGATGGGGTTGTCCGAACTGATGGAGAAGGCCACGGATGCGGTGGAAAACCGAAGACTGCCGGAGCGCGTCGATTTTTGCGCCGACGCGGTGCATAGGGCCATTCACGGCATCACCCACCTTATCGAGGATCACGCGCAAAGGCGGGGCATCCCCCCTCGCTTCGCGGCGACCAAACTGGTCGAGGGCGACGAAGCCATACGGAAAGACCTGTTGCTCACAGAAAACGAGATCGATATGATCGAGCACGCGGTCTGTGAGATGGAGGCCGATCTGGATACCGACCGGGAAGCGGCCATCGTGGACATGCGGTATCGGTTCATCGAGGAAATGTGCAGGCAATGCGTCACAAAACCGAAAGAGAGCCGCGAGTACCGGCGCAGCGTCACGCTGGACGGCATCCTGACCCACAGGATATGGGCGCTGCCCGTTTTTCTGGGCATCATGTTCACGGTTTTCTGGCTGACCTTCGGCGTGATTGGCAACAGGCTCAGCGACCTGGTCGTGCTGGGCATCGACGGCCTGGCCCATGCCGCTAGCCAGGCGTTGACGGCATACGGCCTAAACCCGGTCGTCCACTCGCTTCTCATTGATGGCATATTCGCCGGCGTGGGCGCCGTGCTCAGCTTCATCCCGATCATCATCACGCTGTTTTTCTTTTTGTCCCTTTTGGAGGACAGCGGCTACATGGCGCGAGTGGCTTATGTGATGGACAAGCCGCTGCGCAGGATCGGCCTCTCGGGGCGAAGTTTTGTACCCATGCTGATGGGTTTCGGCTGCACCGTCCCGGCGGTCATGGCCACCCGGACGCTTTCCAGCGAACGGGATAAGAAGATGACCATTTTGCTCACGCCCTTTATGAGCTGCAGCGCGAAACTGCCCATCTACGCGCTACTCACAGCCGCCTTTTTCCCCAAGTACCAGGCGTTCGTGATGATCGGCCTGTATTTGATGGGGATATCGCTGGGCATATTGTCGGGTTATATCATGAGCAAAACGGTTTACAAAGGCGCGCCGGTCCCTTTTGTGCTGGAGCTCCCGAATTACCGCTTCCCTTCCGGGAAAACCGTATTGCGGCTCCTATGGTACAAGGCGAAGGATTTCATCCAGAGAGCCTTTACGGTGATCCTTTTGGCCACCGTGGTGGTCTGGTTTTTGCAGTCGTTCGACGTGCGGCTCAATCCCGTCGAAGATGGCGCGGCCAGCATGTTGGCCGCCATTGGGCGGTTCATCGGCCCTGTGTTCGTCCCGGCCGGTTTTACGGACTGGCGCGTTTCCACATCCCTGATTGCCGGGTTCACCGCGAAAGAGGCGGTGATCAGCACGCTGGCCGTGCTGACAGGCGCCAAGGGCGAGGCATTGGGCGGCACGCTGCACACGCTCCTTACGCCTCTTTCGGCATTCAGCTTTTTGGCGTTCACGTTGCTGTATACGCCTTGCGTGGCGGCCATCGCCACGGTGAGGCGCGAGCTTGGTAGCCTGAAGGGGACGCTCTTTGTTGTGGTATACCAGATCGTTGTCGCGTGGGCCGTCGCCACTGCTATCTACCAGATTGGGCGCATGTTCCTGCCATAGGAGTTGTGGTTTGGATGTCAAAACTTTCTACATAAAACTTTCTCACAGGAAATATTGGCATTGATCGGTTGATAACGCGGCTATTTTGTGGTAAAATCTAACGAGGGCTTGGATTTCAACATAATGTTGGTACAGATTATCGTAGGGCGCGGCATCCTTGACGCGCCGACAAAACAACCATCGTGAAACATGTGTTATGCCTAGCCACGTGCATTTGATTGCAAATTGTGAAAGGTGGTGAGATGGATGGACTCCGGCAGTACCGGAACGGATACTTGTGGGCGAAGACCGCGGTCCTTCCCGCTCACAGGAATCCTATCTTTATCTTTTCCCTAGCGCAAAAAAGAGAAGGGAGGATTCTCCGATGGCAAAAAAAACCACCATCGCGCCTATCACGATCACCCGCGCGGAAAAAGTGAAAAGGAGGCTACTCAACGCCGCCCAGAAGACGCCGGACACCCTGCTCATCCAGTACGACAACCTGTTGGGAGGATACGACGAGGAAACCGTCGAGGAGATGCGCGAGCAATATGGCGTGAACGTGATCACCAAACAGGGCAAAGTCTCGGGGATTGCCCGCCTGATAGATGCCTTTATCAATCCCTTTACCGTCGTGCTGTTTATCTTGGCCGCCGCCTCCTTCGTCACCGACTTTCTCTTGGCGACGGACAGCAAAGACTTGACGGCGGTGATCATCGTGCTGACCATGGTGACCATCAGCGCCCTGCTGAACTTTATTCAGGAGACGCGATCGGGCAACGCGGCCGAACGCCTCACGGAGATGGTCGAGACCACCGCCGCCGTGGGTCGGCAGGTTGCTCTCGACGAGGACGACGACGAAACGCATGCGGAAAAAAGGGAGATCCCGCTGGACGAAATCGTGGTGGGGGATATCCTGTACCTGGCCGCCGGCGACATTATCCCGGCCGACATGCGCATCTTGCAGGCCAAGGACTTGTTCGTCAGCCAGTCCTCGCTGACCGGCGAAAGCGAGCCGGTGGAGAAGTTTTCCGAGGTAATCCGGGGCAAAAAGCAGAATCCCTTGGAGCTCAATAACCTTGCCTTTATGGGTAGCACGGTCATCTCGGGTTCCGCCGCGGCCATCGTCCTGGCTGTCGGCGACGACACCTACATGGGCGCCATCGCCCGGCAACTCCAGGTCAAGGCGCCGCCCACCAGCTTTGAGAAGGGCATCACCTCCGTTTCCTGGATCCTCATCCGCTTCATGCTGGTGATGGTGCCGGTGGTACTCTTCATCAATGGGTTCACCAAAGGCGACTGGCTCAATGCGTTCCTGTTCGCGCTGTCGATCGCCGTCGGCTTGACGCCCGAGATGCTGCCCATGATCGTCTCGGCCAACCTGGCCAAAGGCACCGTCTCCATGTCCAAAAAGCAGGTCATCGTCAAGGACTTGGGCGCGATACAGAATTTCGGCGCCATGGACGTGCTGTGTACCGACAAGACCGGCACGCTGACCCAGGACAAGATCATCTTGGAGTACCATCTGGACATCCACGGCAACAGCGACCCGCGCATCTTGCGCCACGCCTATCTCAACAGCTATTACCAAACGGGGTTGAAAAACCTGATGGACATCTCCATCATCGAGCGGGCCAGGGAGCTGGAGGCCGTGGAGCTTGGGCACGAATACGTCAAGGTCGACGAAATCCCGTTCGATTTCAACCGGCGGCGCATGAGCGTGGTGGTTTCCGACGAGAGCGGGAAGACCCAGATGATCACCAAGGGCGCCATCGAGGAGATGCTGTCCATCTCGGCGTACGCCGAATACCAGGGCAAAGTGGAGCCCATGACCGAGGCCATCAAGCGGGAGATCCTGGAGACCTGCCAAAAGTACAACAGCGACGGCTTGCGGGTGCTGGGGGTTTCCCAGCGGACCAGCCCGTCGCCCGAGGGCGCCTTTTCCGTGGACGACGAAAACGATATGGTGCTCATCGGCTACCTGGCTTTCTTGGATCCGCCCAAGGACAGCGCCGCGGACGCCATCGCCACGCTGAAGGAATACGGCGTGGAGGTCAAGGTGCTCACCGGCGACAACGACGCCGTGACCGTCAGCGTTTGCAAGCAAGTGGGCATCCAGGTCGGCGACATCCTTCTGGGCGCCGACGTGGAGGGCATGAGCGACAGCCAGCTCAAGGAAGCGGTGGAAGCGATCCACGTGTTTGCCAAGCTATCGCCCAGCCAGAAGGCCCGGATCGTGACCGCCCTGCGGGAGAACGGCCGCACGGTGGGGTACATGGGCGACGGCATCAACGACGCGGCGGCCATGAAGGCGTCCGACGTGGGGATCTCGGTGGACACCGCCGTGGATATCGCCAAAGAGTCGGCCAACATCATCCTGATGGAAAAGGACTTGATGGTGCTGGAAGAGGGCGTTGTCGAGGGGCGCAAGATTTACGCCAACATCATCAAGTATATCAAGATGACCGCCAGCTCCAATTTTGGCAACATGTTCTCTGTTTTGACGGCTTCGGCTTTTTTGCCCTTTTTGCCCATGCTGCCCATGCAAGTCCTGGTGCTCAGCCTGATCTACAATATCGCGTGTATCACCATCCCGTGGGACAATGTGGACGTAGAATATTTGAAAAAACCTCGCAAATGGGACGCCACCTCCATCACCAGGTTTATGATCTGGATAGGGCCGACCAGCTCTGTGTTCGACATCACGACCTATCTCTTCCTCTTCCTCGTGATCTGCCCGATGGTGGCCGGCGGGGCGTACGAGGCGCTGGCCGACGCGGAAAAGGCCGTATTCGCCAAGCTCTTCCATGCGGGATGGTTTATCGAATCCATGTGGTCCCAGACGCTGGTCATCCACTTGATCCGCACGCCCAAAGTCCCCTTCATCCAGAGCCGGGCCTCTTGGCAGACCACGTTGCTCACCACCTGCGGTATCGCCGTGGGTACGATCATCCCCTTTACCTTTGTGTGGGACATGATGTACAGGGAGGCATCCAACCTTTCGCTGCCCAGCATTTCGCTGCCGTTGGAATATATTGCGATGCTGTTGGGTACCATCTTGTGCTATATGCTTCTGGTGACCATGCTCAAAAAGCTGTTTATCCGCCGCTACGGGGAGTTGCTGTAGCGCAAGGGCGGATGGCGATATTAACATATGATCTTGCGGGGTGTTGTTTATGGAAAAACCTGTGTACAAGCGGGTACTGCTCAAGGTCAGCGGCGAGGCGCTGGCGGGCGACAAGAGAAGCGGGCTGGATTTCAACGTCTTGGGCACGGTGTCCCAGGCGGTGGGTCGGTGCGTCGAGCAAGGCGTGCAGATCGGCATCGTGGTGGGCGGCGGCAATTTTTGGCGCGGCGCCAAAGACAGCTTCGGCCGCATGGATCGTACCCGCGCCGACCACATGGGGATGCTGGCTACGGTGATCAATGCCTTGGCGTTGGCCGACGCGCTGGAGCGGACGGGGGTGGACGTGCGCGTGCAAACCGCGCTGGAGATGCGGGCCATCGCGGAACCCTATGTGCGCCTGCGGGCGGTGCGCCATCTGGAAAAAGGGCGCGTCGTCATCTTTGCGTGCGGCACGGGTAGCCCCTTCTTTTCCACGGACACAGCCGCCGTGCTGCGCGCCGTGGAGATCGACGCCGAAATCATCCTGTTGGCAAAAAACATCGACGGGGTGTACGACGACGACCCGGCTGAGAACCCCCACGCCAAGAAATACGAGTCGCTGAGCTACGACGAAATGCTAGCGCGCCACCTGACCGTCATGGACAGCACGGCCACCTCGCTGTCCATGGACAACAGCATCCCCGTCATCCTTTTCGCGCTCAAAGACCCCGAGAACATCTGCAGGGTGGTGGCAGGGGAAAAAATCGGGACAATTGTCAGGAAGAACGCCCAATAGGCCAACTATATTCGCAGAGAGGAGCATCAGCCATGAGAGACACATACGATGAATACGCCCGCAGATGGGAGAAGACCTTGGAGGTGATGAGCCACGAGTTTGCGACGTTACGCGCCGGCAGGGCCAATGCGGCGGTACTCGATCGTATTTCGGTGGAGTACTATGGCGCACACACCCCTATCGCGCAGATCGCCTCCATCTCCACGCCGGAGCCGCGCATGCTGATCATCCAACCTTGGGACGCCGGCGCCCTCAAGGCTATCGAAAAGGCCATACAGTCTTCCGACCTGGGCATCAACCCGCAAAACGACGGAAAGTTCATCCGCCTGCTCTTCCCGCAATTGACAGAGGAGCGACGCCGCGACTTGGTGAAACAGGTACACAAGTATGCCATGGAGGCCAAGGTGGCTGTGCGCAACATTCGCCGCGACGCCATAGAGTCGTATAAGGCCCAGAAAAAGAAGTCCGACATCACCGAGGACGACCTGAAGGACGCCGAAAAGGATTTGCAGGATCTGACAGAGAAGTACTGCAAGGCCATCGACGATCTGACCGCCAAGAAGGAAGCGGAGCTCATGGAAGTCTAGGCGCCATATATTTCGGGGTTTTGGATTCCTGGAACTATTGAATTGTAGACGGGATATCCGGGGGCATAACGGCAGAAAGGATGTGGCGCCATGCGTCCGACCGGCGCGCAAGATTGCCCGCCGCCACGCCATGTCGCCATTATCATGGACGGCAACGGGCGATGGGCCGAGGCGCGCGGGCGTCCCCGCAGGGCCGGGCATGTCGCCGGCAGCGAGACCTTCCGGACTATCGCCACCCATGCGAAAAACAGGGGGTTGGCGGCGTTGACCGTCTACGCTTTTTCCACCGAAAACCGGCAACGGCCGCCCGCCGAGATACGCGGCATATTCGTGTTGCTAGAGAAGTACCTGCGCGAGGCTGTCGATAGCATGGAGCGCGACGGCATCCGGTTGCGGTTTCTGGGGGACAGGGATGCCATGCCGCCCGCCGCCCGCCGCTTGGCCGAGCAAACGGATCTCATTTCGCAGCGGATTGACGGGATGACGGTCAGCGTGGCCTTCCATTACGGCGGACAGGACGAGATCCTGCGCGCCGCGCGCTTGCTGGCCGAGCGGTGCCGGGAGGGGAAGCTGGCGCCGCCCGACATCGACCATGCTTGCTTCGAGCAAGCTCTCTATACGGCTGGGCTCCCCCCGCTCGACCTGCTCATTCGCTTGGGCGGCGAGTTGCGGCTGTCGAACTTTTTGCTGTGGCAGGCGGCTTATGCCGAGTTGTATTTTTCGGATATACTATGGCCCGACTTCACCACGGCCGATTTCGATGCGGCGTTGGCGGCCTACCAAAACCGCCGCCGCCGCTTCGGGGGCGTGTAAAGGCGTGTAAAGTCGTGTGAAAGGGAATGCGGAGGGATATTGATGTTGACGCGCGTGTTGGTGGCTTTGGCTTTGTTGCCGATCCTGGTTTTTGTCCTTTACTTGTCGCCGGCTTGGGTCCTTCCTGTGGGCGTGGCGGTCGTGTCGGCCTGCTCTGTGCTGGAATTCCTGCTGTCCGGCCTCGTCGCGAAGAGGCGCCTGGCGATCTATGCCGCTGTTGCGGCTGCCCTGATCCCCCTGTGGTGCTATTTTGACCCGCGCGCCCTGTACGGCGTCGCGGGATTGTTTGCGTTGGCCCTCCTGCTGTTTTGCGAGGCGGTCACCGACCATAGCCGCGTTACCTTTGCGCAGGTAAGCGCGGTGTTGTTCGCCGCCGCCATTATCCCCTTGTTTTTGTCCTCCTTGATACGCATAGCCGCCATGGAGTGGGGCCGATGGCTGATCTTGCTCCCCTTTTTGGCGGCCTTCGGATCGGATATCACGGCGTTGTTTGTCGGCCGCGCATGGGGCCGCCATCCGCTGGCGCCCGACATCAGCCCTAAGAAGACCGTGGAGGGCGCCGGCGGCGGGCTGTTGGGCGCCGTATTGTTCGCTGTCGCCTATATCCTTGTGGTGTCCGCGTGTTTCTCTGTGTCGTTGCCTTTCGTCCCGGTGCTGGTCGCCGTCCTGGTCGGCGCGGTGGTCTCCCAGTTGGGCGATTTGAGCTTTTCACTGGTTAAAAGGGAGTGCGGCGTCAAGGATTATGGTCGGGCATTGCCCGGCCACGGCGGTATTTTGGATCGTTTCGACAGCTTGCTGTTCGCCGCCCCGGCGGTGGAGCTGTGCCTGGCTGTTTTCTTCTCGATGGGGGGCGGGGCATAGTCGTCTATGATAAACAACGATCTTTGTATTTTGGGGTCTACGGGTTCTATAGGGTCGCAAACGTTGGAGGTTGCGGAACACCTGGGGTTGCGGGCCATATTCCTGGCGGGGGGGCGCAATGTGCCGTTGATGGAGACGCAGGCGCGCCGTTTTTTGCCCCGCGCGGTGGCGATGGGGGATAGCGGGGCCGCGCGGGATTTGAAAGTCCGCCTGGCCGACACCCCCATCCAGGTGCTTTCCGGCGGAGAGGGTGTTTGCGCTTTGGCCGCCGATCGGTCGGCCGGCACCGTGGTAACCGCCATCACCGGCCTCGACGGCTTGGCCCCCACGCTGGCCGCGCTGGAGGGCGGGCGGCGGGTGGCGTTGGCCGGCAAGGAATCGCTGGTGTGCGCCGGGTCGCTGGTGATGAAACGGGCTAAGGAGCAAAACAGCGTCATCCTCCCCGTGGACTCGGAGCATTCGGCCATCTTCCAGTGCCTGCAGACCGAACGGGGCGGCGTCGCCGATGCCGATGCCCAGCGGACTGACGCACAGCGTTCCGATGCCCCGTGGACTGCCGCCCTGCGGACTGATGCCCCGTGGACTGACGCCCTGCGGGCGGGGGATGTCGAAAAGCTGATCCTCACGGCCTCCGGGGGGCCGTTTTTTGGTTTTTCCCGGGCGCAATTGCGCACAGTCACGCCGGCGGATGCGCTCAATCATCCCACGTGGCGCATGGGCGGCAAAATCACGCTGGATTCCGCCACCTTGGTCAACAAGGGGCTGGAATGCATCGAGGCCACCCATCTTTTCGACATTCCCATCGACCG
>WRCJ01000065.1 GCA_009784085.1 Oscillospiraceae bacterium | reverse complement strand
GCTTATCGGGAAGAGCACGGGGTCGGCCTGAAAGACAACGGCACCCTGTGGACTTGGGGGCGCAATAATGCCGCCGAACTTGGCAACGGGGGTTATAGTAACGTTGTCGGCGAGACGCCCGGCAATATCGGCGCGGGCAACGATTGGGCGGCAATCGGCGCGGGCGATTATTCGGGTTACGCCATCAAAAAAGACGGCGCGCTGTGGGCTTGGGGGACCAACTTCAGGGGCGAGCTTGGCGTAGGCGCGGCTATCGGCTACTACGGCTATACCCCCGTGCGTGTGGGCGTCGGAAATGACTGGGCGCGTGTCACGGGTCATGCTTACGCCACCTTCGCCATAAAAACCGACGGCAGCCTGTGGTCTTGGGGCGACAACAGCTACGGCGCTCTTGGGATCGGCGGGGACTATGAAGCGGAAGGAAAATCCGGGGACTACTACTACTTGCCCGTCCAGGTCGGGGCTGACCGGGACTGGGCGTATGTCACAGGGTATGGCTATTTCGGTTCAACATTCGCGATAAAAACAGACGGCAGCCTGTGGGCCTGGGGATACAACTACGACGGCAACCTGGGGTTCGGCGGCGACGCCAGCTATGATGACTACTACGAAGAGTATTACTACGAAGACGTCTATGAGCCCATGAAGCTCATCCCCGCAGGCTTGTGCGACTACACCCAGGATTTCACCATCAGCGTCACCGGGGGGAGCGACACCGATATCGCCTCGGCTTGCGCGATATTCACCACCGACCAGAACGGCGATATCATCACGACAGCCCCGTACCATCTGTATGTGTACAGCGGCAAGCCCACTCCGGCGGGCGCTAGCGCGGAAGCGACCCTGCATTGCATCGGCGCGGACGGCCTACCCTATACCTTCAGCAGGACGCTTGCCCCTTCGCGGGAAGGCGGCTTCATGCTCCACGCCGAGGCCGGATGGCCCGAAAGCCTTGCGTCCCCCGTGGCGAGCGTGGAGAAGGTTGTATTTGCCTATGGGGGCGACACATTCACTTTCGACGTAGTAGGCGGTGAATCCGCGCCATCGCTGCTTGTGCTGTTCGACGGATATCCGGCGGCGGGCGTGGATAAATACCTGCGCGTCAAGGACGGCGACGAGATAGTTTCCCTGATCCATCTCGGGGACGCGCTACCGGATGAGGGCGTGGTGGTCAGCGGCCTTGCCGCCGGTAGGGCTTATACACTGGATGTTTTCGGCAGCCAATACGGGCGCGAAACGGTTTTCGCCTCGGGCGGCGCAACGGTTTCCGCCGGGGCCGCCAGGCTGACGCTGACCCTTGCGGAAAAGCCGGTCACGTTGATAACGCCGGTTATCTCGACCGGGCAAGGCGCCACCAATGCGAACATCGCCGCGATCCACTGGTATGACGCGCAAGATGGCGGGAACCTGCTGAAGGTTTCCCCCTCGCACGCCCTGTTGGGCGACGGCGAGGCGGTATACGCCGAGGCCGTGCCCTATAGCCAATTCTTCGGTCAATACAGGAGCAGTTTGCGGGCGTTCGCGGAGCCGGGCATGGTTCTCACGCTGAGGCCGCTCGACGAGACCTATACGGTCGCCGGCATCGTGATGTACGCTGACGACGGCGGCGACAGCGGCAATGGCGATGGCGATGGCGGCGATGGCGGCGGCGGCGATGGCGGCTTGCCCGCCACGTCTGCCGCGCCCGCCGCAAACGCCCGCGTCACGGTCACATGCTCGGCAAACGGCTACGCCACCACCTTTACGACCTACACGGGCGGCAACGGCAGGTTTACGATAAACGCAACCCTGCCGATTGACGCCGGCGCCACGCTCACCGCCAGCCTGGACGGCTACTCTACGGTTACCATCACCGATCTGGCCAACGAGAATTACGCAAACCTAAGCATTAGCCTGGAGAAGCGGCCGGGGGTCATCACCCTGCCCGCGCTGCCCTCGAAAATCTTGAAAGCGGTTATCACGGACAGCGACGGCAGTCCGGTAGCCTATGAGATATCCGCCAATCAACGGATATTCTACCTCGCCGCGCCGGATCAGATTACAGGCCCGCTCTCCCTGCGCCTGCACGCGGGTATCAATGGCGATTCCTACGCCGACGCGGAAGTCGCGCTCGACGCCGACAAATGCGGCACGGTCGGGAGTTTGGAATGGCTCTCCCAAGGTTGTGTGAATTTCACGCTGACAAAAGCCGTGCCGGACGCCTACTACTACGCGCTGCTCTACGACTCGGCCGGTGATCTGATAACCGGCAAGTCCGTGCTTTTCTCCGCAATCGGCGGAGCTTATTCCCTGTATCATTACTTGGAGGCCGGCAGCTATACGATCCTGTTTACACGCCAGAAAACTTACTGTTTCCTTACCCCGGACGAGCGCGGCACCCTGGCGGGCATCAAGGCAAGTACAAACGCCCTCGACGATGGGCTGTACACGGAACGCGGCTTTACCCTCGGCGAAGGCGGCTATGAACTGTTTGAGATGGAACTGCCCGTGGGCGCACCCCCCCTGTTAAACCAGGAAGCCTGCGGCCTCAGCGTCAGCGCGGACGCCGACACCATCACCGCCCGCATGACCATAGCCTTTAGAAACCCCGGCCTCTCCCCCGATGCGTTAACGGTCAGGCTGTACACGAATCAGAAGGCGATGGGCTCGCCGCCCTACGTACTGGCAGGCAGCGTGTATGCCAACGGCAAGCGCGTAAAAGCGGGCGACCTCAGCATTTATCCGAATAACTCGCAGATGACGGAATTCAACGGCGAGTACCGCATAACGGTCAACAACATCAAGGACTATGGCGGCTACCCGCTCAGGCTCCAATGGCAGAGCCGCCGCGCCAACCCGGATCGGGTCATCGCCTCCGCCTATGCCGAGCTGCCCATCTATGGCGAAACCACGCTGGACTTTGTCGGCGAGGATGCCTATGACATGCCCTCGCTTTCGCTGAAGACCCCGACGGCGGTCGGCGACCCGAACTTCAGCGTATACGGCTGGGCCCCGAAAGGCAGCATTGTGACCATAAGCGTGGACGGTTTGGCGGCGGCTACCCTCACCGCCAGCCCCAAAACCGGGTTTTACTGCGCCGCCCTGTCACTGGGCAAGCCCATCGGCCCCGCCCAATACAGCCTGACCGCGACCGCTACTCTGAACGGCGTGACCGCCGCCGCCACGGAGCGCCCGGCTTCGGTGCGCTACAACGCGAATCTCCCGTACCTGACTGTCATTGAGTGTTCGGACTACAGGGGGGAATGGGTCACCTGCTGGCAGGACGGCGGCACTTACGAGGGCTTCTGGTTCTATCTGCCGAGCGCGCCGGTCACATACCGGCTGACGTTCCTCAACGCGGACGATGCCGGGGACATGGAATATGTTTATATCATGATGCCCCAGCCCGACGGCAGCGTGAAGAGGCTTAAGGCAAGCCATACAGCCGGCGGCGTCTGGCAGACGGAGGCGTATTACGCCGGCAACCTTCCGCCATCCGGCGCGTGGGTGGCGTGTTCGGCCGCGCCGAGGGACCTGCGAATCACGCCCGATGAGTATGCGAATATTCAGGACTTGATAGCGGCGGATACCGGCATGACCCTGGATGAGCAGGCGGGCGCCAATCTCGCGTTGGCGGGCACGGGGCTTGATGTCATCAGCTGGGCGGATGACGGCAAGCCATCCTCGGCCACACTGACGCTGGACGACGGCACTGTTTACAGCCTGACCATGGATCACGCGGCGGCGGGCGCGGCAACCGAGATTGCCTCATGGCCTGTCACGCCCACCGGGTCGGATTTGACGAATGAAATACGCGCCGGGGTCTGTTACGCCCCGCCCACCGAGAACACCCCTTATGCGCGTATGGGCTTTTCGGGCGATATTTTTACGATCGATACCATCACCCGCTACCCCGTCGTCGGCGGGGGATCCATGCAGATCCGCGAGATTTACAGCGCGAACCGTTACACGAAGATCATATGCGACGCAAACGCCGGAACGGTCAGCCGGACTGTTTATGCGCTTGTCAGTACCCCCTTGCCCGGGCCAGCCCGCCCCCTTGACGCCGAAGGGGCGGTTTTGGCGGCTCTGGAAGTGTATGCCGCGTGGATGCCTTTCTACGCGGCAATGGCCGATATTCAGGAACCTGGTTCGGGGGACAGGCTACCCCAAATCCCCATGCCCGGCGCCGCGGATATGTCTTCTTTCGCCGCCCCGGTTTCTGCCGCGCCTGTGATGGAGGAACCCAAATCCATGTCCATGTTCGCGGCCTATACCACGCCTTTGAGGATGTTCGAAGCCTCGGCGGCATCGCCTGCGCCTGCGCCTATGAGTATGGGTATGAGTATGCCTATGAGTATGTCGGCGGCTTCGGCGGCCATGGAAAACTGCAGATGTGGCGCCGGCTGTAGATGCGGTACCTATCCGCTGCCGCCGCTTATGGGGCAAAAGGGAGAAGACGCGGAGTCGCTTTTCCTGCGCCAGCTGCGTTTTTGCCTGGAAAACAACGGCTGCGGGGCGTTAGGCTCCTATGATCTGACGAATCCCGTCGCGGCGGCCATGTGGATTGAAAAGGAGAACGGCCAGATAAACCTGTTCAATCAAGTCATGGTGCAGCAAGGGTTCACTTGGGGTACCGCGCTAGCGGAAACAATCTCGACGACCAACGTCATTAACAATACGTTAACCTCCCCTGACAAAGTGAAAAAAGCCGGCGACTGGTTGATGGATCAAATCAAGGGCGGCGTCAAACAGCAATTTTATGCATGGATTGGCGCAACGACAAGGGCACAGGAATTGGAGTACCTTGCCACAGATTGCTTGTACTACATCGCGAAACACGGTGGCAGCTTCGATTATTTCCCGTTCACCAGCAATATGCCGTATCCGGCCAACAACTGCGGCTGCCTGAACGTCAAAGATGAAGATCCCCCCCACGGCGGTGGCGGCGGCGGTGGCGGCGGCGGTGGCGGCGGTGGCGGTGGCGGTGGCGGCGGCGGTGGCGGTGGCGGCGGTGGCGGCGACGGTGGCGGTGGCGGCGGCCCCGTAATACCGCCGACACCGGGCGCTACCGAAGACCCCTCCGGCTATGTCTTCGAAGCCGTGCCTTCAAACCGCATCAGCGGCGTGACCGCGACGGTATTCGACGTTGACAAAGCCGACGGCAGCCAGACGATCTGGAACGCGGCGGAGTATGCGCAGGAAAACCCACTCGAAACGGATGATGTCGGGTTCTATCAGTGGTTCGTGCCGAACGGCGCGTATGCCGTGGCATTCAGCAAGCCCGGCTACGAAAGCTACACCACGGCGAACAACCCCAATGACGGCGCCGACACAACGCTTTCCGGGGGCACCGATCCGATATACTACATGCCGGTGGCCCCCGTACAGCTGGACGTCAATATCTCCCTTGTCAGCAAAGCCGCGCCCACGGTGGAGAGCGCGACGCTCACGGATGAGGGTATCTATGTGGTATTCTCCAAGTATATGGACGAGGATTCGCTTCCCGGCAACTTCGTTATCCACGCCGCGGGGCAGGAATTGATACCGGATATCACGCTTCTTGACAGCGAGGAAGGCATGGACGGTATCACCTATACGCGCTCCGTGCTACTGATATTCGACCTGCCCAGAGACGCGGAACGCATTGACCTGGAAGTCAAGGCAGGGGCCGCGAGCTATGCGGGCGTAAACATGCAACAGAGCGCCATCGTCGCGTCGCTTCCGCTTGCGGAGCTGCCCCACGCCGCCATGCCGGTGGCCGAACCGATAGATGCCATGGAAGAAGGGATTGTCCCGGTGAACTCTTCGGTGACGCTTTCCACGGACACGGCGGGCGCGCTCATTTACTATACGACTGACGGCAGCGAGCCTTCCCGCGAGAACGGCACGCTCTACACAAGGCCCGTGCTGATCGTAAACAGCGTCACGCTGCAAGCTGTCGCGGTGAAGGCGGGCATGAAGGACAGCGAGGTTTTCACCGCCACGTATACCGTCATGCTGAAAACCGAAGGGAACTATCAAGGCGACGATGAGATGCCCGAAAACTATATCCTGTCCGTCAGCGCGGGCACGGGCGGCAGGGTGTCGATCCAGGGCGGGCGCTTTGACGTCGGCACGCCAATCAGCGTGACCGCGACAGCCAACAGTGGCTATCGGTTCTACCGCTGGACGGCAACCGGCGTTGCGCTTGCGCGCAATACCGCGAGCACGGCTACGTTTATGATGCCGGCCAATGACGTAACGCTGATAGCCAATTTTATACCCATTGGCGGCGGGGGATCGACAACGAACCCGCCCGTATCGCCACCCCCCGAAGATACTGTGCCGGATCCAGAAAACCCGCTCACGCCTCCTCTGGAAAACCCGTTTACCGACATAAAGACGGGAGACTGGTTCTATGACGCCGCCTTGTACGTATATGCCAACGAGCTGTTCGGCGACGCGACAGCGACCCAGTTCGCCCCAGGTATGGAAATGACGCGCGGCTTGATGGTGACGGTGTTGTACCGCCACGCGGGAAAGCCGGACGTGTCTGGCCTGGCGAACCCGTTCACCGATGTTGCGGGCAACCAATATTACGCAGACGCGGTGAAATGGGCGGCGGCAAACAAAATCGTGGCGGGCATAGGCGGCGGCAAGTATGCCCCCGAAGCCCTTATATCGCGCCAGGACTTGGTGGTTATCCTGATGAATTACGCGAAGTACGCCGGGCTGGAGCTCCCCATCACGCGCGAGTATAGGGACTTTAGCGACGAGGCGGATATCGCGCACTACGCGAAAGAGGCGATTGCGGCGTTTTTCAAGGCAGGGGTTATCAACGGCTTGCCGGGCGGCAGCTTTAGGCCGAGAAAAACGGCCACCCGCGCAGAGATCGCGGTCATGCTATACCAGTTTCTGGAGGCTACTACGTAATTAACATTGACAGTTGTGATATGTATATCTCGGACTTTGGTTTTATCATTCGGCAATTCGTCGTTGTAATCTGTCCGGGCATATGGTATAATTTTGTTGAAAGACAGGGTTATTAAGTATGAATAGCAGAGAGTTGCTTCCGGTCAAAAGCGATGTTGTGTTTCGCATGTTCTTCGCCGACGAGAGGAACGCGGAGTTTTTGGTCAGCTTCCTCAAATCGGTGTTGAAGTTGCCAGAGGACGACTATAACGAGATAGAGATAGCCGACCCCCACTTGTTGCGCGAATACGACGGGGACAAACTGGCAATCATAGACGTGAAGCTCCGCACAAAAAGCCGCAAGGTCGTCCATATAGAAATTCAACTCAAGGTATCGCCTGAGCTAAAGAACCGCATAATTCTATACGATTCCAAGTTGATAGCGGAGCAGATAGGGAGCGGCGACGATTACGCTGTCATCAAGCAGGTCATCAGCATCGTCATCACGGACGAGAAACTTATCGACGGAAGCGGCAGTTACCATCACCGTTTCTCGTTCTACGACCGGGATGCCGGGGTGGAGTTGTCCGACATCATCGAGATACACACGCTCGAACTCGATAAGCTGCCGGAGGGCGCGGACGGCACGGAACTGTACGACTGGGCGAAGTTTATCGCCGCCGACACGGAGGAGGAGTTAAACATGATAGCAGAGAGGAACCCGCAGGTCGCGAAGGCCGTGGTCAGGCTTCGCGAGCTTTCCGCAGACGAGCGCACCCGCGACACTTACGAACGTCGGGAAAAGGCGAGGCGCGACCATGCGGCGCAGACAAGATGGGCAGTCAAACAGCGCGAATTTGCAATAGCGAAGAACATGATGCGTATTGGGTTGCCTATTGAAAAAATAGTTGAGGTAACCGACCTGACCAGCGAGGAAATAGAGAGTGCGGCATATGAAAGGCAGTAGAAAACACCTTCGTTCCCGGATGTTTCTTGACAAAGTTGCCTATTCCAATCTCAAGTTTCGAAGTAAAATCGCCAGAGTCCCGTGTTTACAAGGGGTCTGGCGATTCGCCTACATGTGGTATCCTGCACTGTTTTTGGAACGCATATCTCCATGCATGGACAACACATCATGATACCACACGGCATCGACAAAATTACATCGACAAAATTCATGAGGTACCGGCAATTTTTTCGTTGACAATCAACTGACTGTCTGATATAATACTTATATCTCATAATGCAATCACGTGGGCGTTTGCTTCGTAAAGCTACCATATCATGTTTCGGGTTAACTTTATCAAGAAAAGGGAGGACAACCATGTATTGTAACCAATGTAACGGTCATGTCCCTGACGGCGACACTTGCGAGCGGTGTGGGGCGCCGTTCGTGGACAGCGCACAGCAACCGCCACAACCTGGATACCCGCCACAATACCCAGGCCCGCAACCGGGCTATCCACAACCGGGCTATCCACAGCAATATCAGCAACAGCAGTATCCACAGCAGTATCCACAGCAACCCCAAGGTTTTCCGCAACCGTACCCGCCTGGATATCCACCCCAATACCCGCCTGGATATCCGTCCCCCTATCCGTCCCCCTATCCACCTGGTGCGCCTGGCCTGCAAGGGGATCCGTCCGGGTTTACACAGTTGTTGCAAAGTTTTGGCGCTTCCTCTTTGTTTTTGGTCGGCATTATCCTATTCTCAGCGGGCAGCCTGGCTGGAATCTTCTTATCCTTTAACATACGCAGTACTTTGTCGTTGGCCGTGGTTGCGCTGCCTATCATAGGTTTCTGGCTGATGTTCGCCGCGGCAAAATC
>WRCJ01000064.1 GCA_009784085.1 Oscillospiraceae bacterium | reverse complement strand
TCGCACGCGCCGAGATCGGAGAGAATCTGCTCCCGCGCGGCCTCGCAGCTCATCTTGTCGAGAACGTCGCAATGGTAAGCTTTCGCGATATGGCCCTCTGCGGCAATCTCGGAAGCGACCCTGTGCGCGGCTTCCTCGTTGAGATCGAGCAACGCGACCTTCGCGCCGGACTGCGCCATCGCGCGGGCGAACATCGAGCAAAGCACGCCCCCCGCGCCCGTTATGACCGCTACTTTGCCGGACAAGTCGATATGCAACGGCAGTTCCATTTTTTCATTAACCTCCCTAACCGCAACAAATACTATACTGTCTAAACTGTATACGTGCTGGCTGCCGTGTCCCCGCCCCGCCCAGTCCAGTTCGTGTGGAAAAACTGCCCGCGCGGCGCATCGACCCTTTCGTAGGTGTGGGCGCCGAAATAATCCCGCTGCGCCTGCAGGAGGTTAGCCGGCAACCGGGCGCACCGGTAACCGTCAAAGTAACTCAACGCCGACATGAACGCGGGCGCGGGCGCCCCGTATGTCGCCGCCGCCGCGCACACCCGGCGCCAGGATGCCTGCGCCTCCTCGATTTTACCTTTGAAGAACGGATCGAGCATCAGGTTGGGCAGCGCCGGGTCGTGATCGAACGCCTCCTTGATCTTTCCCAGGAAAACCGAGCGTATGATACATCCGCCGCGCCACAGCATGGCAATGCTGCCAAAATCCAGCTTCCAGCCGTAAGTCCCAGCCGCGCCCCGCGTCAGCGCGTACCCCTGCGCGTAGGAGACAATCTTGGAGGCGAACAATGCGTTCTTGATATCGTCAATGAAGGAATCCCTGTCGAGAGCAAAACACGGGACAGTCTGCGGCGCAATGACCCCAGAGGCCGCCACGCGCTCGTCTTTCATCGCGGACAGGCATCGCGCGAACACCGCTTCGCTGATCAGCGTCAGCGGGACTCCCTCGTCCAACGCCGTCGTGGACGTCCACTTCCCGGTGCCCTTTTGCCCGGCCGTATCTACGATTTTGTCGATGAGCGGCAATCCATCCGCATCCTTGACCGCCAAGATATCCCGGGTGATCTCAATCAGATAGCTGTCCAGATCGCCGCGGTTCCATTCGGCGAACACCTCATGCATCTCGTCGACGGTCAGGCCCAGCAGGTTTTTCAACAGGTGGTAGGCTTCGCAGATCAGTTGCATGTCCCCGTACTCAATGCCGTTGTGTATCATTTTGACGAAGTGGCCCGCCCCGTCGTCGCCCACCCAATCACAGCAGGGGAATCCGTCAACTTTGGCGGCGATGGCCTGAAAAATCGGCTTGACATGTTGCCATGCCGCCGGGGAGCCGCCGGGCATGATGCTGGGTCCCCGCAACGCGCCCTCCTCGCCGCCCGAGACGCCCGTGCCAATATAGAGCAGGCCCTTCCCTTCCAAATACTTCGTTCGGCGCATGGTGTCGGCAAAATATGAATTGCCGCCGTCGATGATGATATCACCAGGGGACAACAAGGGTATCAGCTTCTCAATGAAATCGTCCACCGGTTGCCCTGCCTTGACCATCAGCATGACCTTGCGGGGCGGGGCAAGCTGGGACACCAGCTCTTCCAGCGAAAACGCGCCCACAATATTCTTACCCCTCGCCCGGTTCCCCAAAAAGGCCGTCACCTTATGCGCACTGCGGTTGTACACACTTACCGTAAAGCCCCTGCTCTCCATGTTGATAACCAGGTTTTCCCCCATGACCGCCAAGCCAATGAGCCCGATGTCCGACTGTTTCATTACTTTATTCTCCATTCTCGAGTTTGGTTGATACTTTTGAAATTGGTTGATGCCAATTGAATTGCGTTGTTACTGATGAGTTGATAAATTGATGATACTGATGAAATTGTTCGCGTCAGCGCACGACCCGCGCGTTGCCACCGGCGATGCTCGCCAGCTGCCCCTCATCGGCAGGGATCGCGTAATCGGTCAGGAGCGTCACCGCCAACGCGCCGCTGGCCCAGCCCAAACGGTTGCACTGCGCGGCATCATAGCCCTTGAGCAAGCCATACAGCATACCGCCCACAAAGGCATCCCCGCCGCCGATACGATCCAGGACCGGTATCGCGCGCGGCAAGATCACGTCCCACTCGTCTCCCGCCAGCAGGACAGAACCCCACAAATGCTCGTTTGCCGAAACGACCTGCCGCAATGTGGTGCCAAACACGCGCGCCCCCGGGTAGGCCGCCCTGACCCGCCCGATCATCCGCTGAAAGCTGTCGATCTTCGCGCCTAAATCCTGGCCGCCCTGTTCCGGCCCCTCAATACCCAGCGCAAGCTGGAAATCCTCCTCGTTGCCCACCAGGATGTCGCACAGGCCGGCGATCTGGCTGAAAATCCCGTGCAACTCAGTTTCGCGACCCTTCCAAAAGGAGGCACGGTAGTTCATATCGAAACTGATACGCGTACCGTGCTTTTTCGCCTCCCGGGCCAACGCCAGGCAAAACTCTCCGGTCTCGGGCGAGAGCGCCGCGATCAGCCCCGACATATGAAGGATTTGCACGCCCTCTTGGCCGAACAGTTTGTCCAAATCGAAATCCTTGGTACGCAGTGATTGCCCCACCTCGCCGGCCCGGTCGTTCCACACATGCGGGCCGCGCGCGCCGAAACCCGAGTCGGCGATGTTGAACTGATGGCGGCAACCCCAAGGGCCGCCTTGCGGTATCTCCGAGCCTTCACATGCTAAATTGCGGCTGCGCAGGTCGCTCTGGATAAACCGCGCGATAGGGCTGTCCTTGACAAAGCAGGTCAACACCTTGGCGGGCAAGCCCAGGGAGGCCGCTATGGTAGCCACGTTCGTCTCGGCGCTGGTGGCCTGCATGGTAAACGCATGGCTGCTGTGGACAGGTTGCCCGCCGGACGGCGTTATACGGACTCCCATGCTGGTGGGGACCACTAGGGCCCAGTTACCATCACGGCGCAAATCCACGATCAAGTCAATCCTCTCCCTTCCCTTCTCTTTTGTCGCTTTTTTCAATTATAAAGCATTTACAGTTCCCTTGTCAAACCAAATTTGCCAAACCAAATTTACCGGCAGGGATACAATGAAACTTGACAGCGCGAGAGGTTCCATACTACAATGAGATAGGAAACGTGGGAAAGAAATGCGAGAGAAAACGCGAGGGAGGAATGCGCATCATGATACCCCTGGAGGATCTGTTTTTTACCAACGAAACCGCCAAGCGGCTGTATGGGCAATACGCGAAGGACTTGCCGATCATCGATTACCATTGCCATCTGGATCCCAGAGAAATCGCCGAAAACAAAGTCTTTGATGATCTGGGCGAGATGTGGCTGGCGCGCGACCACTACAAATGGCGCGCCATGCGGACTTTCGGGATACCGGAGAGGCTGATCACGGGCAACGCAAGCTATTATGACAAGTTTCTGGCTTTTGCGGGGATTTTCCCCAAGTTGGCCGGGAACCCCCTCTATATCTGGTGCCGGCTGGAGCTCGGGCGATATTTTGGCATCGACGCCCCGCTGGATGCCGCGAACGCCCATGGGATATACACGCGGGCAAAGGCGCGGATCGACGAGCAAAAGCTCACGCCCCGCAGCATTATCCAGCTCTCCCATGTGGACTATATTGCCACCACGGATGATCCGGTTGACGATTTGCGCTTCCATCGGATGATACAAAGCGACGCATCGTTTCGAACCACCGTTGTCCCAGCGTTCCGGCCCGACAAGGCGATGAACGCGGGAAAGCCCGGTTTCGCGGACTATATTGGCCGCCTATCCGAAACATCCGGCATCAAGATCCAAAGCTTCCACGATCTGATGGACGCGCTTGAGGCCCGTTTGCTGTTCTTCAAGGAGCACGGTTCCGTCATCACCGATCACGGGCTCGACAATTTCTACTTCGAGGAGAGCTCGCGCGACACACGCGACGCGATATTGGGCAAGGCCATGGCCGGCGAAACGCTCACCATGCGGGAGGGCAGGCAATATCAAACCGCGTTCCTGCTGGAAGCCGCCAAACGCTACAGGCGGCATGGCTTTGTGATGCAGCTGCACATCGGCGCCTACCGCGACGCGAACAGCCGGATGGCAAGGCTGTTGGGCCCGGACAGCGGGTTCGATTGCATAGACGGCGAAACGCCCATCCGCGATCTTGGCAGGTTGCTCAACACGCTGCACAACGCCGACTGCCTGCCCAAGACCATCCTTTACCCCTTGAACATCCATCAGCATGAGCCGTTGGCGGCCCTCGCGGCGGCGTTCTGCACCGACGGCCGCAAGGCGGGCGTCATTCTTGGCGCGCCCTGGTGGTTCAATGACCAACCCTTCGGAATCCGGCAATTCTTCGAGAGCACCGGGCAACTCTACCCGCTCTCCCTCTCCATGGGTATGCTTACCGATTCCCGCAGCTTCCTGTCTTACCCCCGGCATGAGGTGTTTCGCCGGATCCTCTGCGATTATCTGGGCAGTTTGGTGGAACGCGGCGAATACGCCTCCGGCGAGCAGGGATTGATCGACATCATCGAGGCCGTGTGCTATCAAAACGTGCGCGAATACCTCGGCATAGAGGCCCGCGGCATAGAGGCGCAATGCCCCCAAAGAGGGTCCCGCGCAGGTGCATCGCATGAAGGATAAGAAGTATAGGAAGTATAAACTAATCGCCGTCGACATCGACGGCACGCTGCTCAACAGCCGCTCCGAACTGACCAGCCGCACGCAACAAGCTATCTACAGCGCACTGGACGCCGGCGTGATCTTCGTCGTCTCCACCGGCCGGCCGCTGGCTGGCGTCGAGCACCTGGTCGCCTTGATGGACGCCGACTTGCCGTTCATCACGTATAACGGCGCGGTCGTGGTCATGGGGAAGTCCAAGCGGCGCCTATTCTCGCAGATGCTCCCGGAACACCTATGCCGCGAAGTCGTAGAACTTGGCATAGCGCGCCGTGTCGCTGTCCTCCTATGGCGGGACGCCCAATTGTACGCACCCATTTCCACGCCCAAAAACGATACTTACATCAAGATTTCCCGGGTTACCCCGATGATTGAACCCGACTTGGATAAACTGGTGCGCGGCGGCGCGGACAAGATGCTATGGTGCGATGGCGCCGACAGGATATATCCGTTGCAAAACGAGATGTGGGAACACTTTGCCGGGCGCCTCAACTGCCACACGTCCCATGCGCAGCTGCTGGAGTTTGTGGACATCGGCGTTTCCAAGGCCCGCGCGATGGAAAAGCTGGGCGCGTTGTACGGGATCGGGCGTGACGAGATGATGGCCATCGGCGACGGATACAACGACCTTTCCATGATCAAATACGCCGGTCTGGGCGTCGCCATGGCCAACGCCGTGCCGGAGGTTCTGAAAGAGGCCGACTTTATCACGCGCAGCAATGACGAGGATGGCGTCGCCCATGTGATCGACACATTTGTATCCCATACATCCCCTGCATCCCCATAAACAAATACGCAAAAACCACTACACACGGCAGGTAAAAAACACCCGCAGACCGTTTGCGACAGAACGGCTTGCGGGTGTCCTTTTTTGCGAGGCCCTGGTCATACTATATCTCGGTTACATGTACAGTTTCGTCATGATATGGCACTACCCGATATTCCATCTCATAATGTCTGAATTTCCATGTTAAAACCATCCATAATATGCTACCATAGATGATGGATAGTTGTATAATCTTTCTTGTCTCCCAAAACCTGTTTACGTTTCTGGAGGGCTTCTTGCCTATGAGCCAAAAGGACACAAACCAAAACGCACAGGGTAAAACCCACCCTGACCGCCCCAACCGCCCCAACCATCCCAACCGCCCCAACCATCCTCACCGCCCCAACCGCCCCAAAAAGCCCTGGCCCATTGTCCTCGCGCTGGCCGTAGTACTGGCGTTGGGCGTAGGCGTGGGCGCTTACCTTTTGTTTTTCGGCGGCGAATCGGACGAGTCCGAGATCACCGGCGTGTTCAATCGATTTTTGGACGCGACGAAAAGGGGCGACATCGGCGCCATGACCGCCTGCGCTTCCCCGGATCTGTATAATGACAATTTTCTCCTGCTGTTCGGTTCGCCCGACGACTTCATAGCCGATTTACAAGCCGGCCGCTACGGCGATTTAGATATCGACTACACCGACAACAACACAGTAATAAAGAGCTATGTCCAGGCGGTCGGCCTCGATTACAGGGCCGGGTTGGGGAAACTGGTTGAGTTTGAGGAGCGGGGTCAGACGGCCAGGCTCAACCTGATGCAGATCAACACGCTGGATGGCGAGACCTCCGAGTTCCCCGTGTTCTTCAGCATGGTGAAACGCGATCAGCAATGGTATATCAGTTACGCCTCCGCAATCGGCCCCGATGAAGCTAAAGCAAGGAAGGTGCTCAACCGGTTTGTAGCCGCCATGAAAGCCGGCGACATCGATACGATGAAATCCTGCTTCCCAAGCGGTCAGCTCATCGACGGCGTCATCCCGATGTTTGGATTGGCCGACGACTTCAGGGCCGCGCTCCGTGACGGCTACTTTGGTGATTTGGAGATCGATTATACCGACGACGGCACGATGCTGAAGAGCTTTGTCACAACGCTCAACATCGATTTCACCATCCCTACAGGAGGGTTCTACCAGAGTGCCGACGGGCAATCCGCCGAAATCGACTTGCACCGGACCCATGTCATCGACGGCGATGTGGTGGAGAATTCCGAAGTCTTCGACATGGTGAGGATGGGCGGGAAATGGTATCTCGCCTTCCCCGCAGAGCCCGAATCCGAATAAGCCATAATAAGCCATAATAGGTCATAATAGGTCATTATTAGGTCATTGCAAACCATGACAAGCCATTATTAGCCATTATAAGCCATTTGTGATTCTCGTCTTTCGCTTTTTGCCCCGTATGGAGCCGAGCGCGCTTTGCTTGATTTTACGCGGCGGGAGGGGGGGATTGGAGTGCAAAAATAATAAGAAGGAGAGTATCGTCATGCAAAAAAAACACGCAAAAAGGGGATTCAGCCTGGTGTTAGCCATCGTGGTGACTGCCGCGCTGGCTGGGGGGATCATGCCCATGGCACAGGCAGAGGGGGAGGAGGACATCACCTTCACGATCTGCCCGAGCGGCAACCTACAGGGGATGCCGCTGTTTGACGGCGACCCCGACCACTTGCAGGCTTACATCGATGTCCTGTGGGATTACGTGGGCGTCGAAGGCTTCGCGGCTTGGGCCACCGAGTCCCGCAACACAAGCAACGGCTATTACCAGTTGAGCGGATCCGGCGCCGCGATGAATGGCCGCAGGGTACCCTCGGGCCATAGGGCCACCGACGAGGTGGGCGGCGTCTCCACCGAGTTCTCCCTCATGGGCGGGCAAGGGAAAACCTGGAACACGGACCTGCTGGAAAAAATCGGCACGGTCATGGGCAACGAGAAGCTCGCCCAGAGCAACCGCAACTACGCCTACAACCAGATCCAGAATTTCTCCCCCGTGTTCTACACCGCCGTGGCTGACTTGCGCATCAACCCCATGGTCGGCCGCTTCCACGAGGGCTATTCCGAGGATCCGCATCACACGGCCAGGCTGGTCTCGGCCCTGACCGGCGGCGCCACCGGCACCATCCTGCCCGAGAGCCAGGACGGCTTCTGGCTCAAGAATATCGTTGGCACGAAGCACTTCCCCAACTACATGGGCGAGTACAACCGCGCCACCGCCAACATCAACACCTCGGCCCGCAGCCTGTTTGAGTATCACTATAAGGCGGTTTTGGAAGCCGTGAAGAGCAATACGGTAAACGGTGTCATGAACTCCTTCGGCAGCACGAATGGCATCCCCAACCTCACGACCCCCATCACCAAGTATGTGCGTTCCCACGCCAAATGGTCGTACTACACCAGCCCCGACTATCCCACGCTGGATAACCTCACCAGCACGAATATGAGCAACGGTTACCAAGCCTATACCGGCGCCAGCGGCGGCCCCAGCAACGGTCAGAAGCAGACGGCCATCATCTCGCTGACCGGCAACGCGGGCGGCGGTTCGGGCCTCAGCACCGACACGAGCACGCCCAACAACCTTCGAAACGCCGTCGTTGACGGTGTTTGGGGCGTGACCGCCGAAGACGTGAAGAACGCGGCCATCCCCCAGCTGACCAACATGATCCGCATGGGCCAGTTCAATGAGCGCAACGATTACACCACCACCGGGCGGCCCGTCGGCTATCCCTACCTCAGCCTGACCAACGGCGTGGTCACGGGCGTGACCAACTTCAACAACACGGACAGCCAAGCGGTCGCGCAGCAGCTCGCCGACGAAACCGTCGTCCTGCTGAAAAACGATAACGACGTCCTGCCCCTCGCTAAGGATGCGTCCGTGTACCTTCTCGGCCAGATGGCCAACAACCGCATCCGGCCTGCCAACAGCACCATCTACAGCTATGTGGTGAGCACGCCGAACATCACCAACGCCGGCCTGACCCCGTACACCGCCCTGCAGAGGGTGTCCAACAGCGCGGCCAACATCACGCTGGAGGCCGATCGCAACATCAACGGCGGCGACGTGATCGCCATCAAATGCGCCAACGGGAACTACTGGTACGCGCCCAGCGGCAACGGCGGGAACATCACCACGCGGGCCATACCGGAAGATGGTGTCTTTACCGACAACTACCTCTTCCGCCCCTATTCCAACGGCCAGGGCATCACCCGTTTCGTATCGGTGGTCAACAGCCGGATCGTCACGGGCT
>WRCJ01000063.1 GCA_009784085.1 Oscillospiraceae bacterium | reverse complement strand
CTCTCAGCTGGTCACTTGAGCCAGAGGTTGTGTCCGCCTAAATGAACTCTTTTTCTTGGCTGTAATAATTGTTTTCACAGCAAAGTAACAACAATTGCTTGGCAGGAATCATACTCGATACGCTTGGAGTGTTGTCGGCAGGTCGATTTGCTAAAAGGGCGGCGTCCGGATAGTTTTTGCGCAGTCTGCATCCCTGCTACGCCGCCCACGGCATCCCCGCGCCTCCGGCTATGCCAGCATCTTCAAAAGGATGCCCGCCGTGGCCATCGCGTCGCCCAGGGCGCGGTGATACCCGCAACTCTTGACCCCCAAATGCGCCGCGACGGCGGACAGCCGTCGGCTGGGCAATTGGGGGTACAACCTTCTGGCCATTTGCAACGTACACAGTTTTTTCGGTGCGAAACTACAGCCCGCCCGTGCGCAAGCCGCCTGCAAAAAGCCGAAATCGAAGGGGAGATTGTGCCCCACCAGCGTGTCCTGGCCGATGAAATCCAAAAACGTGGATAAATATTCCGAAAATGGGTGCGCAAAGCGCACCATGCGGTCGGTAATGCCATGCACCCGTGTGGCGCCCGGCGGGATGGGACCGCTGGGCTGGCACAGTTGCGCGATATGAAGGCCAATCTCGCCATCCTCCACCCGGACGGCGGCGAATTCCACGATTTCGTCAATCTTTGGATCAAGCCCTGTGGTCTCAAAATCGATAACACAATATCTCATCCCCACATCATCCCCATCCCATTCCGATACCCCACATCATCCCTATACGCCATTCCAATACCCCGCATCATCCCCACATCATCCCAATACGCCATTCCAATACCCCACATCAACCCCATCCCATTCCTATACTGCCCCCAAGTGGGCAGCCGCCCGTTCGGCTGCTTTTTTCGTATCTTCGTCCAATACCTGCGCGGCGCTGCGGTAATCGAAGCTGCGGCAAAAGGCCGACAAATCCCTGTGCAAGCCCTCCGCCTGGCGCAAACACGAACCGGCGGCCTCTCCCAGGAAAGCTTCGTATTCCTTGCGGGAGGTCAGTTTCCGCGCCGTCTCCAGCAGATTGGCCGTGTGGGGCAGACAGTTCGCGCGGGCAGCGAAGCGCACCCTAAAATCCGGTTCTGTCTTCCACATGTACACGATGTTCGCATAAAAATGCCCCATATGCGCGTCCCGCCGCTGGCACAGGTAACAGGGGAAAGAGGAAAGCCCCGATGGGCCTTTCGCGATCAGGCGGGCGTAGAGGCTCTCCAGCATGAGGGACAAGCCCAGCCGGTTTTTCTTTTCCAACAAGGCGCCCAGATGCGCGGCGCAAAAGCCCTGCTCATTGACTTGGATGCGCACGTCCGGCTCCATGACGGACGCTCCCAAGGCAAACTCGATGCCCGAGGATTCCGAGTGAGCGCGCAACGCGCACAGCGGGCATCCCTCCGGCGACCCATAGGCTTCGTTGATGGGTACGGTGTAGATGGCTTCTTTCATGGATCTGGATCCTCCTCAACAGTACCAGGCGGCGAAATCCCTCGTTTCCTCAATAGTACCAGACGGCGAAGTCCCTCATTTCCTCCCAGGTAAGGCGCAAGTCGAAACTGTGGTTGGCGCTTATCTCGTCTGTGGTAATCAGGAAATAGTCGTGAATGCAAATTTGCTCCCCGGATTCCGACTTGGGATCGTCGAATGTCGCGTCGAGATGCAACCATTCGCCCTCGACGCGCACGGCGTTCCATCCATGGTTCCCGCGTTCCCCCTTCGCGTTCACGGCGCGGCCCGACAGGTTGACGCAAGGTATCCCCGCGTAGTCGCACATGATTTTCACCGCGTCGGTGTAGCCGGAGCAGATGGCGTCGCCGCGCAAGACCAGGGCGGCGGCCGAACGGGAGTCTTCGTCGTATGTGTCCGGATACGTGTTTCGTTGTACCACCCAGTCATGAATCACCTGAAGCTTTTCACGATCTGTCATGCCGGGTTCGATGTTATCGTCCACGACGCCATGCAGATACGATACCACTTGATCATACGACTCGTCGATGGCTAGCGGAAACAGGCACTCATAGGTTATCGATACCAAAACGTCATCCTCGTAGCTCTTGGTCTCGCGCAACTGGAAGTGCCTGGGGATCAACATGCGGATATAGGCCATGGCTTGGGAGAGATCCAAATCGGCGCTCGTATGGACGACGACCGTTGGGGCATTGGCTTGGTAAGCGTCCCACATATCGGAGGCCAGCCGGTAGTAATCCTCGAGCTGGACATCGGTGATAGGCGCCGAAGCCTGGGGGACAGGCGTCGTAACCTCCGGGTCCGGGGTCGGCGTGGTTTCGTCCCCGTTCTCATTCGGATCGGGTGTCTCCAAGATCGACGTCGTCTCGACAGGGACATCAGGCGGTTCCTGGATATGATCGAAGACGATCAGACATCCGGACAGTGCGGACGTCAACAAAACGAAGAAAACGAAGGAAATGAAGTAAATAAATATTCTATTTTTTCGCATATTCCTTGTGCCCCCTATGCCTCCTATGACCCATACACCCCTTATGCTCCTTATGCCCCTTATGCCCCTTATGCTTCTTACTCTGACCTCTCGCGCCCGCCGCCCGCTACGATTGCTTTGCCCGCGTCGAGAGCTCGTACAACATATTCATCGACTCGATGGGGGTCAGCGTCTCCACGTTGAGCGACTTTAATGTATCCTTCAACTCGGCGGCGGCCATATCGGCCATGCTGACCTGCGCCTCCGGTTCCGGCGGCGCCTTTTTCCGGCCACGCTGCCCATGCTGCCTGACCGGCGCGCCGGCTTCCAGGTCATGCAAAATCTCCCGGGCGCGGCGTACCACGCGGTCAGGTAAGCCGGCCAGCGCGGCCACATCCACGCCATAGCTGTCGTCGGCGCCGCCGGGGACGATCTTGCGCAGGAAGATGATCTCCCCGCCCCGCCGCTTGACGGTGATGTTGTAGTTTTTTACACCGTCGATCAAGTCCTCCAGCTCGGTCAGCTCATGGTAGTGCGTGGCGAACAGCGTCTTGGCTTTGGTGGTCCGCACCACATACTCCAGCACGGCGCGGGCCACGCTCATGCCGTCGAACGTGGAGGTGCCGCGCCCGATCTCATCCAGGATGAGCAGGCTCTTCTGTGTGGCGTCTTGGAGGATGGCGGCCACCTCCGTCATCTCCGCCATGAAGGTGGATCGGCCGCCGGCCAAATCATCCGAGGCGCCGATGCGGGTGAAGATGCGGTCGACCACGCCCACCCGCGCCGACTGCGCCGGCACAAAGCTGCCCATCTGCGCCATGAGTACGATGAGGGCTACCTGGCGCATATAGGTGGATTTGCCCGCCATGTTGGGCCCGGTGACAATGGCGGCCACGTCCGTGCCGTCAAGCATCGTATCGTTGGGCACGAACAGGCCGGTCCCCAGCATGCGCTCGACGACCGGGTGACGCCCCTCCTTGATCTCGACGGCATCGGAGTAATCCACCTCTGGCTTGGCATAACGGTACCGCGCCGCCGCCTCGGCCAACGAACAAAGGGCGTCGGCGCCGGCCGCGGCGCGCGCCGACTGCTGAATGCGTCCCGTGTGGAGGGAGAGTTCCTCGCGGAGCTTGCCAAAGAGTTCGAATTCCAGCGCTTTGAGCCGTTCGGAGGCCGTGAGGATGGTGGTTTCCATCTCCTTGAGCGGCTCGGTGATGTACCGCTCCCCGTTGGTCATGGTCTGTTTGCGCGTATAACTCGCCGGCACCTGGGCCAAATAGCTTTTCGATACCTCGATGTAGTACCCGAAGACCCTGTTGTACCCTACCTTCAGGCTCTTGATGCCGGTCTTCTCTTTCTCGGAAGCCTCCATGGCGGCCACCAGGCCGCGGGTATCGCGCAGTACGGCCCGCAAGCGGTCGACCTCCGGGTCAAACCCATCCCGGATGACGCCCCCCTCCTTGACAGAATGGGGCGGTTCTTCCGTCAACGTCGCGTCCAGCCGGTCGCATATATCGGCGCATTCGTCGAGGGAACCAAACAGCGACCGCAGGATTCCAGCCTGCATCCCGCCCAACAGGCCCTTGATGCGGGGCAAGCGCAAAAGCGCCTCGCACAGCGCGCGCGCGTCGCGTCCGCCGCCCGTGCCGTAGACAATGCGCCCGATCAGCCGCTCCATATCGGTGAGGCCGGATAACGCGATAAAGAGCTCGCCCCGGGTTTCGCTGCCCCGGAACAACTCCTCCACGCCGTCCAGGCGGCGTTGGATGTCCACCGGCGCCAGCAGGGGTTTCTCCAGCCAGCCACGCAACAAGCGGCCTCCCATGGGGGTCTTGGTATGGTCAAGCACCCACAGTAGGCTGCCCTTTTTGCCGCCCGCGGTCCTGGACTCGGTCAGCTCCAGATTGCGCCTGTCCGTAAGGCCGAGTTCCATAAAACGGTTGCGGTCGTAAACATGCAGGTTGCCCAGGACATTGTGTGCGCCCTTCTGGGCGCGGTAGAGATAGGTCAGCAACCCGCCCAGCGCGCGCAACGCCGCAGGTTTGTCCGCCAACCCCAACGCCTCGGGCGACTTTGCGGAGAAACGCTCGCACACCACCCGTTCGGCGGCCTCGATATCGAAGTCGGCCTCGTCGCCCGGCTCGCACAGGCACCCTAGGCTTTCGCCCAAGAAGGATGTTATCTCCCGGTCGGCCGCCGCCGCCGCCACGTTGAGGATGGCCTCACGGGGGGCAAATCGCCCGAGCTCACACAGCGCACGCCGCGTGCGATCCGCGCCGTCAGCCTGCGTGGCGTAAGCCTCGCCGGTCGTGACATCGGCGAAAGCGACCCCGGCCATGTCATCGTCCAGCCATAGCGAGCAGATATAGTTGTTGCGCGACTCTGTCAGCATAGAGGCGTCGACGACCGTACCCGGCGTGATGATGCGTACCACCTCGCGGCGCACCAGCCCCTTTGCCACGGCGGGATCCTCGGTTTGCTCGCACAACGCCACCTTGTAGCCCTTTGCCACCAGCCGCGCGATGTAGCCCTCGGCCGCATGGTGGGGGACGCCGCACATGGGCGTCCTATCCTCTTCGCGCTCGGCGCCCCGGTCGCGGGTGGTCAGCGTAAGGTCGAGTTCGCGTGCGGCCAGGCGCGCGTCCTCGTCAAACATCTCATAAAAATCGCCCAGCCGAAAAAAGAGGATGCAGTTTCCGGTCTGGGACTTGAGTAGCCGGTATTGACGCATCATCGGCGTGTCGTTAGGCATGATGCAGCTCCTTGCGTGTCATGGTGTCATGGTATCACGGTGTCATTGTGTCATGGTGTCATGGGGAAAATGGATTGTCAACACCATACTGCGCCAGGATTTCCGCAACGCGCAGGCATTCGTCGGCGGTTAGGCGCAGTGACTTCCCGTCGTTCGTGATAGCCGTCCCGTCGCTGCTGGAAAGATACAATGTACGTTTTTGATCGCCATTCGAAAAGATAATCTGCGGGCCGCTGGTGTTTATCTCATTGTTGAGCCAGAGCTTTTTGCCGCCAAAGATCTCCCTGATCTCCCGTGCGTGCCCGTCTTCCATTTCGCTTGTCGCGCCTTTGGCGGTGGCAGCCCTCAGAATGACGCGATTGGAAAAGGAAGCGTCGAACCTGTCCGCGTAAACCGACATCATGACGAGTACGGCCAGCATCGCCACCACGAGCCCCGCGTAAATCAGTTTCTTTGCCTTCATCTCACTTGGTCCCTCCCTGCCTTTTCCTTCCGTATCGCCGCTTGCAAGGCCAGGAGCCTTGCCATGCGCTCCCGCTTGACGCTGCCCGGTACATCGTCGGGTAGCCGGGCCGCCGGGGTGCCGGGGCGAATGGAATAGATAAATGTGAACAGATTGTCAAAGCGTATCCGGCGCATCAGATCCAGTGTGCTGGAGAAGTCTTCCTCGGTTTCGTTGGGGAAGCCCACGATGACATCGCTGGTGAGGTTGAGATCCGGCATGAGGCTCCGGGCATTGTCGATGAGGGAGATGTATCCATCCCGCGTGTAGCCTCTGTTCATCGCCGACAAAATGCGGTCGCTGCCCGATTGGAAGGGCAGGTGCAGGTGCCGGCGCATCTTGGGGTTTGCCGCCATGGTCCCAAACAGGCGCGGCGTGGCGTCTTTCGGGTGGGAGGTCATGAAGCCGACGCTAAAATCACCGTCTATCGCGCACACGAGGCCGAGCAAAGCCGCGAAATCCAAGCCATGCCCCTTGCCGTAGGAATTGACGTTCTGCCCCAGCAAGGTCAGTTCCGTGTAGCCGTCGGCGATCAGCTCTCGGGCCTCTTCCAGGATGCGATCCGGCGCCCTGCTGCGTTCCCTCCCGCGCAGATAGGGCACGATGCAGTACGAGCAGAAGTTGTCGCACCCATACATGACGGAGAGCCATGCGCGGGGGCGCGGCCCCCTGCGGACAGGCAAGTCTTCGACGATCTCGCCGCCTCCTTCGTCGCGGTCGAAGAAGCGGCCCGCCCGGCCGAGCGCCTTGTACAGCAACTGCGGGAACCGGGGGAGGGCATGCGTGCCGAAAACAAGATCCACATGTCGGTAGGAATGCTTGATTTTCTCCACATTGGACGGCTCCTGCATCATACAGCCGCATAACACGATGATTTGATCGGGTTTGGCGCGCTTTGTGTGTACCAGCGCGCCCACGTTGCCCAGCACGCGCACCTCGGCGTGCGCGCGCACCGCGCAGGTGTTGATGACGATGACATCCGCCGCGTACTCGTCGTCGGTGAACGCATAGCCCATTTCCGCGAGCATCCCGCGCAACCTCTCGGAATCGGCCTCGTTTTGCTGGCAACCGTACGTGTCCACATAGGCCAGGGGAGGGGCCGGCAACCCGTCGCTCATCGCGCGCACCCGCGCCATGAAATCCCGCTGCGTGGGCGCGTCGTAATCCGTCACGCCCGTCACGCCCGTCACGCCGCCCGCCACGCCCCCCGTCGTGCCCGTCGTGCCCGCCACGCCCGTCATGCCCCCCGCCACGCCCGTCATGCCCGTCACGTCTGCCATGCCCGTCGGGGGCGCCCCTATGCCTGCTGCCACATCTTTTTCGCTTTGTAGATAAAGTGGGGGAAAACCACGCCGGCGTCTTCCAGGTCGGCATTCCACCGCTTGACCCACTCCATGGACAAAACGCCGGCAAAGCCGCCGCCCTTGAGCAGGGACAATACCTCCCCAATGGGCAAATCGCCGTGACCCAACATCTTATAGACAAGCGTCCCGTCGACGAGGGCGCTATCCTTGAGGTGGACATGCTTGACGAGGGCGCCCAGGTTGCCCCAAGTCGTCCGTGGCGATTCCCCAAAATAACGCGCCGGATGGTTGATATCCCATAGGACAGCCACATGCGGGCTGGCCACGTCCTCCAACAGGCGCCGCAACTTGCCGGTGTCGGCCCAGACGCCGTTGGTCTCCACCAGCAACACAACGCCGGCCTGCCCAGCCAGGGGGGATAGCGCGCACAGGCGTTCGCGCACGCGCGCCTCGTCCACGTTTTGGCCGGGTTGCCCCCAATCGTCGCCCAACACGCGCACGTAGGGGGCGCCAAGCGCGGCCGCTAACGCAATGTATGCCGCCGCGCGCCCCAACTGGTCGCCTTCGGCGCTGTGCAGCAGCACGTCGCTGGAGACGCAGGCGATGGCCAACCCCTTGGCTTTCAGATCGTCAATCGTCTGGGACACTTGCCCGGGGCGGAAAGGCGCGGCATCGGGCGTGAAGAGTTCCTTGCCCAAGCCGCGCAACTCGATGCCATCGTAACCTAAATCCCTGGCGGCGGCTACAATCTCCCCCCAAGACCAATCGGGGCACCCCACCGTGGAGAAACAATACCTCATGCTAGTACCTCCTCAGTCATTCAGCCTCATGGGTTTGGCGTATAGTTCGGGGCTTCTTTGGTGATGAAGATGTCGTGGGGGTGGCTTTCGCGCAGGCCGGCGTTGGTGATGGATACGAACTGGCCATGCGCCTGCAAAAACGGGATATCGGGCGCGCCGCAATAGAACATGCCCGATCGCACGCCGCCCACAAACTGGAACACGGTCTCGGAAAGCGGCCCCTTGTAGGGCACGCGGCCTTCCACGCCTTCCGGCACCAGCTTTTTGCTCTCTTCCTGGAAATAGCGGTCGCTGCTGCCGCCGGCTTGCTGCATGGCGCCCAAGGAACCCATGCCCCGGTAGACCTTGAATTGGCGGCCTTGGAAGATCTCGCTGTCGCCGGGGGCCTCTTCGCAACCGGCGAAGGCCGCGCCGATCATGACCACGTCGCCGCCGGCCGCCAGGGCCTTGACCACGTCGCCGGAGTATTGCACGCCGCCGTCGGCGATGATGGGCACGCCATAGCTGCGCGCCGCGCAAGCGGCGTTGTAAATCGCCGTGACTTGCGGCACGCCAATGCCGGCGACCACGCGCGTGGTGCATATCGAGCCTGGCCCGATGCCGACCTTGACAGCGTCTGCGCCGCTCTCGCACAACGCCCGCGCGGCGTCGGCGGTCGCCACGTTGCCGGCGATGACCTGCGCGTCCGGCCACCGGGATTTGATCCCCTCGAGGGCTTTGATGATGCCCGTCGAATGCCCGTGAGCCGAGTCGAGCACCAGCGCGTCCACGCCGACATCGATCAGGACAGCCGCCCTATCCAGCATATCGGCGGTACATCCGATGGCGGCGGCCACCAATAAACGGCCATCCGCGTCACGGGCGGAATTGGGGTACATGACCGCTTTTTCGATGTCTTT
>WRCJ01000062.1 GCA_009784085.1 Oscillospiraceae bacterium | reverse complement strand
GGCTATCCGTGAGATCTTCAAAGTGCTGGCCGATCCGACAGTTATCTCCTTCGCTGCGGGCAGCCCTTCCCCCGAAGCCTTCCCCACCGCCGAACTCTCCGCCATTTCCGCCGAACTGTTCTCCGGCTGTGCCGCAGAGGCCCTGCAATATGGCATCACGGAAGGATATGGCCCCTTGCGCGAGCTGACCGCCGCCCGGTTGCGCGCCTTGCATCGCATCGGCGCCCCGGACGACGACCTCATCATCACCACCGGCGGCCAGCAGGGGCTGGATCTGGCTGCCCGCGTGCTGCTCAACGAGGGCGATACCGTGGTCTGTGAGGATCCCAGTTTTATCGGCGCGCTCAACGGCCTTCGCGCTGCGGGGGCGCGGCTTGTGGGCGTCCCTATGGATACGCAAGGCATGGATATGGAGGCGCTGGCGCAAGTGTTGCGCGACATGGGCGATGCCAAATGCAATGGCAAATGTAAATGCATCTATACCATCCCCACCTTCCAAAACCCCGGCGGGACAACGCTTCCCCTCGATCGCCGCGAGAAAATGCTGGCGCTGGCGCGGCAGTACGACGTGCTGATTCTGGAGGACGATCCCTATTGCGAGCTGCGCTATACGGGCAGCCCTGTCCCCTCCCTCAAGAGCATGGATCAGGATGGCCGCGTGCTCTATCTGGGTTCCTATTCCAAGACCGTATCGCCCGGCGTCCGCGTGGGTTTTGCCTGCGGCCCCCGTGAGGTAATCGCCCGGATGACGACGGCGAAGCAGGTGACCGATGTACATACCAACCTCTTTTTCCAGGTGGCGATCGCCCGGCTCTTGGAGAGGTACGATTTCGACGCCCACATCGCCCGCTGCCGCGCACTGTACGCGCGCAAGCTGGATCGCATGTTCGGTTACGTGGCCTCCTGGGGGGGCAAGGTTTCCTGCGTGAAGCCCGACGGCGGCCTGTTTTTATGGTGCCGCCTGCCGCAGGGCCGCGACGGGACGAGCCGCGACGGGACGGACTTTTGCAAGATTGCCGGGCGGCACAAGGTCGCCGCCGTGCCCGGCGCGACCTTCTCGACCGTTCAGGGCGCCGCGTCCGATGCCTTCCGGCTCAATTTTTCGTTGCCTTCCTTGGCGCAGATAGATAGCGGGATGTCCACGCTGACCCAAGTCTTGGACGAATACCTTTGATTTTAATGAGATGAAAGGACGATAGGCGCATGAAAAAGCGTATCCTGAGCGGCGTACAATCCAGCGGCACGCCCACATTGGGCAACTATTTGGGCGCATTTAAAAACTGGGTGGATTTGCAGAACGAGGGCGTTTACGATTGCCTGTACTGCGTGGTCGACCTGCATGCCATTACGGTGCGGCGCCCCCCTGAGGAACTGCGCCGGCAGACCTATGAGATGTATGCGCTGCTCTTGGCCATTGGATTGGATCCCAAAGTGAATACGCTGTTCGTCCAGAGCCATGTCCCGGCCCACGCGGAGCTGAGCTGGATCCTCAACTGCTACACGATGTACGGCGAGTTGTCCCGCATGACGCAATTCAAGGACAAGTCGGCCCGCCACGCCGGCAATGTCAACGCCGGGCTGTTCACCTATCCCGTGCTCATGGCCGCCGATATTTTGCTCTATCAGGCCCACCTGGTGCCCGTGGGCGGCGACCAGAAACAGCATGTCGAACTCTCGCGCGATGTCGCGATCCGCTTCAATGGGATCTATGGGGAGGTGTTCACGCTCCCGGAACCCTACATCCCCCCTGTGGGCGGGCGCATCATGAGCCTGCAGGATCCCACCCGCAAGATGGACAAGTCCGACCCCAACCCATCCGCAAAAATCCTGCTGACCGAGAGCGACGACTCGATTCTCAAAAAGTGTAAACGCGCAGTCACCGACTCGGATTCGCAGGTGCGCTACGACCCCGCTACAAAGCCAGGCGTTTCCAATCTGATGGCTATCTACGCCCTGGCAACCGGCAAGACGATTCCCGAAATCGAGAATGAGTTTAGCGGCCTCGGCTACGGCGCCTTCAAGCCGGCTGTCGGGCAGGCTGTCGTCGCCCTGCTCTCCCCCGCGCGACGGGAATATGAACGTCTCATGGCCGACATAGGCTATCTGGAGTCTGTCATGCGCGACGGGCGGGATCGCGCGGCGGCGGCGGCGGCGGCCACGATGGAGAAGGTCAGAAACGCCATCGGGTTTGTGTCCCTGTAGACCACGAACCGTCCACCGTCCACCGTCCACTAACCACTTCCCACTAACCACTAACCACTAACCACTAACCACTAACCACTAACCACTAACGGGTCCTAGCCCGCGATGGAGGTCCGCCATGCTGGACAATGTCCCCTTCATGATTATGATCGCCATCACTTTTCTCGTGGGCGGCATCATCGCCTTTGCCGCATCGCCCTTGGTGCGGAAATTCGCCCATATTGTGGGCGCCATCGACGTACCCCGGGATGCGCGGCGCGTGCATAAGACGCCCATCCCGAGGCTGGGCGGTCTGGCCATTTTCTTGGGCTTTTTGGCAGCCGTCCTGCTGTTTGCCAGAATCGACGACGCGATGCGGGGCATCCTGTTGGGCGCCACGGTCATCATCGCGTTGGGCGTCATCGACGACATCATCAACCTGCCCGCTTGGATCAAGTTTATCGTGCAGATTGTAGCGGCTTTGATCCCGGTTTTGCACGGTGTGACGATAGAGTTCCTCTCCAACCCGATTTTCTTCAATAGGGCCCCCGAAATTAACCTCGGTTTCCTGTCGGCGCCGCTGACTGTGCTTTGGATTGTCCTGATCACCAACTCGGTCAATCTCATCGACGGGCTGGATGGGCTGGCGGTCGGCGTGTCGGCCATCTCCTCGATATCGTTGCTGATCATCTCCATCGTCCTGCAGGAACCGAATGTCCCCCTGATTGTGGCTGCGTTGGCCGGCGCCTGCATCGGGTTCATGCCCTACAATTTCAATCCCGCGAAAATGTTCATGGGCGACACCGGCGCAACCTTTTTGGGCTTCATGCTCGCGACAATCTCCGTGACCGGTTTGTTCAAGTTTTACACCGTCATCTCCTTTGCCGTGCCCCTCCTCATCCTCGCCCTGCCCATCTTCGATACGATATCCTCCATCATCCGCCGCCTGCTTCGCGGGAAAAGCCCGATGAGCCCCGACCGCGGCCACGTCCACCACAGGCTGATCGACATGGGCTTTTCGCAAAAACAGTCCGTGGTCATCCTGTACGCGCTGTCTTCCGTGCTGGCCTTCGCCGCCGTCGTGCTGTCCACCGCCATCGAACTCAAGGGGATTATCTTCATCATCGCCGTCATCGTCGCCATCGCCATCTCTGTCCGCCTGTTTGGCCGAAAAAAGCCCCCGGGCAACGGGGCGAACGGGGCGAACGGGGGCAACGGGGGCGACGACCCCACCATTACGAAAACGGAGAACGACAGCAATGAAAACGGAGGATAACCATATCGCCATGCAGCGGCCGGGGGGGGATCCGCGGCCCCACGCCACGGCACACGACACAAGTCACGCCGAACCCCATGCGTCACATGCGTCACGTGCGTCACGTGCGTCACACCATCCCCAACGCCACGCCGCGTCACATGCCGCAACCACACAGTCCGTGATGCTTGTCTTCGGCACCCGCCCGGAAGCCATCAAGATGGCGCCCCTCTACTCGACGCTGCGGAACACGCCCGGCGTGCGCGCCCTCTGCGCCGTGACCGCCCAGCACCGGGGCATGCTGGACGATGTGCTGGACACCTTCGGCATCCGGCCCGACTTCGACCTGGACATCATGGAAACCAACCAAAGCCTCTCCACCATTACGGTCAAATCCCTGCTCGGCATGGACAATCTGCTTTCCCGCGAGGCCCCCGACCTGATCCTGGTGCATGGCGACACCTCGACCACGTTCGCCGGGGCGCTTTCCGCTTTTTATCATAAGATTCGCGTGGGGCATGTGGAAGCCGGCCTGCGCACATACGATAAATATGCCCCCTACCCGGAAGAAATCAACCGCAAGATGACGGCGGCCATCGCCGACTTGCACTTCTGCCCGACGGCCCGCAATGCCGGCAATCTGCGGCGGGAAGGCGTTTCCGCTGGTATTTATGTGACCGGCAATACGGTCATCGACGCATTGCGCATGACCGTCAAACCCGACTATGTCTTTCGCTCGGAGCCATTGCGCGCGCTTTCCCCCTTTGGCGGCCGCTTGGTGTTGGTGACCGCGCATCGACGGGAAAACTATGGCGCGGGCCTGCGCGGCATCTTTTCGGCCCTGCGCGCGCTTTGCGAGAAGTATGCGGATCTGCGGTTCGTCTATCCGGTGCACCCCAGCCCGGCGGTGCGCGAAGCGGCGTATGCGATGCTCGGCGATATACCGCGCATCCATCTGATCGATCCCCTGCCCGCGGACGACATGCACAATCTCATGGCGCAGTCCTATTTCGTGCTGACAGACTCGGGCGGCTTGCAGGAAGAGGCGCCGGCCCTGGGCCGCCCCGTGCTGGTGCTGCGGCGCGAAACCGAACGCCCCGAAGCGGTCGAAGCCGGTACCGTGCGCATGGCCGGCGTGGATAAAGACGACATTGTCGCGCTTGCCTCGCAATTGCTCGACGACGCGGAGGTCTACGAACGCATGGCGAAAGCTGTCAATCCCTACGGCGACGGCCAGGCTTGCGCACGTATCGCGCAGGCGATCCTCTTCGAAAGCGGTCTGTTGGCGCAGCCGCCGTCTCCCTTCGGAGGTGGTCCCTCATGAGCACCCGGGGCAAAGGAGGGCAAGGGGGGCAAGGGAGCCGATCCCTTCTGTGGGTGTGCCTGTGTTTGTTCGCCGTCGCGCTGGTATTGAGCGCCGGCTATATTTTCCGTTTGTTTTCTGCGGACTCATTCGTCGCGTTCACGCTCCCCCCGCCCTCGGGTAGCGCCGCCCCGCCCTTTGGCGCGGACACGACCCCCCTTCCCTCCGGGGAAGTCGCAAAGGCTTCGTCCATGGTGCCTGTCGTGCCCTTGGATATCTCGGTGGACAATGTGCAGGTTGTTGTGGCCGACATGACGCGCCCCGAGACCTACCAGTGCGAGTGGGCCGTGGAGTGGCTTTGGGAGGGCGGGTCCCGAACGGCCAAGCGTCGGGTCATCGCTAGGGACGGCTACACGAAGATAGAGATTTACAACCCGGATGGCACGCTCCGCCAGAGCCTCATCCACGGCGACGGACGCACATTCTTGATAGGTTTGAGCCTTTGGCAACCGGCGCAGGGCGACATCACCCCCGAGAGCAGCGCGGCGCTTCCGGCCTACGAAACCATCCTCGGCCTGGACATCTCCGACCTCCGGGAGGCCGAATTTCGGATATGGGAAGGCATGCCTTGCGTGTATGTCTCCTTTCGCGCGGATGATGTCAATACCGACGCCTATATGCTGAACTTGGACGATGGGCTGCCTTTTTGGATGGAACGCCGCGCCGACGGGAAAACGGTGTATCGATGTACCCGCCTGTCTTTGCACTATACTAGAGCCAGCGACGATGCCTTCCGGCTTCCCAACAACCAGCTCGCCTGGGACTATTGATGATTGGCTCCGTCTGCGGACTATTGACGATTGACTATTGACGACTAATGATTGGCTATTGATGATATCACCCCTGACGATTTCCCTTGACAAAGGCCCGCGGTTGCGTATATACTTTTCACCATATTAACACGTAGAAAGAGTGATGCGCCGATGGCGGAAAAACTGGCCGCGCCGCGTGGGACGCATGACGCGCTGCCCGGGCAGACCCCCGCTTGGCTGTGGTTGGAGAACGTCCTGCGCCGCGTGGCAAACCGGTTTTCCTATCGGGAGATCCGTTTCCCCACCTTCGAGCACACCGAGTTGTTTTTGCGCGGCGTGGGCGACACCACCGACGTCGTGCAAAAGGAAATGTACACGTTTACGGACAAGGGCGGCCGCTCGATCACGTTGCGCCCCGAAGGCACGGCTTCGGTGGTCCGGGCTTTCGTGGAACACGCGCTGTATGCCGGCCCGCTTCCGCTCAAGGTGTATTATATCGCGCCCAATTTCCGCTATGAAAAACCACAAGCCGGCCGTCTGCGGGAGCACCACCAATTCGGCGTGGAATGCTTCGGCCCTGCCTCGCCGGCAGCGGACGCCGAGGTGATCGGCCTGGCTCACGGATACATCAACGCGCTGGGCCTGAAAGGCATCGCCCTCCGTGTCAACTCCATTGGCTGCCCTGTCTGCCGCCCGCAGTACCATCAGGCGCTCGGCACCTTTTTCGAGGCGCATCGGGAGACATTGTGCCACACCTGCCATGACCGATTGGCGCGCAATCCGCTACGCATCCTTGACTGCAAGAATAAGCCTTGCGCCGCGCTGGCCGCGGACGCGCCCGCCATGACGGACGACCTTTGCGACCTTTGCCGGGATCATCAAGCCGGTTTGGAGGCCCACCTGGCCGCCATGGGCATCGCGTTTACCATCGATCCCATGCTGGTACGGGGATTGGACTATTATACGCGGACGGTATTTGAATTCGTCAGCGATACCATCGGCGCACAAGGCACGGTCTGCGGCGGCGGACGCTACGATAGCCTGGTCGAGACGCTGGGCGGCCCGCCCACCCCGGCGCTGGGCTTTGGCTCCGGGATAGAACGCCTGCTGATGATGTGTCACGCGCAAGGACTCATCCCCGGCGATACGGATCGTTGCCAGCTATATATCGCCACCATGGGTGGACGCGCCGAAGTGTACGCCGCCTCGTTAGCCGCCAACCTGCGCGCGAAAGGCATCTGTGCCGAGCGCGACCTCATGGGTCGATCACTCAAGGCCCAGATGAAGGCCGCCAACCGAAGCGGCGCCGCCTATAGCTTGGTCGTCGGGGACGACGAGATGGAGACCCGCCGCGGCATACTCAAACGCATGGACGGGGAGGGGTCGGACGCGCCCGTGGCATTGGAGGCGGAGGAGATCCTGTCCGCTTTGGAGTCGCAGGGCTGCTGCGGCATCCCACTCTCCGATGCTCCCGCCTGTTTCGCCGAATGACAAAACTTTGTGGTAAGGGGATGAGGCTATCATGAAAGACTATAAGCGCACCGATTATTGCGGCGACCTGCGCCTGGACGCCATCGGCCGGCAGGTCACGGTCTGCGGGTGGGTGCAACGCAACCGCAACTTGGGCGGGCTGCTGTTCATCGATCTGCGCGATCGCACCGGCGTCATACAATGCGTCTTTGACGGCGCGGGCGACAGCGAATTGTTTGCGCTGGCCGAAACCGTTCGGCATGAGTTCGTGCTGTGCGTGAAAGGCACGCTGGCCGCGCGCGCCGAGGGGATGGCCAACCCCGATATGCCCACCGGCGCCGTGGAAGTGCGGGCGGTAAGTCTGGACATCCTATCGACGGCGAAGACCCCGCCCTTTGCCATCAGCGATGCCGCCGGCGTCAACGAAGCCCTGCGCCTCAAATATCGCTACCTCGACCTGCGCCGCCCGGAACTGCAAAACAATCTGGTCTTGCGTCACAGGGCCGCGCAAATCGCCCGGCGTTTTTACGACAGCGAGGGATTTTTGGAAATCGAGACCCCGTTGCTGACCAAGTCCACCCCCGAGGGCGCGCGGGACTATTTGGTGCCCTCCCGCGTCCATCCCGGCGAGTTTTACGCGCTGCCCCAGTCTCCGCAACAATACAAGCAGATACTCATGCTGGCCGGGTACGACCGCTATTTCCAACTGGCCCGCTGCTTCCGCGACGAAGATCTGCGCGCCGACCGCCAGCCGGATTTTACACAGATTGACATTGAGATGTCCTTTGTGGATATCGACGACATCCTGGATGTCAACGAGCGATTTATCGCAGAGCTGTTTCAAGAGGCGCTGGGCGTTACTATCCCGTTGCCCCTGCCGCGCCTCACTTACCACGAAGCCATGCGCCGTTTCGGTTCGGACAAGCCCGACATGCGGGTGGGGTTCGAGTTGCTGGACATCACCGACATAGCCCGGGATTGTTCCTTCCGGGTGTTCAACTTGGCGGCGGCCACCGGCGGCGTGTTCCTGATCAACTTGAGCGGCCACGCCGCGAAGTTTCCCCGCCGCGAGATCGACGGATTGGCCGAATGGGTCAAGACGTACGGCGTGGGCGGTTTGGCTTGGATCCGCCTCGTCGGCGGACAGATGACCTCCTCCTTTGGCAAATTCATGACCGAAGACGAGATGAAGGCCATACTGGATAGGGCCGGCGCCCGCGACGGCGACGTTATCTTCATCGTCGCGGACACAAGCGCGCCCCGCGCGCAACAGGCCCTGGGCGCCCTGCGGCTAGAGGGCGCGCGGCGGTTGGGGCTTCTCCGCCGGGACGACTTCAAGTTTTTGTGGGTGACAGAATTCCCGCTGTTTGAATACAGCGAGGAGGACAGCCGCTACGTGGCCTGCCACCATCCCTTCACCGCACCGATGGATGAGGATATCCCGCTGCTCGACGAGGGAAAACTCGGCGAGGTGCGCTCCAAGGCTTTCGATATGGTGCTGTCTGGCACTGAGCTATCCTCCGGATCCATCCGTATATTTGATTCGGACACCCAAGCCAAGATGTTTTCGTTGCTGGGCTTCACACAAGAGCAGATGGACGCCCGCTTCGGGCACCTGCTGCGCGCCTTCCAATACGGCGTGCCGCCCCACGGCGGCATGGCCTTCGGCTTCGACCGCATCATCATGCTGATGGCCGGCGCCGATTCCATCCGGGATGTCATCGCCTTCCCGAAAGTCCAGACCGCCGCCGAGCTGATGATGGAAAGCCCCGCCCCAGTGGACGAAAAGCACCTGCGTGAGTTGCGGCTGCGACTGGACAATACCAATTGATCATATTCCTAGTTTCC
>WRCJ01000061.1 GCA_009784085.1 Oscillospiraceae bacterium | reverse complement strand
GGCGACTTTATCCAAAACTTTAACCCCGCCACCAGTAACGGTGACTTTTCCATCCGTCTCCAAGGATACCTGCCCGAACTTGTACTCCATGGCCAGCACGAATTGCACCTTCTTGCCTTTGAGTACGAGGGTGACCGGGTTGTCATCTTTGATAGCTTCAAACTCGGTATCAGTACAAGATTTGTAATTTTTGGCATATTTGAGGGGAGTGACACTCCAATCCCATGTCGCGTCAGCTGGCTTTTTCTCCATGTCAGCTTTGACAGCGCCAACTGTCGTCGCCGCGACGGTGTCGGTATTGGCTAGGAAAACCATGGCCGCGTCACCGGTGGGCTGAACATAATTCACTTCGCGGCCAAAGAACGCGAGCGGGGCGTCTGCTTTGATCAAAGTACTAGCGTCAAGCCTGATACTACCTTCCGCAACCGTTGAACCGCTGTCGATAACCGCAAAATTGTTTGCTAGCAGTATGCCAGAGCCAGCGTAGAAGTCATCGAAATACCATGCGCCAACAGTGATATCAGCCGGCCATGCCTTGCCTTCATCGTATTCTACTCTTTGAACGAACAGCATGTTGTAGATCAACTGCGCGGTCTCTTCACGGGTGATGTAATCGCCCAAATTACCCATCAGGTGATCCAACTTGTTCAGCAAGAACAGGTTGTCGTACTGATTCAGGCACACGAGGATCTTGTTTTTCCAGTCTGCGCCAAAGAAGCCTTCGGTATTCCTGTTGTACCCGATAAGGCCCAGCGCAAAGCCCAGGGCTTCGATGGCCGTCAGTTGGTTGGTCGGGCGGAACAGCGTGGGCGTGACGCCGCCGACGATGCCTTGCGCGTAAGCCCATTTGATGTGGTTTGTGTAGAACCAGCCGTCGATGTCAGTGAAGTTGTTGGAGGCGTCGGCCCAAAGTTTGGCGTCCCGGTTGCCGCCGCTGTCCACGATGAACATGAGCATGGCCATCTGGCCGCGGCTAAGGGTGTATTTCGGGTCGAAATTCCCCGAAGTCGACCCTCTCATGACGTTCATCTCGTACAGGGTATCTATGGCTTCCTTGTACTTGGGGTCGATGTCGGCATCGTCCTTGTAATCGAAAGCGAATGCCGGGACGGCGAACGCGGCGACCATGACAAGGACTAGGGTGAGCGCTAAAAGTTTCTTCGTGTGTCGCATTATGTTTTCCTCCTAAAAATTGTTATATCGGGGGCACGCCCCCATTGATGCGTATTATAATATACCACATAAGCCTTCCCCGTCAACTATATCGGGGGAAATGTAACAGAAATGTAACAAATGGTTACGAACGATCCAATTCGGCGATGAGGCGGACCTCCCCGGTCCCGATCCCCAGCTCCCGGGCCACCTCCCCCAGCGGCAGGCCGCGCCCCATGAGGGCGCGCGCGCGCGCCGGCTTGCTATCGGGGTGGGGGGGCACAGGGGGCACAGGGGGCAAGGGTTGGGAAAGCGCGCGGAACCCTTCGTCCTTCGCCGTATGATGCGCCATTGGCGCCGCGCAGTCCGCATGGACGAAACTGGCGACTTGGCGGGTCATTTCCGTCATGGCGGCTCTCTCTTTTTCCACATCTTGCCTCACCTCCTCGATGTAGTTCTCAAAGACGTCCATGAGCTCCTCTACATGTCCGTAGAGCGAGATCAGGCGCGCCTCGCGGCTTTGGAAGCCGTCCGCGGCCTTGAGGGATGCCCGGCCCCGGGCCAGGACCGTCAGCACATAGCGTGTGAGAAACGAAAAAGCAACCAGCTGTATCACGGCGATAGCGACGACAAACGCCTCCACGGCAACGCCCCCCATCCTTTGAGAATATCGGCTTTCATGCTATACTACGATGTCGATGGTGTTCGTTGGCTCCGGGGTTGGTTGCTTCTTTTTTTTCTGTGGATACGGGCCGTCCGACGCATTGCCTCCCTTTTGTGTATCGGAAGATATACGCGCCCCTTTAGCCTTCGCGGCCGCTTGCAGGCGGGCGCCGTCCCGCTCGATCTGCCTTCGGGCCAGCCGCGCCGCGTGTTCGGACGCCACCTCGTTTTGCCTCTGCAACTTGGCCTGTTCCGCCGCGAATTCCGCTGTTTTGGTCATCGCTATCCGCGTGTCAATGCCCCCGAGCGCCATGTCGATTCACCTCGTCTCACTTTAACGCAACTCAAACGGAGAACGCCTGCATCATGCGGTGGCGGAGCCCCATGAGGGCCTTGGAGTGGATTTGTGACACGCGCGATTCCGACACGCCCAGCGTCAGGCCGATCTCTTTGAGCGTCATCTCCTCGAAATAGTACAGCGTCACCACCAGGCGTTCCTTCTCCGGCAAGATGTCGATGTAATGCGCCATGATGGCCTTGACTTCCTCGGCTTCCACGCGCTCCTCGGTGGTCTCTTCGGCGCTGAGGTTGATTTCCTCGCTCTTGAGCCGGTCGATGAGCACCTCGTCCAGGCACACCAAGTTGAACGTGCGCGCCTCCTCCAAGGTCTTTTTCACGCTACTCACGTCCATCTTGATGAAGTCGGCCACTTCCTTTTCGGAGACCGATCGGCCCAGGCGGCCTTCCAGCATGTGGTAGCCCTCTTCCACGCGCTTGATCTTCTGCCGCAGGCTGATGGGCGCCCAGTCCTGTTTGCGGATCTGGTCGATGATCTCACCCCGGATGCGCATGGACGCATAGGTCTCGAACTTGACCTCCTTGTCCATGTCGAAGCGATCGATGGCGTCCATCAGGCCCAATATGCCGCAGGACATCAGATCGTCAAAGTCCACATGCTTGCGGTAGGTCGGCATCATGCGGCACACAATGCTCTTCACCAGGTGTACATATTGGAGCACGAGTTCGTTGCGCGCGGCCAGACTGCGCGTTCGCGTAAATTCTTGCCACAATCCCTTGGTTTTTTCCAATGTATCGGTCATGTTCAAACCTCCGTTACCCATTTGCCAATCCAATACCGATGCATCCTGCATCGATTATCCTGCATCGGTCATCCTGCCATTTGATCCTGGATGTATTTGATGAAGCGGCGGCGGATGCGCTCGTCCACGTTGACGAATTGGACGCCGACCTGCCAGTTGGTGACGCGCCCGACATACTGCTCGGCGCGGAGGATCTGCCCGTCCGCGGAGATATCTTCGCGCCCCTCCAAATGGAACGTGCATTCCAGCAACGATCCCCTCTTCCACTTCTGCTGGGACATGAAGCGGGCGCCGCCGCTGGATAGGTCAAGGGTCTGGCACCTGTATATTTCCTCGCCTTCGATGGGCGGCCTGGGGATCCCCGCAAAGCGCGCGTCGCACAGCAGGCGCAGGATCTCGTCGTTGGAGTGCTGTAGGATGTGCTCGGGCAGGGCTATCAGCCGGACATCCAGGGGGACGGCCATGTCCACGCGGATGGACTCCCGCCGCTGGTGGTGGCTGGTGGGCGACTTGATCTCGATCTCCAGCAGTTCCAGGGCGCCGTCGTGCATGCGCCGCAATACCTTGGCCAGGAAGGAGTAGATCCCGTTCTCGCGGAAGTACGAGATCTGTAGCGTCTCCCCGCCCTTGAGCGGGACCGTCGTGATGCGGTACATGGGCAGGGAGATCACCGGGTTCCCCCGCGTCGAGACCCCCTGCACGTCGCTGATACAGCCGCGGCCGCCTATCGTGATTTCCAGCCGCTCCCCCAGCGCGAGATCATGTTCCATTTTTGCGTACCCCCTAACTATCGCGTCGTTTCGCCGATTGCGTCGTTTCGCCTATCGCGTCATTTCGCCGCGGGAACCCCCATCAGCCGCCGGGCGATGACCCCGGGATCCATGACCGCTAAATCGTCCGGCACATTCTGGCCGTCGGTGACAAAGGAGATGGCGCTATCCGAGAGGAACCTCACGTTGAGCATGGCGCCGTACGTGGGCGTCTCGTCCAACTTGGAGAACAACAGCTTGAAGTCCTTGAGGAACGAATAGGCGCCCAGGATGTTCAGGCATCCCGCGAAGCTGGTGGTGGCGCTGAGCACCAAATGCGCCTCGTCGGCTTCCGATTCCCGGATTAAGTTTTGCACCTCGGCGGTCGTGGCCTTGTCGTTTGGGCTTTTGCCCGCCGTGTCGATGAACACCACGTCGCATTGCCCATGTTCCCGCAACGTGTTTTTCATATCCTTCATGTCGTAGACCACCGAGAGGGGGACTTGCAGGATTTCGGCGTAGATCCGCATCTGTTCCACCGCCGCCTGCCGGGAGGTGTCCGCCGTGATAACCCCGACGCGGGCGTGATGCTTGTGCGCGTAGATGGCGGCCAGCTTGGCCACCGTCGTGGTCTTGCCCACGCCGGTCGGTCCGAGAAAGACGGCTACGGTGCGCTTGTATTTTTTCAGGCGTATGGGCGACGGCTCGCCCAAGATCTGGCGGATGATCTGCTCCATCACGTCCGCCGGGTCGGCCTCTTCCCGGGCCAGCACCTCGCTCACCTCGCGGCCGATCTTGCCGATGAATTCCTCGTGTACCTCGTTGTTCCGCAACGATAGGAGCAAACGCTCGACCTCGAAGGGGAAGCTTCCTGGCAAGCCGCCGTCCTTCGAATCGCCGTCCTGGTTCTGTATCTTGTTGACGATGGCGCCCAGCGAGGCCGAGATGCTGTCGAGTTTGTTTTCCATGCGCAGGATTTTATCCGCGTCCGGACCCGGTGCGTACTGGGGAACCAGGGGGGACTGAGGGGGGTAGGGGGGGTGCGGGTACAGGTGTACCTGGGGTACCTGGGGCACCTGGGGGGGCGGTGAGACCGACAACGGTGTAGGTGGAAACAGGGAGGGGGAGGGCGTCGCCGGCATCGGCACCGGCGCCGTGGGTACCGGCGCGGGCGCGGGCGCGGGTGGGGCATCGTAGGCGGCCACCACCTCGACCAGCGGATGGCGGAACAAGCCCGCGAACCCGGGTCGGCGGATCTTGCGCGTGTTGAGCAGGTAGGCGTCGCTCCCCAGCTCGTCGCGCACCTTGTTCATTGCCTCCGCTACGTCTTCCGCGATATACCTCTTGACGTTCAAAGCCCCACCACCCCATCCACCTGGATGTTCACGTCCCGCTCGATCTCGTTGTAGGATAGCACAACCAGATCGGGGACGATGCCTTCCGTCATTCTCTTAAAATGCGTCCGCACGACCGGCGCGGTCAGGACCACCGAGGTAAACCCCAGGTCGCCCAAGCGTCGCGCCGCGGCCTTGAGGCTGTCGAAGATCCTTTGGATCACGTTGTTTTCCAGGGACACATACCGGCCATGCTCGGTCTGCCGTATGTTCTCCAGGATGGTGTGCTCCAGCTCGGGATCCAGCGTTATCGCGTGAAGCTCCCCGGTGGGGACGAACCGCTTGGTGATGGACCGCCGGAGCCCTTGGCGCACGTATTCTGTCAGCATGTCGATATCCCGCGTCGTGGCGCCGTAATCGCCCATGACCTCCAAAATCGTAGCCATATCCCGGATGGATACACCCTCGCGCAACAGGTTGCCCAGCACCTTTTGCAACTCGCCCAGCGAAAACAGCTTGGGCACCACTTCCTCCACAAGGGCCGGCTGTTGTTGCCGGAGGTTGTCGATGATCACCTGCACCTGCTGGCGGCTGAGGAGTTCGTCGGCGTGCCGGCGCAGGACCTCGGTGAGGTGCGTGGCGATGACCGATGGGGGATCCACCAGCGTGTAGCCCAGCAGTTCGGCCTTCTCGCGCTCGGCGGCGGAAATCCATTTGGCCGACAGCCCGAAGGCCGGCTCCACCGTATCGATGCCGTCGATCTCCTCGGTCACGTCCCCCGGGTTCATCGTGAGATAGTGATCCAGCATAATCGATCCCTGGGCCACCTCGTTGCCTTTGATCTTGATCACATACTCGGAGGCGGCGTACTGGATATTGTCCCGCAGGCGGATGACCGGCACGATCATCCCCAGGTCGATCGCGCATTGGCGCCGGATCATGACCACCCGGTCGAGCAGGTCGCCGCCCTGGGAGGCGTCGGCCAAGGGGATGATGCCGTAGCCGAATTCCAGCTCGATGGGATCGACCGAGAGTAGCGTGACGACGTTTTCCGGCTTCCTGACCTCCTCGGCGGCCAGCTCCACCTCTTCCTCCCGGCTGGGTTGTTCCTCGCGCTGGGCGGCGCGGCGACGCTGTATGAGGCCCAAGATCAGCAGGCAGGCGGCGATGAGCCACATGAAGGCTTTCGGCATGCCCGGTAGTAGGCTGATGACGAAAACGACCGCGCCGGTCATCATCAGGACGGCCGGTTGCTGGGAGAGCTGGCGGGTCATATCCGTGCCCATCGAGGAGTCCGAGTTGGCTTTGGTGACGATGATGCCGGTGGCGGTGGAGATCAGGAAGGCGGGGACTTGGCTGGCCAAGCCGTTGCCGATGGTGGCGATGACATAGACAGGCACCGCCGACCCCGCGTCGCCGCCCGACATGACCTCGATGAGGATGCCGCCGACGATATTGATCAAGGTCATGATGATCCCCATGATGGCGTCGCCCTTGACGAACTTGGACGCGCCGTCCATGGATCCATAGAAATCCGCCTCGCGCTGTATCTTGATGCGGCGGGTCCTGGCCTCCCCCTCGTCGATGAGGCCGGAGTTCAGGTCGGCGTCGATGGCCATTTGCTTGCCGGGCATGGCGTCCAGCGTGAAGCGGGCGGCCACTTCGGCCACGCGCTCGGAGCCTTTTACAATGACCAGGAATTGCACCAGGAAGATGATGAGGAAGATGACGACGCCCACGACCAGATCCCCGCCGGCCACATAGTTGCCGAAGGTGCGCACCATATTGCCCGCGTCGCCGCGATTGCCCAGGATAAGCCGGGTGGTGGAGATGCTGATGGCGATTCGGAAAATCGTCGTGATGAGCAGTAGCGAGGGGAAGGTGGAGAAGTCCAGCGTTTCCCGGGCGCCGAGGGCGATGAGCAGGATGATGACGGCCGCCGCCAAACTGATGGTGATGAGGACATCCACCATGCCGGGAGGCAACGGGATGATGATGAGCAAGACCACGACGACGATCAGCAGGGAGACGGCGATATCGCCGAAACCAACCTTACGCAAAGGGCACCGCACCTCCCTGTTTCCTCAGGTTATATACATAGGCTAGGATCTCCGCTACCGCTTGGTAGAGCTCCTCGGGGATCTGGCGGCCCACCTCCACCGTCAGGTAGAGTGCCTGGGCCACGGGCTTGTTTTCCACGATCTCCACTTTCGCCTCGCGGGCGCGCTCTTTGATGCGCCCGGCCAGGAGATCCTTCCCCTTGGCGATGACCACCGGCGCGGGGGACGCCTTGTCGTCGTATTTCAGGGCCACCGCGTAATGGGTGGGGTTCGTGACGACCACATCCGCCTCGGGGACCGCCTGCATCATGCGCAGGGCCGCCATTTCCCGCTGGCGCCGCTTGATTTTCCCTTTGATCTGCGGGTCCCCTTCCACCATCTTGTACTCGTCTTTGACCTCCTGCTTGGTCATGCGCAGGTTTTTCTCGTAGTCATACCACTGGTACAGATAGTCGGCCACCCCGATGGCCGCCAAGGCCGCCGCCGCCTTGAAGGCCACGGACAGGCACATGTCGAAGATAGCCTGGGTGGAGGTCGCCACGTCGTAGGCCATCATATGGGGGAATGCCCCGAAGCGATCCATGTATTCCGAATACACCACATAGGTGACGATGGATATCTTGAGGACGGCCTTGAGCATCTCGACGATGGATCGCAGGGAAAAGATGCGTTTCAAGCCCTTCGCGGGGCTGATCCTGCTGAATTTGGGCCGGAGGAGCTCCCCCGAGGCGAAGAACCCCACCTGGAGCAGGTTGACGGCTACGCCCGCCAGCACCGCGACGAGTAGCAGGGGCCACATGGCGCCGAACATGCGCCCGATCGCGTCGTTGATGAGGGCGGGGATGGTCAATCCGGTCAGCTCGCTATCCAGTTGCGTGGAGAGGTAGTAGGTCAGCAGTTCCAGGATGCCGCGCACGACGCCCGCCCCGAACAGGGCCAACGCCCCGAACATAGCCGCCATCGTGACGGCGGTGTTGACCTCGGTGCTTTTGAGCACCTGCCCCTTCTTGCGCGCGTCCTCTCGTCTCTTGGGCGTGGCCTTTTCTGTCTTTTCCCCAGAAGAACCCGCTGGCAAAGGTCGCCCTCCTCGTTATAGAATTCGCCATATGGAATACGCCATGAATGGCGTATCTACGGCTGTATTGCGAGGAATGCTTTGTCGATAAATTGGAACATTTCGTCGAAAATGGGGCCGGTCATATTGACGAACATGGGTACGATGAGAAGTAGCATGACCAGGCCGATGATGATCTTGATGGGGATGCCGATGACAAACACGTTCATCTGGGGCGCGGTGCGCACCACGATGCCCAAAGAGATTTCGGCGAGCAAGCCGGAGGCGATGACCGGCATGGCCACCTGGACCGCCAGCACAAAGGTGCGCGTAAAGCCTTCCAGCATGACGGCGGGCAGACGCTCGTCCAAAACCAATTGCCCGACAGGCAACGCCTCGAAGGTGCGAAAGAGGATCTCCACCAGTTTGAGATGCCCGCCGGATAGTATCACGCATAGCAGGATGATCAGGTTGAGCAGGTTGCCGACGATGGGGATCTGGATGTTTTGCTGTACATCGTACACCTGGACCATGCCGAAGCCGGTTTGCATGTCGATGATTTGCCCGGCGGTGAAGACAATGCCGAAAAAGATGGTGGTCACAAAGCCCAGGGTCAAGCCGACGATGAGTTCGCCGATACAGAGTAGCGCATAGCCGGCCAGGCTGGTTTGCAACACGTCGCCGGGGGGGTTGAAGTTGATCAGGATAACTGTCAAGACTACCGCAAAGCCTATCTTGAGCCGGGCGGGGACATTGGCCCTGCCCCAAACCGGCGAGAGCAGGAACAGCCCCGTCATGCGGATGAGGATGAGCGCGAACTGCGCCACCCAGAGGATGACATTATCCAGACCCATGCCCATATCCAAACCCATATCCGTCATCGCAGTCATCGCAGTAATGTCAGGATATACCCGTATACGCGCAAGGTGAATTCTTGCAGGCGGGTGAGCATCCAGGGGCCAAACAGGATGAGGGCCGAAAAGACCGACAGGATCTTGGCGACAAAGACGATCGTCTGCT
>WRCJ01000060.1 GCA_009784085.1 Oscillospiraceae bacterium | reverse complement strand
TGCCCATGGTGATGATGCCCATACATGGATGTCAGCCCCCCTCGTAGTCCCCATGCAATCCAATGGTCAACGCCTTCATATTCCTACCAAACATTTCAATTTTCCGCTCGGGAATCACTTTTTTCATGGCTTGGGACAGGACGCCCTCCGGGACAAAGCCAAGCACGGCGACGACGCTACCCAACATGACCATATTGGCCAGGCCCGGCACGCCGTTTTCGTCGGCGATGCGCGTGGCCGGCACATAATGGCAGACCACGTCGTCGCGGGCCGCAGGCCGGGCAATCAGGGCGCTGTCGATGAACATATGGCCGCCCGGGACGACCGCAGGCTCGAACTTGTCCAGCGAGGGCAAGTTCATGGCGATCAGCACGTCCGGCTTGTCCACAACGGGCGAACCCACGGGGCTGTCCCCCATAATCACGCTACAATTGGCCGTGCCCCCGCGCATTTCGGGGCCGTAGGAGGGAAGCCAGGAGATCTCCTGATCGGATAGCATCCCGGCATAGACCAACAGCCTACCGGCAAACAGGATGCCCTGCCCGCCAAACCCGGCAATCAGAATATTGGTATTCATAGTAAAGTCGCAACCCCCGTCCCAAGGTACTCAGGTACTCATATCCCAAGGTACTATTAATCGCTTTTAATCGCCTTGACTGTTTTTATAGATGCCCAAGGGGTAGTACGGGATCATGTTGTCCCGCAACCAGCCCAAAGACCCGACAGGATCCAGGCCCCAGTTGGTGGGGCAGGTGGACAGCACCTCGACCATGGAAAAGCCCGCCCCCGCGATCTGGCAGGAAAACGCGCGCAGGATGGCCTTTTTCGCGGCGCGGATATTCTTGACGCTATCCACGGACACCCGCTCGATATAGGCCGCGCCGTCGAGGGTCGCCAGCATCTCGCACACCTTGAGGGGCATCCCGGCCACCGACGCGTCCCGGCCATAGGGGGATGTCTGCGTGACCTGGCCCGGCATCGTGGTGGGGGCCATCTGGCCGCCGGTCATCCCATAGATGGCATTGTTGACAAAGATCACCGTGATATTCTCGCCCCTGGCGGCGGCGTGGATGGTTTCGGCGGTGCCGATGGCGGCCAAGTCCCCGTCGCCCTGGTAGGTGAACACCGCGGCGTCGGGCCTGACGCGCTTGATGCCGGTCGCCACGGCGGGGGCGCGGCCATGGGACGCCTGCACCATGTCGCAATTGAAGTAATTGTACGCCAGCACCGCGCAACCCACCGGCGCCACGCCCACGGCCCTCTCGGCGGCGCCCAGCTCCACGATGGCCTCGCCCACCAGCCGGTGGATGATGCCATGGGTGCATCCCGGGCAATAGTGCATGACGTTGTCGGTCAGCATCGGGGTCTTCGCAAAAACAGTTTTCATGGATTGTCACCTCCATTGGCTTTGTTGGCTTTCATCGGCCCCTCATTGGTCGTGGCCCGCGTTGGCCTTCTGTATCACCGATAAGATATCCGTCGGCGTGGGTACCATGCCGCCGACGCGGTTGCTGAGGTACACGGGGCGCCGGCAACGGATGGCCAGCTCCACGTCTTCTATCATCTGCCCCATGCTCATCTCCGCCGTGACAAAGGCGCGGGCCTTGTCGGCCGCCGCCGCGAAGGCGGTCTTGGGGAAAGGCCACAGCGTAATGGGGCGCAACAGGCCCGCCTTGATCCCCTGCGCCCGGGCTTCCAAGATGGCGTTCTTGGCCACGCGGGCCGAGGCGCCATAGGCCGCGACGACGATATCGGCGTCGTCCAGCAAATAGGATTCCCATCGCTGTTCATCCCGCCCGATCTGCGCGTACCGCTCGTAACGCTGGAAATTCATCGTTTCCAGTTCCTCCGGGTCGAGATACAGCGAATTGATGATGTTGCGCTTCCGCTTCCCGCCGGTTCCGCCCACCGCCCAGCCTTTGGAAACGTCCTGCGCGTCGGGGGCGTACTCGGGCAAGACGACCGGCTCCATCATCTGGCCCAGGATGCCATCGGCCAAGACCATGGACACCACGCGGTAGCGGTCGGCCAAATCGAACGCGAGCACGGTCAAGTCCACCATCTCCTGGATCGTGTTGGGCGCCAGCGCGATGATATGGAAATCGCCATGCCCCACGCCTTTTGTGGTTTGAAAATAGTCGGCTTGGGAGGGCTGTATGCCGCCCAAACCGGGGCCGCCGCGCTGGATATTAACCAGCACGCCCGGCAAGTCGCAACCGGCCATATAGGACAGCCCCTCGCTCTTGAGCGCGATACCGGGGCTGGAGCTGGACGTCATCGCCCGCGCGCCGGCCGCCGACGCCCCCATCACCATGTTGATCGCGCCGATTTCGCTTTCGGCTTGCAGGTACAGCCCGCCTTCCTTGGGCATGCGACGGGACATATAGGCCGCCACTTCGGTCTGGGGCGTGATGGGATAGCCGAAGAAATGTCGGCACCCGGCCCGTATGGCCGCCTCGGCGACGGCTTCGTTGCCTTTCATGAGGACCTTTTCCACTTTATTCGCCACTTTATTCGCCCCTTTCCACGGTGATAACACAATCGGGACACATGAGCGCGCAAAAGGCGCAGGCGATACAGGCGGCGCTGTCGGTGATGGTGGCGGGGTGAAAACCGAGCGCGTTGAACGTATCGCCGTCTTGCGAGATGATCTTTTTGGGGCAGGCGGCCTGGCATAGCAAACAGCCCTTGCAACGGTCGGCGTCGAATGTCACTTTGGACATGGGGGGGTGCCCTCCTTCGCCAATGCGGAAAATGGAATCATGGTAATCATGGCATCATGGTATCATGGTATAGATTGAGACTAGATTAGATGATCCATTCCGGCTTTTTGATGATTTCCATCGGGAAAATGTTATCGGCCTTGCCCTCCAGCGCGGGCGCCAAATCGCTCTTCAGCGACGTCAAGGCAATCGGCAACCCGCTCAGGCGAGACAGCTCGCCCGCCACGGGCAGGGATGCCAATACGTCCCCGGCTGTCGTGATAGGGCCTAGGTTGGCGTTGTTGGCAATGCCGGTGAAGGCAAAATGCCCGGCGGCTTCGATCTCCCGCAACACGGCCAGCGCGTCGCCGGCTGTCGCCGTGCGCGGCCGATAGGGGTTGAACACAAACAGGATCCGGCAGTCCGGCGCCCCCAGCCTCGCGGCATAACGCCCTAAAGCCAACGCGCCCCGGTCGTCGCCGCCGACATCCGCGATGGCAGATAGGCCGGGATCGTCAAAAATACGCGCCGCCGCCGCGTTGAGGGACGGCGCGTCCAAGTTGGACAAGGCCAGGGACGAAGCTATCACATCGATACCGGCGCCCATGAGCCAGTCTTTCGCGTCCATAGTGCGGTAGTAGGGGTTCACAATATCCAGGTCGGCGATAGCCACCCGCGGGCGCTTCCGGCGCAGGGCTAGCGACAAGTTCACGGCCAAGTTGGTCTTGCCGCTACCGTAGTGGCCGGCCAGGATGGTTACCCGCGCCATCGCCATCGCCGTTGCCGTTGCCATCGCCGTTGCCGTTGCCATCGCCGTTGCCGTTGCCGTTGAGATCTGTAACATAAAGACTATTATACCAGAACACTATAGGGAAATGCAATCAAAACTTTATTGATTCTTTTTGGGAAAAATCGTATAATAGAATCATATCTTAACAGACAGGCGGTGCATTGCATGCCCCGGTATGGCTTTAATGGCGAGTTGACCGAGATGAAGATCTTCCTCTTGTTTATCATGCGCCATATCCCGGATCCGATTGCGCTGGATGAAATGGGCGAAGCGACGCTCATCGACGACAATATGAATTACTTCCTATTTTGCCAAGGCGTGGAGGAACTGGCCAACTCCGGCCTCTTGCTCGTGGAGAAGGATTCCAAGGGACGCGACGTCTACACGCTGTCCCCGCGCGGGTTCGAAACCCTATTGCCGGTCGAGCGCGCGCTACCGGTCGCCTTGCGCCGCGCGGGGCAGGAAAACGCGCTCCGGGTGCTAAGCCGTATGCGCCTGCAGTCGCGCGTGAAAACCGAAGTTTGGATGCGGGAGGGGGAGCATATGGTCCGGCTGGCCCTGACCGACGGCCTCGATCCCATCCTGCGTATCGAAGTGGTTTGCGGTTCCCGGGAAAAGGCCAGCCAAATGTGCAAATATTTCTCGGAGAACGCCGAAACGATCTTCGACGGCGTTATGAAAACCCTGTTGCCAGGCGACGCGCCATAGCATGGGGGCGTTGGGTCGCGGGCGGGGCGGACGATACGGGCGACACGGGTAAATGAGGAACCCGCGTCATCAATCCTGCAACCCCAGCAAAACCCGCAACGGCGCCGTATACGGTTCGACGGGGACGTCGCCACGCTCGGCATATCGCGTCGGACAGCCTTCGGGCGACCGGCTGTCGAAGACGCACCACGGCACCGGTTGCGCCCCGTGGCGGCCCGTATCGGTGGATGTGACGTGGTCGGGTAGCAAAACCATCCGGTACGGATGTCCCGCCAAGCCTTGCCGCAACCACCCGATGGCCTCGTCCAACAGCGCGATGGCCTGCTGTTTCCCCTGCAAATCGAGCGCATGGCTACAATCATCCGGCGCCTCGACATGCAACATGACAAACCCATAGCCGGCCAAGGCGGCGGCTAAGACAGCGTCGGCTTTGCCCCGCCAGTTGGTATGTAACGTGCCGGTAGCCCCCGGCACTTCGGGCGCGTCCATCCCGGCCAGGCGGGCCATGCCGCGCACCACCGGTACCGCCGATATCACCGCGCCGCGCCGCCCATACTTGGCCGCGAACGGTTCATAGCGGGGCACCAGGCCCGCCCCCCAGGGCCACGCGCCCAAACCATCGCCGCGCAACACGCCGCGCCCCCGGCGCATGAAGGCCGCCACGGTGTCGTGGGCCGGGAGATACTGGGACAGCGCGGCCCCCAGCACCTGATGCGGGGGCGTCATGCCGTCCGGCACGCTCTCGCCGGGGCCGGTGACGAGTTGCCGAAAATCGGGTTGGGGATGCAACGTCCATCCTACTTTCCCCAGGATATCTTGGATTTCGCCGTCGGCGGCCAGCTTGTTGCCGGCGGCTAGCCCTTCGGCGTCGCTCAACTCGGGGCATGCCTCGGTCAGGGCGTCATGTGCATCCATGCGCACCAAGTTGACGCGCATGGCAAACTGCCCGGCGGGTAGCACTACGCCCATGCCGGCTGCCTCCACCGGGCCGCGCCCGGTCAGCACCTCCGTGCCATAGCCTATGAGGAGCGGCATGGCGGTCTCGGTCCCGGCGGGGAACCCCTCCGGGGTCGTGCTTGCCATGCGTACGCCGGATTGCCCGGCGAGCCGCGCCATATGCGGATACCGCACGCTTTGCAACGGCGTCTTGCCGCCCAACGCCGCCAGCGGCGTATCGGCCATGCCGTCGCCCACAATCATCAGGCATAGGGGGGGAGCTTCCCGATACGACATATCAAAATAACCCGCTGATCACGCCGTCTTGGTCGATGTCGATGCCCTCGGCGGCAGGCACCCGGGGCAGGCCCGGCATGGTCATGACATCCCCGGCGTAGGCGACGACGAACCCCGCGCCTGCCGACAAGCGGACGTTTTTGATATCCACGGTAAAGCCGCTGGGGCGCCCCAGCTTCTTCGGGTCGTCGGACAGGGAGTATTGCGTCTTGGCCATGCACACGGGCAGATGCCCGTACCCGGCGCCTTCCAGCATGCTTAACATTTTTGCGGCTGCCGGCCAGAAATGGACGCCGTCGCCGCCGTAAATCTCCCTGACGATGGTTTCGATCTTTTCCCTAAGCGGCAACGCATCGGGGTAGGCAAACCGGAAGGAAGGCCGATCCGGGAGATTGGCCAGCACTTGCCGCGCCAACGCCTCGCCGCCCGCGCCGCCTTTCGCCCACACGTCGGAAGGCGCCGCCGGGATGCCTTTTTGCGCGCAATACTCCAGCAACCAGGCTCTTTCGCTGTCCGGATCGCCTGGGAAGGCGTTGAGCGCGACCACCACCGGCAGGCCGAAACGCCCTTGGATATTCTCCACATGGGCCAGCAGGTTGGAAACGCCACCCTCCAACGCCTGTTGATTGGCCTCCCCATAACGCCCCTTGACCGCCCCGCCGTGGCATTTGAGTGCCCGCAACGAGGCTACCGCCACACAGATCGACGGCGTGAGGCCGGCCTGGCGGCATTTGATGTCGAAAAACTTCTCGGCGCCCAAATCGGCGCCGAAGCCGGCTTCCGTCACCACGTAGTCGGCCAATTTGAGCGCCAGGCGCGTGGCGACGACGCTGTTGCAACCGTGGGCAATGTTGGCGAACGGCCCGCCGTGGACGAGGGCGGGCGTGTGTTCCAGCGTCTGTACCAGATTGGGCTGTAAGGCGTCGTCCAAGAGCGCGGCCATGGCGCCCTCGGTTTTCAGGTCGCCGCAGGTCACGAACCGCCCGTCCCTGGCCTGCCCCACAATCAGGCGCGCCAGCCGCTCCTTGAGGTCGCGCCGGGATTGGGCAAGGCACAGCACCGCCATCACCTCGGAGGCGGCGCTGATATCGAAGGCATCCTCCCGCGGCACGCCGCATGGCGTCCCGCCCAGCCCCACCACCACGTGGCGCAAGACCCTGTCGTTCATGTCCAGGCAACGCCGCCAGGTGATTTTGCGCGGGTCCAGCCCCAAGGCGTTGCCCTGTTGCAAATGGTTGTCGATGACAGCCGAGAGCAGGTTGTTGGCCGTCGTCACCGCGTGGATGTCGCCGGTGAAATGCAGGTTGAGTTCCTCCATGGGCAACAGCTGGGCATACCCGCCGCCCGCCGCGCCGCCCTTCATGCCAAACACCGGCCCCAAGGACGGCTCGCGCAGGGCCAGCATCACGCGCTTGCCCAACCGCGCCATCGCGTCGGCCAGGCCCACGCTGGTGGTGGTCTTGCCCTCGCCGGCCGGCGTGGGCGAGATGGCGGTTACCAAAATCAAACGTCCGTCCGGCCCGCCCTGCCGTTTGTTCAGCAGGCCGCCGTCCAATTTGGCCTTATACCTGCCGTACGGCGCCCAGTCGGCTGTATCGATACCGAGGGCGCCGGCAATCTCAGAGATGGGCAACGGCGACGACGCCCGCGCGATTTCTATATCCGTTTTGTAGTTCATTTAGTTTCCAACCTCCGCGCCTATCACCTTCTGCGCCGCCGTGAGCGTGTTGCGCAGCAACATAACGCGGGTCATGGGACCTACGCCGCCGGGGACCGGGGTGATGAAGGATGCCTTTTCCGCCGCTTCCTCGAAGACGACGTCCCCGACCAGCTTGCCGGCCGCGTTTTTATTCATGGCTACGTCGATGACCACAGCCCCCTCTTTGATCATATCCCCTGTAATGAGGCCCTCCCGCCCGACGGCGGCGACAAGGATGTCGGCCCGGCGGGTGACTTCCCCCAGGTCTTTCGTGCGCGAATGGCACAACGTGACCGTCCCATGGCGATGCAACAGCAGCATGGCTTGCGGTTTGCCCACGATATTGGAACGCCCGACGACGACGCACTCGCGCCCCGATATCGCCACGCCGTATTCGTCCAACAATGCCATGATGCCGGCAGGCGTGCAGGGCAGAAGATCGTAATCGCCTATCATAATGCGGCCTACATTGAACGGATGGAAGGCGTCCACGTCTTTCTGCGGGTCGATGGCCAGCAACACGTCCTGCTCATCCAGGTGGGATGGCAGCGGCAATTGCACCAAAATGCCATGGATGTCCGCGTTGTGATTTAAGCGGCTGATGAGCGCGAGCAATTGCTCCTGGGTCGTCTCGGCCGGCAGGGCATGTTCCTCGGAATAGACGCCGCACTGGGCGCAGTCCCTCTTTTTGTTGTTCACATATACACGGGATGCCGGATCGTCCCCCACGATGACGACGGCCAAACCGGGCGTGATCCCTTTCTCTTTCAGCGCGCATACCTCTTGCGCGATGCGTTCCTTGTGTTTTTTGGCGGTCTGCTTGCCGTCCAACAATGTCATTCGGTTTTGTCCTCCCCAGATGATTCTTCGGCTTTGTCCGCCGCTTTGGCTTTGTCTGGTTTGTCCGCTTTGGCTTTGGCTTTGGCTTCGCCATCGAACACTGCCTCGGCTTCGCCATCGTCCGCCGCTTCGGCTTCGCCATCGTCGCCATCCTCGCTGGCAACGTCGGCGGCCTTCGCCTCGGCAACCTTCGCCTCGCCCCCGTCGGCGTCTTTCGGCTCACCGTCTTCCGTCGCCACCGGGGTTCCCGACCCCTTCCCCTTCACTCTGGGCGGCAGCGGCGCCAGCAATTCCACGGCTGGATCGTGTTTCTTATACAGCAGGTGGTAGGCCAGCAAAGCCATCGCGGCGACGAAAATCAAAACGCTCAACAGCTGTGAGACGCGAATATCGGTGCTCCCAATGTACAGGCTGTATTCTTTTTCGCGAAGCCCTTCGAAGAAGGCGCGCCCCAAGCCGTACCAGGCCGCGTACATCAGCGTAATCTGCCCGTTGAACCTGCGTTTCTTAAACAGGAAATGCAAGGCCAAAAACCCGACCAGGCACCACAGCGACTCGTAGAGGAACGTGGGATGCACGCTCTTTCCCTCGAGCGTCATCTTCCACGGCAAATCCGTCACCGTCCCGTAGACTTCCCGGTTGATGAAGTTGCCCCAGCGCCCGATGCACTGGCCGATGAACAGGCCGGGGACCAAAACGTCCATGAAGGCCGGGAAATCGACTTTGCGCTTTTTCTTCAACCGGCTGAAGACGAACACCGTCAATACCCCTCCGATGATCGCGCCGTAGATCGCGATACCGCCGTCCCAAATCGCCCAGATGCTCTTGCTGGGATCCGAAAATTCTTGCAAATTAAACAGGACATAGTACACCCGAGAGAAAATAATGGCGACCGGCACGGCAAACAGCAAGGCGTCGATGACATCGTCCCCGCTGATGCCCACTTTCGGGGCGCGGCGGGTCACGTAGAAGGCCGCCACCAGGAAGGCCACCGCAATGATTATACCGTACCAGTGTATTTCGCGGCCAAATATCGTGAAAGCCGCCCTGTTGGGATCCATTTCAATGCCAAATAGCGTGATGGGACTGCCCATAATTTTTCTCCTCCTCATACAACATAAAGGAACCGCTTTGAGAAACCGGTTAGGGGAATCTAGGGGAACCGCGTCCAGATAAGGGGCAAGGAACCCGCGCCCGGGTATCCTACGTGGTATCCTACTTCAGATTCTACCATGAAATGAGCCTGTTGGGAAGATACTTTGTCAACAAAAAACGTAGATCGTTGAGGAATTTCACGGGGCGCATATTCTCATTTATGAG
>WRCJ01000059.1 GCA_009784085.1 Oscillospiraceae bacterium | reverse complement strand
TGCCGAAGGCAAGCTGGGTTAAGACCCCCGCCTCTTTAGGCGGAATAACTTCAGGTGGAGTGCAATCTCCATTAAGAAACCGGATGTTTTACGACTTGAAGAAGTCGTAAAACGGATTTGAATTGCGTTGTTGGTCATTCAGTTGCTAAAATAGTACCCCTGCCATTGCTTAATAATGCAAATTGGTTTATAATGTTGAGTGAAGTGGAGGGATAATGGCTCTATGGATCGAAAGGAGGCTCCGCCATGGGCGATCTGTTTTTGGGCGAGTTGTTTTTGGACAAGCCGGCCGCCACGCCGGACGAAGTCGGCCGTGCGCTGGATTTTTGCGCGGAGCAGGTCATGCGCAGCCTGCCCAGATTTGCCGGCCGATGCCAGAACCATTCCAGCGTGAACAACTTCTACCCCGCCTGCGACAACGTGCAGTGGACCTGCGGCTTTTGGCCGGGCGAGATCTGGCTGGCCTATGAACGCACCGGCAACAATGCCTTTCGGGAGGCCGGCCTCGCGCTGGTCGATAGCTTTCTGTCTCGCATCGAGGACAAAATCGAGGTAGATCATCACGATATGGGCTTCCTGTACAGCCCGTCCTGCGTGTCCGCCTGGAAACTGACGGGCAGCGAAAAGGCCCGCAGGGCGGCCCTTCTGGCTGCCGACCAGCTGATGCGCCGTTTTCAGCCGATAGGCGGGTTCTTTCAAGCTTGGGGACAATTGGGCGCGCCGGATAATTACCGGTACATCATAGACTGCCTGCTCAACCTCCCGCTACTGTTTTGGGCCGCCAACGAGACTGGCGAACCCGGCGAGGGTCGCTACCGCGCCCGGGCGCGAGAGCACATCGCCACCTGTCTGGCCCACTCCTTCCGGGCGGACGGATCCACCTTCCACACGGTCTTTATGGACAGCCAAACGGGCGGCATGTTGCGCGGCGCCACCTGCCAAGGCTACCGCGATGATTCGGCATGGGCGCGGGGGCAGGCTTGGGCCATCTGCGGCGCGGCTTTCCTTTTCCGCCATACCCGCGATCCCGCCTTAGTGGCCGCCTTCGAAAACGCGCTGGCTTTCTATCTCTCCCGCTTGCCCGAAGATCTCACGCCCTATTGGGACATGATCTTCACCTCTGGCACGGAAGAACCCAGGGACTCCTCCAGCGCCGCCATCACAGCCTGCGGATTGTTGGAAATGGCGCGGTTCGCCGCCACCCCGGAGGCGTCCGTCTCGTATGCCCGCTTGGCCTCCTGCATGGTCAAGTCCCTCATCGACCGGTATGCCGTCCGCGACCCCGCCGTGTCGGACGGGCTTCTCCTGCACGGCACCTACAGCAAAAAATCCCCCTACAACACCTGCACGCCGGAGGGCGTGGACGAATGCACATCCTGGGGGGACTATTTCTACATGGAGGCGCTCACCCGCCTGAGCGCCGATTGGGATTCCTATTGGTAGGCGCCCAACACTCAACTCCGTATTACGACTTCTTCAAGTCGTAATACATCCGGTTTCTTAATGGAGATTGCACTCCACATGAAGTTATTCCGCCTAAAGAGGCGGGGGTCTTATCCCAGTTTGCCTGCGGCAAGACCCCCACCTCTAAGCGAAGCGTAGGTTGGGGATATAAGGAAATGGCAGGTGTTTTTGTGACAAAATTGACAAAACAGGATTTCTTTCATCAGCCGGGCCGACGCTTCTTCTTTGACGATCCCTCCGCCGTGGCTGACTACGTCCGGGCGTTTTACCCCGAAGAGGCGGCGCAAGTGATCGCGACGGCCGACGACATTGCCGACCAACGTTTTTTGTTCAATATGCATTGGGATCTGGAGCGCACCCACATCCCGGTGTGCTTTGACGGGGACATCGACTGGTTGCACCAACCCGAAGACGATCCGGAATGGGTGTACGCATTCAACCGGATGCGCTTCTGGCTCACGCTGGGACAGGCGTATGCCCTCACCCGCAAAGAAAAATACGCGGTCGCCTTTGTCAGCCAGCTCACCCACTGGATAACCACCGTAAGGCGGGACGATCCCGCCTACGCCGCCGCCTGGCGCAGCATCGAAGTCGGCCTTCGGCTGGAGAACTGGCTCAAAGCCGCGCGCTGTTTCGAGGGTAGCCCCAGCCTCACCGACGAGGTCATGTCCCTGTTCGCCCAAAGCGTGGCCGAGCACGCCGCGTTTCTCATGGAGGTGTGGGACAGCTACCACCTGATGAGCAATTGGGGCGTACTGGAAAACCATGGCTTGTTTTTAGCCGGGGTCATGATGCCCCAGGACGGCGCGACCCGCGCATGGACGTCGGAGGCGTTGCGGCGGCTGGGCCTGGAGGCGCGGATGCAGGTCTATCGCGACGGGACGCACTGGGAGCAGAGTTCCCTGTACCACAACGAGGTGTTGCGTTGCTTCTTGAATGTGGCCCTGCTGGCCCGACGCAACGGTATCCCACTGCCCGAAGGCTTTGCCGCATGCACGCAAGGGATGTGCCTTTACAGCCTATACGCCGCCAAGCCGGACTGCCACGCGCTGTGCATGGGCGACAGCGACGACATCGACTGGCGGCGCCTGCTCACGATGGGCGCACTGCTCTTTGACGACGGGCGGCTGGTTTTCGGTGGAGGAAGTGGCGCCGGAAGTGGCGGCGGAAGCGGCGGCGGCGCCGCCGCCGGCAATCCCTGTTTCGACACAGCCTGGGACATCGGGGAATCCGGCCTCGATGCCTGCCGGTCGCGCGCCGCGACAATTCCGGAAGAAACTGACCGCGCTTTCTTTGACAGCGGCAACTTTTACCTGCGATCGGGCTGGGGGGCATCAGACACATACCTCCACTTCCACGCGGGGCCGCTGGGCGCGGGCCATGGGCATGCCGACCAACTGCACTTCGACCTGTTTTCCCGGGGGGAGGACATCTTGGTGGACGCCGGGCGCCACAGCTATGTGTTCGGCCCCGGGCGCGTCGAGTTTAAAGAGATGGAAGCCCACAACACCGTCATGATCGATGGGGTGGGGCTTTATGTCTGCCGGGACAGCTGGGCATGCGCCCCCCTGAGCCGGGCCTTGGGGCAGCATTTCTTCTCCGACGGGCGGTACGGCTACGCCGAGGGCGGGCATCTTGGCTATATGACACTGCCGTCGGGCGGCGTGTATAGCAACCGGCGGCTGATTTGGTTGAAGCCGGATCTCCTGATCGTAGCCGACGAGTTTTACGGCCTTGGATCACACGCCTATCGGCAGTTTTTCCATTTCGACGCCCTGGGATCCTTGGCCTCCGACGGGCCGGGGTTTATATACCGGGGCAAAAATGCGGCGGCTACCGTCCGCCTGGCCAACCCGGATCGGCAAACGAAGATCATCGACACGAAGATGTCCCGGCATTACAACACGTGGGAACCCAACCAAACACTGCAGGCCGATTTCACCGCCCAGGGATTTGTGTGCGCCTATACGGTGTTTGCCCTGTCCGACATCGGGCAAGGAACGGCGTTCTCCGTCGAAAAGCAACCGGTCCGATCCGGGATCACGGGCGCCGCTTTCGCGGACAGCCAGGTGGAGGCGCTGGATATCCGCCTGGGCGATAATCGCTACACGCTGGTCGTCGCGCACGAGGAGTTCGCCAGCCCCACCGATGTGTTCCTGGCGGACGGCTGTACCGGCTTTGGCAGTGCCGTGGTCTTCGACCGAACCGCCGGCGAAACCGAAATCGGTACGGTTTTGCGCTGGTAGGTGTAGAGGGGGACAGAGGGGAGGGCAACCCTGTGGGCAACGATAGTATAGGCGGCAACCACACGGGGGTCAACCGCTTGGGCGACCTCGACAAAATCAAAAACCCGCCAAGGGCGTTTAGCCCCTTGGCCTTTTGGTTCCTAAACGGCAAGCTGGAACCCGGACGACTGCGCCAACAGATCGGCGAGATGGCAGACAAGGGCGTGTATGGCGCCTTCCTGCACGCGCGGGCTTCCCTCAAGACCCCCTATTTGGAGGGCGGCTGGTGGGAGGCCATCGCCACATGCGTGGACGAGGCCAAAAGGCTCGGTTTTTCCCCATGGCTGTACGACGAATACGCCTGGCCGAGCGGCACGGCGGGCAGCACCTTCCCATCGGGGCATCAAAAACCGTCGCGCGTGCTGGCCGAGGGCGAGCGCAACATGGCCAAGGGGCTATCGGTGAAGATATACGAACCGGGATCCCTGCGATCCGAGGCGTCGTTGTGGGGGAACGAGAAAAGCCCGCTGGCCGCGTTCGCCGCATGCGCCGGGGACATAGGATCCGCCGGGGACGCCGCATGCGCCGGGGACATAGGGGACATAGGACCCTCTGCGGTCACAAATGATTCCGCTTGTGTGGGCGAGGGGTACCGTCGGCTGTCGATCGAGGGTAGCTTCCCCGAAAACGCCCGCGTGATAGCTTTTTACAGGGACATCTATCCGCAACACGTGGACTACATGAACAAATCCGCGATACGCAGCTTTTTGCAATATACGCACGAGGCGTATAAAAAACGCTTTGGCGACAGCTTCGGGACGCTCATCCCCGGCATCTTTTTCGACGAGATCTACATGGCGGGGGCACCGTTGCCTTGGTCCGACCTGCTGCCCGGCGCCTTTGCCGCGCGCAACGGATACGATTTGCTGGGCAACCTCCCCTATTTGATCGAAGGGGAGGGGCGCCATGCCAAGAAAGTGCGCCGCGACTACTATGGAACCATCGCGGCCCTCTATGAGGAGGCGTTTTTTCAGCAGATCGCCAGCTGGTGCGCGGAGAACCGCCTGCAACTGACCGGGCACACCGAGGAGGAGCTATCGCTTCACCCGGCGCGGCAGGGCGATTACTTCCGCACGATCCGCCACCTGCAAGTCCCGGGCGCCGACTGCCACGACTACCGCTACCGCTTCCCCCGGGCGATCACGTACCACGAGCCCAAATACGCGGTGTCTGTGGCGCGGGCTAATGGCCAGGAGCGCTGCCTGTCCGAGGCGATGGGCGGCGCCGGCTGGGGGTGCAGCCTGCAGGAGTTCAAACGCGGCGTGAACACGCTGGGCGCGATGGGCGTCAACATGCTGTGCCTGCATGGGTTTTACTACGAGTGCGATCGTCAGGGCGCCCAAGCCGATTGGCCAACCAGCTTCTTTACCCAGAATCCCTACTGGAAATACTTCAAGATCTTCGCCGACTACATGTCGCGCATCTGCTACCTGAACGCGGTGGGGCAACCCGTGGTGGCGGTCGGGCTGTATTACCCCATCCGCGCCGTACAGGAGAACACCGTAGCCGGCCGGCCGAACAGCTTCGGCGACGCACTGTGCGAGAGTTTCAACGATGCCCTGGCCGCCTTGATCGAAAATCAGATCGACGCCGACATGATAGACCCGGACAGCCTTCTGCGCGCCCAAGTGTCTGAGGGTCGGCTATGCGTGGGCGCCCAACGCTTCCGCGCCATCGCCGTGCCGCTGGGCGTGGAACTGTCCGAAGAAGAGGGCGTCCGCCTAAGGGCGTTTGCCGACGCGGGCGGCTTGGTTGTGTTTTATAGCCCCGGCGGCCGACCGGTGGCGGGTTTTTCCGACTGCCCGGCTTGCGCGGTCTGCGCGGTGGATCGCTTGCCCGCGACCCTACACGCGCTTTTTGACACGGACGTCCTGGTGACTTCGGGCGATCGACGCGGGTTGTACGCCAGCCACAGGCTTATCGACAGCAAGAGTTGCTACTTTTTGACCAACGGTACCGACCATTCGCGCATGGTCACAGTTCGCCTGCGCGGCGAGGGGCCGGTCGCCGGCCTCGACCCGGAGAGCGGCGATTGGTTCGGCGTGCGGTATGGCAAGGCGGAGATAGAGGGGACAGGGATAGGGGCAGGGGCAGAGGGGATTGAGGGCTTTGTGACGGTTTCGCTCGATCTGCACGCCGACCAAGCCTGTTGGCTGGTGTGCGGCGCGGGGCATGAGGCGACCCAGCCATCGGCGGGGACGCCGGGGGCGGACACGGAGCCTTCGGCGGGTACGCCAGGGGCGGACACGGAAGCTTCGGCGGGGACGCCGGGGGCGGTCACGGAGCCTTCGGCGGGGACGCCGGGGGTGGGCACGGAACCTTCGGCGGGTACGCCGGGGGCGGACACGGAAGCTTCGGCGGGGATGCCGCCGTGCGGTATAGGTCTATCTTCAGCCGAGCAAATCAACGTCCCCAGCCGATGGTTTTTTCTGCCGCTGGGAAAAGCGCACAACGACGCCCCTACCGACGGCGCCCCTGTCGGCGACGCACCTGTCGGCGACGTGGGAAGGACTGCGCTGGACATCCCCCTATGCGATTTCACCGACAGCGTGCGGTCGGGCATGGTACAACGCATCCGCATCCGGAACACCGATGAGGAACCGGGGCGTTGCGGGCGGCATCTGAGCCTCTGGCGATCCGGCTGGCTGGCGCGCCGCCCCTCCTGGCACGGCGGGGAGTTCGAGACCGATCTATACTTCAGGAAAGAGCTGTGGCTGGCTGGCACGCCAGAGGCCGCGCGGTTCTGCGTCGCCGCCATCAACGCCTTCACGCTGTACGTCAATGGCCGGGAAGTCACCGATGCGCACGATATGCACAGCACCGGCCAGCCTTTCAGCGCAGGCCAGCCTGTGACGATAGACGCCGCCCCCTACCTGCGGGCGGGCAGTAACCTGATAGCCGTCCATGTACATATCGAAACGCCCGGGGAGATGAGCTACACATTCTGCGACATTCTCCCGCGCGATCGTTTGACCTCATTGCTTTTCCAAGGGGAGATTGTCTGGGCCGACGGGGCAAAAACGCATATCGGCGACGACGGGTGGATTGTTTCCAACCTGCCCGCCGAAGGTTGGACCACGTCCGATGCCAAGTTCGAGATTGATCGACTTGATCACGCCGCGCTCGCGAAAGGCTTCTGGCAGGGCGCGCCCGACGGCGCCTGGCTGCCCGCCTGGGTGCGCGGGCGGCCGCCGCTGCTACCATGGGGGGATTTGCCGCTGTTTGGCCAAAGGTTCCCCTACCCGGTTACGCTCTGTTATGGCGTGACCCTGCCGGCGGGGACGGCCTACGTCGCCTATCCGGATGTTTCGGGGCGCTCTTCGGCGCATGAAGTTTCCTTTCGGCTGGACGGCTTGGAGGTGGTTATCCCCGCCGAAGGGCTTGCCCTCGTGCCGGAGGACATACCGCGCCGCCTGGACATCCTCGTGGAGGCATCCAGTCCCGACGACGGCCTACGCGCCCCGGTGCGCGTAGATGTGAAACCGTTTCGGGCCGCGCTCGGGGACTGGCGTCTGCACGGGTTGCCCTGGTTTTCCGGGCGTGCGCGTTATCAAACGACCCTCCCTGTGGATAAAAAGGAGGGCCGGTATTGGCTGGATATCGGATCGCCGACCGGGTGCGCCGAGATGTGGGTCAACGGGCATCTGGCCGCCGTGCGGTTGTGGCCGCCGTACCGCGCGGATGTCACGCGCCTGCTGAAAGACGGCGTAAACGAAATCACCGTGGTCATCGCCAATTCGGCGGCGGTGGAGCGTCGCCACATGCTGGTGGACGAAGGCATGGCGTTGGGCTGGAACCGCTACTGGAACGAGGACAACATCGACCGCGAGGGGGAAAACCTCACCTCCGGCCTGTTAGGCCCGGTCAGGATATACAGGGCTTGATGAACGGCGCGGCGGTAACCGCGTGGGCGGCGCGGCGCGGCGGTAACCGCGTGGGCGGCGCGTCACGGATGCCGCGCCCTACGGACGGTGGGATACGGGCGGCGCGGTGGGGTGCGGGCGGAATAAATGCCGCCCCTACGGACGACGACAACCACGTGGGCGGCGGGCGGCAGGATGCGGTCGCGGGCGGTACGGCGGCAACGTCATCCCCACCCCCGTCATCCTGCGCGGTAGTCGCAGGATCCATATGCGCCATTCGGGGATGCGGCGGTTACGACGGCGGCGGGGTGCGGGCGGTGGCGCGGTTGCGGGCGGCAGGATGCGGCGGTTACGGATGCGACGACAACGTCATCCCCACCCCCGTCATCCTGCGCTCCTACTTCAATTTCTATCGTCATTCTGCGCGAAGTCGCAGAACGCAGGATCCATATGTACCATTCGGGGATGCGGTGGTTACGATGGCGGCGCGTCACGGATGCCGCGCCCTACGAGAACGGTTTATCACCCTGCGGTGGCGCGGCGTGGTTACGGCGACCCATTGCCCCCGTCATCCCACCCCCGTCATCCTGCGCGTCGTCGCAGGATCCATATGTACCATTCGGGGATGCGGTGGTTACGACAACCACGGCAACCGCGTGGGCGTCACCCCAGGGTGGCGTAGAAATCCCGCATGGTGTAGAATGCGGGTTTTTTGTAGGTCTTGTCGGCCGACAGCAACCCTTTGATGTTGTAATAATTCTGCATGGCATGGAGCCTGCGGGGGCAACGGAAATCGAAGAGGATCCACGGGCTCATGCCCTTGACGCAGGGGACGCCCGCCAGGATCGAGAGTTGCTTTTCGTAGACGGCGCGTTGCCCCTCCTCGGTGTGCATCTGATCGGGCGCGCCGCGCGCCCCCGCCTTGCCGTCGGCGCCGAACTCGCAGACGACCACCGGCTTGTCGATCCTGCTGTTTTCAAAGATGCGGGGCAACTTGGAGAAGTCGGGATCGTACCAGCCGTAGTACTCGTTGATCCCTATCACGTCCAGGTGCGCCGCCAGCCGGTCGTCGATCACCAGTTCGTGGTGGTCGACCAGGCAGGCTGCCGAAACCAGGCGCGTGGGATCCAATTGGCGCGCCGCCCCGGCCAAGCCGGACATAAACGCCAGCCGGTCGTCCGAGTCGGCGTTCTCGTTGCCCACCGACCAAATGACCACGCTGGCGCGGTTGCGATCCCGTAGGATCAGTTCCTGTAGCTGATTTTCTGCGTTCCGGTAGGTTTCCTGGTTGTCAAACGCGATGGCCCAATACACCGGGATCTCTTCCCACAGCATGATCCCGAACTCGTCCGCCATACGCGCCGCCTCCTCGTGATGAGGGTAGTGCGCCAGGCGCATGAAGTTACAGCCCAGCTCGCGGGCGAGCGCGAAGTTTTCGACGATCTCCCCCCGGGTGACGGACCGGCCATTGGCGACGCTCTCCTCGTGGGCGCAGACGCCTTTGAGGTAAATCTCCCGTCCATTGAGGAAAATACAGCCGTCGCGGGCGGCGATCTCACGAAACCCCGCCTTCTCAAGGAACCTGTCCTGGCCGTAGAACACGGTCATATCGTACAGGACGGGCGTCTCCGGGCTCCAGAGTTCGGGCGCGGCGGTAAAGACCAGCTCGCCCTCGCCCCCCGCGACCGGGATCTCCGCGCAAACGCCCAGCGCGGGGATGCTGAGAACAGCCGTCCCCTGTTGGTCGGCGCCATCCACGCGCACGCAGGCGCGTATATTTTTATACGTACCGTCAGGGACCAGCGAGATGAAGAAATCCCTGATGAAGGTCTCGGGCAGGCGCAGTAGTTCGACCTCCCGGTGCAGGCCGCCATAGTTGAACCAATCTGTGTTGTCGCCGGGCACGGCGTCGCGCCGGCGCGTATTGCCCACCACGACGGTCAGCCGGTTCTGCGCGCGGAGCAGGGCGCCCACCTCAAAGG
>WRCJ01000058.1 GCA_009784085.1 Oscillospiraceae bacterium | reverse complement strand
TCCTTCTTATCATCATCATCCGATCCCCCAGAAAAGAACGTGATTGACCCATGGATATCAAATCCATTATACCGTTCCCCGGAGGAGATGTCAAACGATCGCGGGCGGCATCCTGCCGCCCACACGGCGATCCACCAACGATCCCCCACCCCGTCATCCTGCGCTCCTACTTCAATTTCTATCGTCATTCTGCGCGAAGTCGCAGAACGCAGGATCCACGTACCCATCGCCATTCAGGATCCACGCACCGTCATCCCATGCGGCGCGTCAGGGATGCCGCGCCCTACGAAGGAAACGGGCGGCAGGATGCCGCCCGTACGGAAACGCCCATACGGAAACGGTGGTCACGCCCGTCCCGCTGCCGCCCGTACGTTGGTCACGCGCGGTGGAAACGGCGCCGCACGTGGGTGATCAATATCGCCAGCGCGGAGGCCGCCAGCATGACCCACCAGATGATGCCGTCGCCACCCTCGTCGCCCGTGCGCGGGGGATCGGGATGCGCCGGATCCGTCGTGGCCCTTCCGTTGGTCGACCCTGCGGGAGCCGTGGGGTCGGCGGGATGATTAGGATTACCGGAGGCCGGAGGCGGATCCGGTGGGTTGGGCGGTTTCGTCGAATTCTTCGGATCTGGCGGATCCGGCGGATTCGTCGAACCCGGTGGATTGGGTGAACCAGGCGGTTTCGTCGTGTTGGGCGTCGGCGACGTATCCCCGGGCGGCGTCGTCGTATCCCCGGGCGTCGGCGTCGCATCCCCGGGTGGCGTCGCCGTGCCGTCGGGCGGCGGTGTCTCCGTGCCGTCGGGTGGCGGCGTTGTCTCCCCGGGCGGCTGTGCCGTCGACGTGAAGTTCGCCGTCAGCGTCACGGCGTTGGCGGGCATGTCGAAGGTCGCGCGGTCCGCGCCGGTTCCGCCTGGTATCGTTGCGCCTGTCACAGACCAGCCAGTAAAAACGTAGCCGTTGTTCGCTGTCGCGATGCCCTCAATCCCGGTGCCCGGATAGTATTCCCCGCTGTCTGTCCCGGAAACGGCGCCCCCCGCCCCGGCGCGGATCGTCAATGCGTATAGGGCCGCCTCGCCGATGGCAAAACGGGCGTTTTGGTTGAACGCCACGACAAGGGGATTGGCTTGGGCCCTGGCGAGCCAAACTACGGGGATGGCAATCTCGAACGCGGCGGACAGGATGTCCAGGGGCGCGCCGCTAAAGGTAAGCCTGATGGCCCTGCCCCCATCGATGGATTCCGCCCGGACAGTGACGCCGTCTGGCTTCCTGGCGAACCACCCGCCGGCGTCGCATCCTCCTGGCGGTATGTTCGCGGTAATGCCGTGCAACTGGATCGTCGCCGTTTGCACCGTCAATTGTTCGTATTTTTTGCCGCTTACTATCGCGTCGCGTATATCCGCGTATACAAAATCGGCCACATCGTCGATGGCGACGATCTTGACATACTTGTGCGCCGCATTGAACACATAGGGAGCTCCCCCCCCGCCTTCGGAATAAAACACGGGAGGCGCATCGTCTACCCAATAGATATAGGCGGCGGGCAGATCTTCAGGCGCCACGCGAAACGCGCCGGTATAGCCGCTGGCAATCAGCACGCCGCCGGTCATTTGAAAATCGGGGCAGTCCACGCCAAAGCTAAGCCCGGGTTCGGTCGCGCCGTTGGCCACGCTGCCGGCGCCGCCGGTGGCGATGAGCGTGCCGCCGGTCAACCGGATCGAGTTGGCGATGATGCCCGCCGTTCTGGCTGCGGAAACGCCGCCGGCGGCGTCCAGTGTCCCGCCCGCCACAGTGGCGCTAGCGGCGATTATCCCCGCGGAAATGCCGGCGTATCGCACATTGCCGCCCGTGGCCGTGAGCGTGCCGTCACCCGTGATGGTGACACTGCCACCGGTCGAGTTAATGCCATAGGAATTCTCCGTGGGCAAGGCGATATGGTTGGCCGTGGAGGAAAAGGCCGAGACAAAGGAACTGTCGTTACCGTCCACAAGCTCTATGGTCACGTTGTTGCTTGCTATCTCCAGGGAAATAGGCAACGAAGGCGACCAATGGAAGTCATCAAGCTTGAGGGTATCCCCCGTGATTCGCCAATTCCAGGGAGTCTCCTCCGCGGTATATTGCCCGTACGCATCCTGCGGGGGGACGGCAATTGTCTCGAGCGTGCCGGCGTCGGTATCGAGTTTCAGGCTGAAATCGTCCACGATCGCCACGCCGGGGAGGGGGAAGAAACCATTGAGGGTAGAGAGGGAATATTTAATCCCGCCGGCGCCGCCGTCATCTTCCCACCAATAATTGCTGCTGCTGCCGTTGAGCGTGTTGCCCAAATCCGCGTTGTTCGTCAACGAGCTTCCTTCGGGATACAGCCTCTTGCCATTGTCCGCGTCCCACGCGACGACGAGCACGGGCGTACCCCCGGCAATGGGCGCCAGCGTGGCGGCGCTGATGACTTTCGCCGCGTCCACATACGTGACCACCCGCCCGTCGGGGAACGTCCTCTTGGCGGTCGGCCCATACGCGAAGATAAAGCCGCCCAGCAACGTGACCCGCCCGCTCGATCGGATGGCGTTGCCCTCCGTAAAGACCCATACCTGGCTGTTGCCGCTCACGGTGACGGAGGAACCCGTGCCGAGGGCCTGGATGGCGCGCCCGGTCACGGCATGGACCTTCGCGTCTCCGCTCACGGTGATAGAGGCGTTCGTGGCGGCGGCGACGGTATTGATGGCGTTGCCGGACACGGCGGCGATCTCGGCCTTCCCGCTGACCTCGATCTCTGCGTTGGCGCCGCCGGCGTTGATCGCGTGGTTCGTGGCGGAGGAAACCACCCCACCGCTGACGGTGACCTTGGCGTCGCTACCGGTGACGTTTATCGCCTGGCCGCTTTCGGAGGAAACCCGCCCGCCTAGCACCTCCACGGAGGCGTATCGCACCGATCCGGTGTCGGTGGTCGCGGTGCTGATGGCCGTGCCGGAGCCCGTCGTATGTACCCAGCCGGTTCCGCTGACAACGGCGCGGGAATACATCCCGACAAGGTTTACCGCGCGGCCGCTACCGGCCGCGTCGCCGCCGGCGACGATCTCGCCGCTCCCGCTGACCTCGACGCTACCGACCGTCTGCACGGCGTATCCGGCGGACGACGTGGATTCGACCTTGCCGCTGTCGGCGACGGTGACGTTGACATCCGCGGGGCCTACGGGGGAACTCCGGGTGCCGGCGTTCATATAGATCGTCGGGTTGGCGTTGTTGCCCGCCGCGTTGGACACCACGCCGCCGTTGACCACGACTTTCGAATCCGTGCCCGACGAGCGTATCGCGCAGGCGGATCCAGCCGTGACTTGCCCCGCGTCAACGGTGATGATGGTATCATTGCTCGATCCGGTCGTGAAGGACGTGCCGTCGCAGATGGCGTACCCGGAACCCTCGGAAACGACCGACCCGCCGTTTACGTTGATGTTCACGCCCATGACATTGCTGCCAATGTATAGGGACGTGTTGCTATTGCCATTCTTGCTTATTATGGCGCCGCCGCTATGCACATTCACGGTGGCGCCGCCGTTGCCGGAGATCCTCATGGCGTTGCCCGCCGTATCGCTGGACGCTACCGTACCGCCCGACGCTATCGTGCCGTACACATCGATGTCCAGCCCGCCCGTAACCTCCATGGCGCCGCCCCGCCCATCATTCACGATGGTACGCGCCGCCGCGATCGTAAGCTTGCCGCCCCCGGTTGCGGTGATCAGGTAGTTGTTGGTGCTTCCCGTCAGGTCCGCGTTCCAATGGACGGTCGCCCCCGCGCCGATGTTGAGGGTGATGCCCCCCGTCGCGTTCGTTATGTCGCCCTCGATGTCGACAACAAGACCCGGCGCCGCCGGCACAGTCAGCGTCCCGGTAGCGCCGTCAGATATCTGGATAGTATTGTTATCCCCCGCCCAAGCCCCGATATCGGGCGGCGCGGGGCCGTCCCAGGTCCCACTGTCGTAATCCGCCAGCGCGACATATCCGATCATCGCGCATAGCATCGCGCAAATCATCGCCATCGCCATGAATATCGTCAATGTTTTCTTCATTTTTCTCGTTTTCACCTCATTTTCATCCGTGCGCTACCCGAACATTCACTTACACCCGCTTGCCGGCATCGACTGCCTTCAGGCGGGCCATCGCGCGGGCGATAGCGGTTTTGGCCCGCACATATTCCGCGCGGTTCAGCTCGCCGTCAAGCTTCGCCTGCGCGCGCTGGATGGCTGCTTTGGCCCGCGCCTCGTCGATCTCCTCCGCCCACTCGGCGGTCCCCACAAAGAAGGACACCTTGTCGCCGCCAATGTCGACAAACCCCTGGCTTATCGCCGCCGTCTTCCGCTCCCCCTGCTCCCCCTCGCGCACCCCCTCTTGCTTTATCTCGACAATGCCTTCCACGGCGGAAGCCACCATGGGCATGTGGCCGGCCATGACGCCCATGCGCCCTTCGGGCGTGCTGAAGACGACCTCGGTGGCCTCGATTTCCAAGAAACGCTTATCCGGCGCAAAAATACTCAGCGTAAACGTATTTGCCATAAACAGCCCCTCTTTGCCGCCCGTGGGGGCGACTATTTCCCCCTATTCCCCCCGGCTCATTTCCCCCGGCTCATTTCTTCCGCCTTCTCATAGACTTCCTCAATCGCGCCCTTCATGAAGAAGGCCTCCTCGGGGACATCGTCCAACTTGCCGTCCAAGATCTCACGGAAGCTACGTATCGTGTCTTTCAGCGGGACATAGCGGCCTTCATAGGATGTGTAGGTCTCGGCCACGTGGAAGGGTTGCGACATGAAGCGCTGGATCCGGCGCGCGCGGCGCACGGCCAGCTTGTCGGCCTCCGAGAGCTCGTCCATACCCAAGATGGCAATGATGTCCTGCAATTCCTTGTAGCGTTGCAGGATCTCCTGCACGCGCCGCGCCGTGCGGTAGTGGGTTTCGCTGACCGTCTCGGGTTCCAAGACCCGGGAGGAGGATCCCAGCGGGTCGACCGCGGGATAGATGCCCATCTCCACGATGTTGCGCGAGAGCACGGTGGTGGCGTCCAGATGGGCGAAGGTCGTGGCCGGCGCGGGGTCTGTCAGGTCGTCGGCGGGGACATACACCGCCTGCACCGACGTGATCGATCCCTTGCGCGTCGACGTGATGCGTTCCTGGAGCGAGCCCATCTCGTTCGCCAGCGTCGGCTGGTAGCCCACCGCCGACGGGATGCGCCCCAACAAGGCCGAGATTTCCGACCCCGCTTGGGTAAAGCGGAAGATGTTGTCGATGAACAACAGCACGTCCTGCCCCAGCTCGTCGCGGAAATATTCGGCTTGGGTCAGGCCGGACAACGCCACCCTCATGCGGGAACCGGGCGGCTCGTTCATCTGCCCGAAGACCATGGCGGTCTTGGCGATGACGCCCGACGCCTGCATCTCCAGCCAGAGGTCGTTGCCCTCGCGGGTGCGCTCGCCCACGCCGGTGAACACGGAATACCCACCGTGTACGGTGGCCACGTTGCGGATGAGTTCCATAATCAGCACGGTCTTGCCGACGCCCGCGCCGCCGAACAGCCCGATCTTGCCGCCCTTGGTGTAGGGCGCCATCAGGTCGATGACCTTGATGCCGGTTTCCAGCACTTCGGCGCCGCCGCGCTGCTCGGAAAAGGGCGGCGCCGGTCGGTGGATAGGCCAACGCTCAGCGCCCACGGCCGCGCCGCCGTCCACCGGATCGCCCAGCACGTTGAAGACCCGCCCCAGCACCTCCTCGCCCACCGGGACGCTGATGGGGCGTCCGGTGTCGATCACGCGGGCGCCCCGCGTGAGGCTGTCGGTGGAATTCATCGAGACACAGCGCACCGTTTCGTTGCCGATGTGCTGTAAGACCTCGGCGGTGACTTTCCCGCCGGGCATGTCGATCTCCACCGCGTGATACACGCCCGGCAATTCGTTCTCAAAGCGCGCGTCCAGTACGGGCCCGATGACCTGCGTGACATATCCGATGTTCTCTGGCATGGTTGTCCCATCCTTTCGTTACCTTTCGTTACCTTTCGTGGTATCAATCTCCCATGGCCGAGGCGCCGGCCACGATTTCGGTGATTTCCTGCGTGATGGCCGCCTGCCGGGCGCGGTTGTAGACAAGCGACAGGCGGTCGATGATGTCGTTCCCGTTGCGGATGGCGCTGTCCATCGCCGTGACGCGGGAGGACAGCTCGCTGACGTAGGCGTGGACTAGGCAACCGTAGAGGAACCCCTTGAGGTAGCTGGCGCCGAGGGATGTCATCAGCGTGTCGGCGTCCGGTTCGAAGATCATCATCGGGGCCAGCGGATCCGCCTTCCCGAAGCTTTCGGGGCGCAGGGGGAAGAGCCGCTCGACCACCGGCGTCAGCTTGACCGTGGAATAGTATTTCGTGTAGGCGATATCGAACGCGCCGACCTCGCCCTTTTCAAAGAGCCTGGTGATGTGCTCGGCGATTTCCCGGGCTGTGTACATATTGGGAAAGCCCATGGGGAAGATGGCGTCCTCGTCGGGCAGGTGCCTAGCCAGGCGGGAGCGGCCCACCTGCCCCAGCACAATCAGCTGGGAAACGGGGTGGTTGGCCATGAATTCCTCGGCCGACTTGATAACGTTGCTGTTGTAGCCGCCGGCCAGCCCGGTATTGGATGACAGGACCAGCAAGCCCCGCTTGCCAGGCGGGGTCCCCCCCCGATCCAGGAACGGGGACGACACTTCCGGCGCCAGCTTGAGGACATACGCGATACGCTGCCGGATGTGCTCGTGGTAGGGCGCGGTGGCCTCCAGCATACGGCGCGCCTTGCCGACCCGCGACGCGCTGATCAATTTTTGCGCGCCGGCAATTTGCACGGTCTGCCGGATGCTCCGCATACGCGCTTGTATGGCACTTAGATTGCCCAAAAACGATCGCCCCTTTACCGATATATCACATCATGTCGATATCACGTTGACGGCTTGAAGTCTTTTGCGTATTCGTCGGCGATTTTTTTGAGGGATTCCTCGGTTTCCTGTGTAAAATCCTCTGTCTCGCGGATGGTTTTCAAGATATCCGGGGCCTTTTCCTTCACATAGCGCAGCAACCCGCCGTTAAAGCGCGGCACGTCGAAGAATTGGATGTCCTTGAGGTACCCATGCTTGGCGACATACAAGGCGACGACCTGCTCTTCCATCGCATAGGGCGAGTATTGCGGCTGTTTGAGCGTGTCCATCAGGCGTTCGCCCTGTGTCAGGCGTTCCTGCGTCGAGGCGTCCAGATCCGATCCCAGCTGGGAGAACACCTGAAGCTCGCGGTATTGCGCCAGCTCGATGCGCAGCGAGGAGGCCGCCTTTTTCATGGCCTTGGTCTGGGCCGCCCCGCCCACCCGCGAGACCGACAGGCCCACGTTGACCGCGGGGCGGAACCCCGAGAAAAACAGCTCGGATTCCAAAAAGATCTGCCCGTCCGTGATGGAGATGACATTGGTGGGGATATACGCCGAGATATCGCCGGCCAACGTCTCGATGATGGGCAGCGCGGTGATGGATCCGCCGCCCAAATCGTCGGACAGCTTGGCCGCGCGCTCCAGCAGGCGGGAGTGCAGGTAGAATACGTCGCCCGGGTAGGCCTCGCGGCCCGGCGGCCGCTTGAGCAGTAGGGACATGGTGCGATAGGCCACCGCATGTTTGGAGAGGTCGTCGTAGACGATGAGCACATCCCGGTGGTCGTCATACATGAACCCCTCGGCGATGGCGCAGGCCGAATAGGGCGCCAGGTATTGTAGCGGCGCCGGGTCGGAGGACGTGGACACCACGACGATGGTGTTGTCCATCGCGTTGTGCCGCTGTAGCGTGGCGACGATGCCGGCGATGACCGACGCCTTTTGCCCAATAGCGACATAGATGCATATGACGCCCTTGTCCCGCTGGTTGATGATGGTATCCACCGCGATGGTCGTCTTGCCTGTCTGCCGATCGCCGATGATCAGCTGGCGTTGCCCCCGCCCGACGGGGATCATCGCGTCGATGGACATGATCCCGGTTTGTAGCGGCTGGCACACCGGCTGGCGCGCCGTGACGCCGGAGGCCACGACCTCCACCGGGCGCATGTTGTTATGGGGGATGTCCGGCCCGTCGTCCAAGGGCTGGCACAGCGGCGTGACCACGCGGCCCAGAAGCTCTTTGCCCACCGGGACGCGGGTGGTTTGCCCGGTGCGCTTGACCTGGGATCCGGCCTTGACGCCGACGCCCGCGGAAAAGAGCACGCAACCGACGTTGTCCTCTTCCAGGTTGAGCGCCATGCCCATCTCGCCGCCCTCAAACTCCAGCAACTCGCCGCTCATGCAATTGTCCAGCCCGTACACGCGGGCAATGCCGTCGCCTATTTGCGTGACGGTACCGACCTCTTCGAAGCGCTGTGCATTCTCGCTCTTATCCAGGCGTTCCAGCAACAGGCGGCTGATTTCGCCAACATTGATTGCCATGGACTACACCCCTCGCATGTTATTCGCATGTTGTTCGCATGTCACTCGCATGTCATTCGCATGTCATTCGCATGTTATTCGTTCTTGATACGCGCCACATGGCGCAGACGCGTCCTGAGCGACGCATCCCATACGCGCCCCCCGCATTCGGCCGTGAAGCCTCCCAGTAAGCCCTCGTCTATCTCCACGTCGAAATGGATATGCCCTTTGTCTTTCGCGGCGCAAAGGGACGTCTTGCCAAGCGCGTCGCGCAGTTTTTCGAGCAGTTCCCCGTCCGGCGCGTACGGCACGCGGAGCCGCACGGTCGCTTCGCCCTGCGACGCCCGGTACATCGCCGTCATGTGCCCGACAATCTTGTCGAGCCATTTGATGTGCCCGCGCTCGATGAGCAACGAAAAAAACGTGACGATCAGCGGATGGGCCTTCCCCTCCAGGCATTCCCTGAGGACGAGGGCGCGCCTGGCCGCCGGCAAGCCGGGGTTGAGGAAAAACCGGATATGCCGCTTGATGACCACCGTCAACGCTTCGAGTTCCCGGGCGGCGACAGCCAGCATGCCCCTCTCGGACGCCGCGTCAAACAGCGCCTGGGCATACGACAGATCCGCCGTCATTTCGTCCCCTTCCCCGCCGGCTTCCCCGCCGGCTTATCTGCCGGCTTATCTGCCGGCTTGTCCGCGCCGAAACGCTCCAGCAAAAAGGACTCGACCAGCTGCGTGTTCAACGCGCTGGACATATTGGCGCCCAGCAGTGCGCTGGTCAGCTCCAACGCGGCCGCGACCACTTCGCCGCGCGCCGCGCGCAACACGCCTTCGCGTTCGCGCCCGCACTGCGACTGCGCGGTCGCCAGGATGGCGCGCGCCTTGTCCTCGGCTTCGGCCACGATGCGGTCGTACTCGCGCCCGGCCCTCACCCGCGCTTCCTGCATCTGCTGCGCGGTATTCTTGTCCAGCTCGGTAGCATGGGCGGTGCGCTTGGCCTCCAGCGCCAATTTTTCGGCCTCGACCGCCTCCGCATCCTCGACCGCTTTGTGAATCTTGGCATGACGCTCGTCGATCACGCGGCTGACCCGTTTCCAGAGGATCACGCGCAGGACGACCGTGAGGATCACCAGGTTGATGATCACCAAGACCCATTCGTCAAAATGGAATTCAAGCATAGCAGGGCCTTATTGCACTTTGCCAAAGAGCATGATGGCGATCAGCAGGCCGTAGATGGCGCATGCCTCCGCCAGCACCATGCCCAGCATGGCAAGCATTTTGATGGATCCTTCCTTTTCCGGTTGCCTGGCGATGGCCTCCGCGCCTTTGCCGGCCGCCAAACCTACGCCAATCGCCGCGCCAAAAGCTGAGAGTACCGCGATACCCGCGCCGAGAGCTGCCATAATG
>WRCJ01000057.1 GCA_009784085.1 Oscillospiraceae bacterium | reverse complement strand
TGGGGGCATTTTAAGCGATTCGGGGGTATGAAATGGCGTTGGGGGTAAATCTGTCACCCATCATTGACACTCTCACAATGTGTTTCAGGTTTTTTCGAAAATTTTGTTGACAAACGCGAAAACAGAGCGTATAGTTATAGTGGTAATTTTAAAGGCTATGATCGGGAACAAGTAGCTTTCCAAGTCTAATCTCCAGAGAGTCGGCGGTTGGTGTGAGCCGATAGATGAGCGGGGGGCGAATACATTCCGGGAGCTGCGCGCTGAACGATGTTAACCGGTGACATCAAGTAGGATGCGACGGGGATGCCCGTTACAGCATGGGGGTATGCTTGTAGTATACCCTGTGAGCGCGCAGTCGTGAGGTTGCGCGAAACTGAGGTGGTATCGCGATTGCTTTTGCAGTCGTCCTCGGATATTATATCCGGGGGCGTTATTATTTGCCCCCGAGAAGGGTGTGTTTCAAGTGTTTATCAAGGTGTTCCTATTACTGCTGTTTTTCGCGGTCACAGTTTTTGTCGGGCTATACTTCCGAAAGAGAGCTTCCAGCGTCAATGATTTTGTCTTGGGCGGCCGCAACGTTGGCCCGTGGCTGACTGCTTTCGCTTACGGCACGTCCTATTTTTCGGCTGTCATCTTTGTAGGCTACGCGGGGCAATTCGGCTGGAAGTACGGCACCGCCGCCGTATGGGTGGGGCTGGGCAACGCCTTCCTCGGTTGTCTCCTGCCCTGGATCGTACTCGGGCGGCGCACCCGTGTCATGACGCATCACCTCAACAGCGCGACAATGCCGGAATTCTTCGGCAAACGCTTCGGCTCGGAAAACTTGAAGATTGTAGCGTCGGTCATTATCTTCATATTCCTCATCCCCTATACTGCCTCGCTTTATAACGGCCTATCGCGGCTCTTCTCGGTGGCGTTTGACATAGACTTTATTTGGTGCATCATAGGGATGGCAGTTCTTACGGCCATTTATGTCGTCGCCGGGGGGTATTTCGCGACGGCGGTCAACGACCTGATCCAAGGTATCATCATGCTTGTCGGTATGGTTGCGGTCATCGCGGTCGTCCTCGGCAACAACGGCGGGTTTCTGTCGGCGCTCACCTCACTGGGCAATGTCGCCCCCGACGCGAATATGCCGGTCACCGCCCCGGGTGTATTTACATCCATGTTCGGGCCCGACCCGCTCAACCTGCTCGGCGTCGTGCTGCTCACCTCGCTGGGTACCTGGGGCCTGCCGCAGATGATCTCGAAGTTCTACGCGATTAAATCCGAAAAGACCATCAACAAGGGCGCCATCATCTCCACCATATTCGCGGTCGTCATCGCCGGCGGCAGCTATTTCCTCGGTAGCTTCGGACGCCTGTACGCCGATTCCATCTTATACAATCCGGATACCGGCGCGCCGTTATATGACTCGATCATACCGAAAATCATATCGGGGTTCCCGGACATTCTGGTGGGCATCGTGGTCCTGCTGGTCCTGTCGGCTTCGATCTCGACGCTTTCCTCGCTGGTGATAGCCTCATCCTCGACCCTGACGCTGGATTTCCTAAAGGGCCATGTCTTCAAGAAAATGGATGAAAAGAAACAGCTCATTGTCATCCGCGCACTGATCATTGTGTTCATTGCCATTTCGGTGCTTATCGCGACGATTCAGTACAAGGGGAGCGTCATCTTCATCGCGCAGCTCATGGGTATCTCATGGGGCGCCCTGGCGGGATCATTCCTTGCGCCCTTCCTATATGGCCTGTATTGGAAGCGCGTGAACAAAATAGCGGTCTGGTGTTCTTTCGGGTTCGGATCGGTGTTTACGTTGGTGCATCTCATCCTGAACGTGTTCTTCAACGACTTTTTCACGGCAAACGTACCGGCGGTCCTGCAGTCGCCGATCAACGCTGGGGCTTTCTGCATGCTGGCTGGGTTGATCATCGTTCCGGTCGTGAGCGCAGTGACCAAAGCACCAGACAAGATAGCGGTTGAGAAGTGTTTCTCCTGTTATGAGAAAACGGTCAGCGTTAAAGTCCGTGACACCCTAGGCGACAGCGAATAGGGGGACAAAGAGACAAAGGAAATTATCATTGCACTAGAACTACCTGTACGCCAGCGTCCCCAAAGCCTCGCGAAGGGCGGCCAGCAGCGCGGATACGTCTTCTTCGGTGGTTTCCGGGGAAAAGCTGACGCGCAACGCACCGTCCAGCACGCGGGGGGGCAGACCCATGGCGGCCAAGGCTTTGCTGCGGCGTCCTTTGTGGCAGGCGGAACCCGTGGAGACATAGACAGAGCGGTCGGACAGAAAACGCAGCAACGCCTCCCCCGGATAGCCGGGCGCGGAAAAGGCCACGATGTGGGGCGCATCGTGGGGGGGGATGACCATGATGCCCTTGGGGCCACCCAGGCCGGCTAGGCCGGCCAGCAGTTGCGCGCGGCGGGCCTCCATCTTTTCGATGTCCCCCGCCAGGGTCCCGACCCTCGCGCGGCAGGCGGCGCCAAAGGCGGCGATAGCCGGCAGGGCCTCGGTTCCCGAACGCAAGCCCGCCTCCTGCCCACCCCCCCGGAGAAGGGGCGTCAGGCGGACATGCGGGGCGCGCCACAAAGCACCGGCGCCCTTAATGCCGCCAATCTTATGCGCCGAAACAGACAGCAGATCCACACCCAGCGCGCGCGGCGCGCAGGGTAGCTTGCACAACGCCTGCACCGCGTCGGTGTGGATGAGGGCCGAGCTTCCGGATCTACGGATGGCCTCGGATATTTCCGCCACCGGATTGACGGCGCCCGTCTCGTTGGATACCAAAACGACCGATACCAATACCGTATCGGCGCGTAGCGCGCCCACGACAGCTTCTGCCGTTACCCGGCCGTGCTGCCTGTCCGGCTTGACAAGGGTCAGATCCCACCCGCCCCCGCCAAGGGCATTCAGGCTCTCGGACACGGCTGGGTGCTCCAGTGCCGTGGAAACGATATGCCGCCCTGCCCCCGGGCGGTGCCCCGCCACACCCAGCAAGGCCAGGTTGCAGGCTTCGGTGCCGCCGCCGACGAATAAAATCTCTTCGGGATCGGCTTGCAGGGCGCGCGCCACCTCGCCCCTGGCCTGCTCCAAAATGCCATGGGCTGCGCGACCCATGGCATGAAGGGAAGATGGATTGCCAAACTCACGAAGGCATAACGCAACGGCGTCGGCGGCGGCGGCCAGGGGCGCGCAGGTGGCCGCATTGTCTAGATAATGATACAGAAGGGATCACGCTTTCTTGACCGTAAGATTGAGGACAAATCCAAGGGCGGCGGCGCAGGTCAAAATGACAAAGGGCATGAGGAAGCTCCCGCCGTTGGCAACGCCGCCGCTTGCTTCGAACAGGGAACCGGCCAGCAACGCCGCGAAGGGCGCGGGGATGAGAATCAGGTTCAAGATGCTGAAATTTCTGGCGAAATTCTTCGGGCCGTAAAACTTCATGGAAAACACGGACGACATGGTCGGCGCGAACCCGTAGGAGAAGCAACACAGGCTCAACCCTGCGACGCCGAGGGGGATCGACTGGGTCAGTAGGCCGGCTATTACGACGAGGGGCGCCAGCAGGGCGATGATGCTGACAAAATATTGGACGCGGCGAATGCTGAAAGCGTCAAAGACGGCGCCCAGGGCAAGGCGCCCCAATCCGTTGAACATCAGCAATATCATGGCGGCTGTCGACCAGTCCAGCTTGATTTCCTGCAAAATATCGGTGGCGTTCGAGATAGCCGCCGAACCTGTGGCCGCGATCAGGGTCATCACGGTAAAGAGCTTCCAAAAGGACGGGCGCCTCGCCATTTTGCGGGCTGTGTAGTCTTGGGCGACGGCAACGGGCGCGGCGGCGGCGGATTTTTTTACGCGGCGATGGGGAAACACCGTGCCTTCCCGGGGCGGGCGGAGGATAAATGCCGCGGCGACAAACACGACGCCCATGATGATGGCCAGCATGAGATAGGTGTTCCGCCACCCAAAGGACTCCATGTGAAAAAGCGAAGTCGCCACGCTGCCGACGATCAGCGAGGTCGATCCGAAACCCATGAGCATCAGCCCGGAACACAAGCCCGGCTTGTCCGGGAACCACGCGGCCGTGAGACCGATGACCGTCGCGTACACAAAGCCAATCCCAAGGCCAGACATGATGCCGTAGGCTAGATAGAGCGGTACAATGCTGCTGCCGTCCAAGCGCGAGGTGATGAAAAAACCGGTAAAGAGCAGCGCCGTGGAGACGAGGCACCGAAAACGGGGCGAGGTCTTTTTGCTCAGCAGCCCCGACAGGAACCCGCCAATGCAGAAAAACACAATGGACAACGTGTAATTGAGGCTGAGCGCCCCTTTGTCCCAACCGAATTCCGCGTTAAACAGCAGCTCGGGAGGAAATCCCACTTTAAACGGCGCGCTCAAAAACGACCATGCATAGATGACGCCGGCAAACAGCAAAACAACGATGGAGAACACCAGCCGCAGCCAGCGCTCGATTTGATTTACTTTCAGACGTACCCTTCCCCTTCCCCTTCTCCTTCTCCTTCTCTATAGCTGATTCCTTATCACTGGTATAAAATTTTATCATTGTTTATTGCGTGGTTTGGGCGGCGACGACCTGGTCGGCGCCGTACATGTGGCGCAGCTTTGGCTTTTCAATTTTGCCCGTCGCGTTGCGGGGTACCGGCGCGAATATGATTTTCCTCGGGCGCTTGTAGCGCGGCAACACGCGGCAAAACTCGTTGATGTCCTTTTCCGAGAGCGAGATGCCCGGCTTGCCCTCGACGATGGCGCAGGAGATCTCCCCCAGCCTGTCGTCACGGAGGCCGATGACCGCCACGTCCTTGATGCCGGGATGGGCGGCGAGGAAGTTCTCGATCTGCACGGGGTAGATATTCTCGCCGCCGGTGATGATGACGTCCTTCTTGCGATCGACCAGGAAGATGAAGCCATCCTCGTCTCGGCGCGCCATGTCGCCGGTGTACAGCCAGCCGTCCTTGAGGGATTCCTCTGTCGCTTTGGGGTCGTTATAGTAGCACAACATGACGCAGACGCCCTTGACGCACAGCTCGCCCACGTCGCCGTCCGCGACGAACCCGCCCTTTTCGTCGACGATTTTGCATTCCCACCCATAGCCGGGGATGCCGATAGCGCCGACCTTGTGGGTGTTCTCGATCCCCAAGTGTACGCATCCGGGGCCGGTAGATTCCGATAACCCATAATTGGTGTCGTACTGGTGGTGGGGGAACACATCCAGCCACCGGCGCACCAAGCTCTGCGGCACGGGCTGGGCGCCGATGTGCATGAGCCGCAGTTGATCAAGTTCATAGTGGGGGAGCTGGACATCGCCGCGCTCGATAGCCAAAAGGATATCCTGCGCCCAAGGCACCAGCAGCCACACGATGGTGCATTTCTCGCGGGAGATGGTCTCCAGGATAGACTTTGGCTCGACGCCGCGGAGCAGAACAGCCTTCCCGCCCACGAGGAAGCTACCGAACCAGTGCATCTTGGCACCGGTGTGGTACAGGGGCGGGATGCACAGGAACACGTCCTCGCGGGTCTGCCGGTGGTGCGCCTGCTCCACGCGGCAGGAATGCATCAGCGCCGCATGGTTGTGCAGGATGGCTTTGGGGAACCCGGTGGTACCCGACGAAAAATAGATGGCGGCCAGGTCTGTGTCGGAAAGCTTGACATCTGGCGGGGCAGAGGAGCAATCGGCCGTCAGCTCCGCATAGCTCTCCGCGAAGCTGGGGCAAGCTTCGGCGCCGCAGAAGAGGAGGGCCAGCTGGGGCGGCAGTTGATCCGCTATTGCCTCCACGCGCCCGATAAACTCCGGTCCGAAGATCATCACGTCTACCTCGGCCAACTTGACGCAGTAACTGATCTCGTCCGACGTGTATCGGAAGTTCAAGGGCACGGCGATGGCCCCTGCCTTGAGTATGCCGAAGTACACCGGCAGCCACTCCAGGCAGTTCATCATCAGCACGGCGACCTTGTCCTCCCGGCGCACCCCTCGGGAGATCAGCAGGTTGGCGAGCCGGTTCGCCTTTTCGTCAAAAACGCTCCAAGTGATTTCGCACCGGTAGGGCAGCGCATTTTCCGGCTCGATGAGTTCATACTCGCGCCATGTGACGCGCCGCGTCTCCGGCTTATCCGGGTTGACTTCGACCAACGCAACATCCGCGCCATATTGCGCTGCGTTTCGCGCCAGGATTTCCGTAATGGGCATGGATCGTTCCTCCTCTTTATCTTCTTCCGCTTCTTGCTGTGGTAACAATTGCGCGTTACAATTCTACCAAACGCCATGCCCTCTTGTCAATTGATTTTACGGCCTTTTGCGGCTACCTGTTAGCGTTGCAAAGCTCATAAATCTCCGCAACCGTTGCTTCATCGTCCAGCGAAACGATGCTTCGCAAGGAAGATTGCGTGTAAATAGGGGAGGACTCGCCGATTCTATTCACCATAACGATATAAGATTTCCCTACTTCCACGCTGCCCTTTATGACAGTGATAAGAATATCTTGGCTTTCTCCTATCGCAACGAATGAACCCTCATTGATATTCTGCGTCACGCTACACACATAGGTGTTTGAGTTGGCGGCAACTCCCTCGATCTCCAGATTCTTTATTGTAACTTTCAGGATGAGATCAGTTTCTTTGACGATAGTCGGATAATCTGTCGCTGATGTGTAACGCTGACCCTCTTGGATCGAAGGCGCTGCGATATCGTTGATAAAAGCCTCTATGTACGCTATATCTTTATCGGCAATCTCTCGTATTTCCTTTCCATACATGGTGCTTTTGCCGATATCTTCCAACGGAATAAAGATATCGCCTATCGGGGTATATCTCGGATATTCGTAGAACAAAGAGTCATTTCTGTTCATGACAAGGATATATTCGCCACCTGTCACATACAGGTCATCCCCGGTAGCGTAAGGTGTTCCCCCGTAAACAACCATATGGATCGTTTCCTCGGGTACTTCGCCGCGCAGCACCTTTTTTACCTTGAACTGGCAATGAATTGCCCCCCAATCTGTCTCTGCGGATGACAGATACTCTCCAATGATAATACTGTCGCTCATTTCCAACGCCTCGGTAAATGTCATGTTGATGGCCGAAGCCGGGTTCTTTTCCCTTTCCGATACAGGCACATAATAGTTATACAATAGCTCTATCAGTGCCACTTTGGGTATGTTCTTCCCTGGCAAGGACGCCCCTTTGCCATCGCCATTCAAAATGCCTGCCCTATTGAGCTGGTATACAGCGTCTTTTGCATATGCGTTGATGGAACTGTCGTCGGAAAATACGAACGTCGAGCCGTTATTGGGCAATGTGATCCCGCGGTTGGCACAAAATCTGGAAAATAAGACACAGAAATCCTGCCGTATCATCGCTGTTGTGGGCCTAAACAGCGTCGCTGACGTACCGACGACTATCCTCGGATTCTGGTTATATGCCCAGCTAATTGCCTTGGCGTAGTATGCGCTCGGCGAGACATCGGTAAACGGGGTGTCTACGGTTTCGTTGGATAAATCGATCCCAAAAACCTTGCACAAAACATATAGAACCTGACCTCGCCCCAGCACCTCAGTCGGATTCAAGAGCGTGGAAGTGCTTCCGGATATCACCCCTTTCTCTTCAATGATATAGCGGAACATGTGTTCTTTGGATGGCATATACGCGGAAATGTCGGTGAAAGAATCTAACGACACAGCCAGCGCCGCCGGGATCAGCCCGATTGTCAAGGCAAGGGCGAGCACGTAGGATAAGGTAAATTTCATTTTTTTCATCTAAACCACTCTCCACTATTTTTAGGATTTGAATCTATTTTGTCTGTGACCGGTTGGTGACTTGAGATTTCGATCTTGTGAAATATCTATTTGATCATATCATATGTACTATATATTGTCAAGAAATATTGTACAATTTGTCTGCAATTGGCACCTTGTTCCTCCTTGTTCCTCCATCCGGGAAGTGAGGGAAATGAGGGATTGATCATTTCATGGACATGCTGTATAATAAGGCGTTCAGAGAGAGGCGGCTTATTATCAAGGCGCCCTTGTGGGTTTGGGAGATGGGGGGCTGCGGGCGGCCATGGCCATGCATGAGAAATATGAACTGCTGAAACAAATCTTGCGGTCGCTGGGCAGCGTGGCTGTCGCCTTTTCCGGCGGCGCCGATTCCACCTTCCTGTTGCGTTCGGCCTTTGATGTCTTGGGCGACAAGGCGATGGCAGTGACGGTGCGGTTGCGTTCCTTCCCGGAGCGCGAGTGGCGCGGGGCGGCTGACTTTTGCGAGGCGGCAGGCATTCGATATATGTTTGCCGATTTGGACGAATTGGGCATCGAAGGGTTCGCGGACAACCCCGCCAACCGTTGCTACCTCTGCAAAAGCGCGATGATGACGAAGATACGGGCGATAGTGAACGAGATAGGCATCCCCCATATCGCGGAAGGATCCCACACCGACGACGACGAGGACGACCGTCCCGGGATGGCGGCACTCCGGGAGCATGGCATCCTGAGCCCCCTCCGCCGGGCGGGGCTGTCCCGAGAAGATATCCGCGCCTTGTCCCGGGAGAGGGGTCTTGCCACTTGGGACAAACAGCCGTTTGCCTGCTTGGCGACCCGTTTCCCTTATGGGGAGCGCATTACCGCCGAGCGGCTGTCCCTTGTCGGCAAGGCCGAGCAGTATTTGCTGGATAGGGGCTTTGGCCAGGTGCGGGTCCGGGTTCACGGCGGCATCGCCCGCATCGAAACCGACCAGGAGGGTTTTGGCATTTTGCGCGACCGGACGCTCAGGGAGGGGATATACACCGCCTTCCGGCAATGGGGGTTTGCGTATGTCGCGTTGGATCTGATGGGCTACCGGACAGGCAACATGAGTGAATGAATGGAGGGGTTTTTATGCAGCTTTTGAAGAGGGTTGCCGCGATCCATGATATTTCGGGGGTGGGCAAGTGCTCGCTTACGGTGGCGTTGCCCATTATCTCGGCGGCAGGGGTGGAATGCGCGGTCATGCCCACGGCGGTCTTGTCCACGCATACGGGCGGCTTTACGGGGTTCACCTTCCGGGATCTGACCGAAGACATGCGGCCCATAGCCGCGCACTGGAAAAAGGAAAAGATCCATTTTGACGCATTGTACAGCGGCTATCTGGGTTCGATCGACCAAATCGGCATCGTACGGGATCTCTTCGCGATGTTCCGCACACCAGGGACCCTCATCATGGTGGATCCGGTCATGGCGGACAACGGGGCGTTGTACAGCCGTTTCACCATGGATCATGTCAGGGGCATGGCTAAGCTCTGCAGCCACGCCGACATCATTATCCCCAACCGCACCGAGGCGGCCTTTATGCTGGGGCGACCCTTTGCCGACGGCCCCATGGCGCGGGGGGACGCCGTCGATCTCCTTCACGCGCTGGCCGGGCTGGGCGCCCGTCAGGTCGTGCTGACCGGCGTGTGCTTCGGGGCGGACGACTTGGGCGCCGCCTGCCTGGACGTGTCCACAGGGCAGATCGATTTTTGCATGGAAGATCGCATCCCCGGCTTATACCACGGAACCGGGGATGTCTTCGGGTCGTTTTTGCTGGGCGCGTTGATGCGCGGCAGGCCCCTCCATGAGGCGGTCCGGATAGCGGTCGATTGCACCTGCGCGGCCATTCGCTTGACCGCGGCGGACGGCACGCCGCCCCATATGGGCGTCCGCTTCGAATCCATCCTGGCCGACTACGGGCAGCTCCTGATGGAGTAGATCACTGATGTAGATCCTGATGTATTTTTCCTCGTGTAGTAGTTGACAAACCCGATTCCGATGTGTTACACTGAAATCAAAGATAGAAATTCCTCTGACGCTGAGACCCGGGTACGGCTCTAGGCGAAAGACGCGGATTGTGGGAGAATCGCGCCTTTCGGGGCGCTTTTTGTATTGTGG
>WRCJ01000056.1 GCA_009784085.1 Oscillospiraceae bacterium | reverse complement strand
GCCTGCGCGGCTAGCAGGTAGCCGTCGCCTGTGGCGCCCGTGTGCGGGTAGGACATGCCGCCCGTGGCCACCACGAGCGCCTCGCAGGGGATGTCGCCGTTGTCCGTCTTCACGCCGTAAATGGCGCCATCACGCACCAGAAGGCCGGTCACCCGGCCCTTTTTCACCGGGACGCCCAGCCCTGAAGTCCAGCGCGTCAATGCGTCAACGATGTCGCCCGCCTTGTCGGACACCGGGAAGACCCGCCCGCCCCGTTCGGTTTTGAGCGGGACGCCCAAGCCGGTGAAGAAGGCCATCGCGGCGGAGGGCGGGAAATGGGACAGCGCGCTGTAAAGGAAGCGGGGATTGGTGGGGATATTCTTCAGGCAGGTATCCACATCGCAGTCGTTGCATAGGTTGCAGCGGCCCTTGCCAGTTATCAGCAACTTCTTCCCGGCCATGCCGTTGGCGTCAAGCAATATGACTTTACACCCTCGCTGGGCGGCTGTGCCGCTTGCCATCAAGCCGGCCGGCCCGGCTCCGGCGACTACGACGCGGCGGCCTGCCGGGGAAGACCCCCGTCCACTATCCATGAATCACGAACCACGACCCCCGTCCACTAACCACGAACCACTAACCACTAACCGCACGCCACGCGGATCATTGCCCGCCCGCGCCGACCACCAGCGCCTCCCCCACAATCATCTCCACATGTTTGTAGGCGGCCTTCGCGCGATCCCACTCGCCGTTCGAGGAGAAGAAGGCGGGGCGCCCGGGGGCGATGGCGTATTCGTCCAAGGGAAGCAAACGATAGGCATAGCCGCCGCCGGCAGAGTAGCGGTAGGTCATGGTGGGCAGGACCTCCACGCCCTCCCAGACGGGCGCGCCGCCCTTGTCGAGCCGCACGCGCAGATTGACCAACATCCCATACTGTGTCTTGGGGTTGTTCAGGCCGATTTGATCGGCGAAAAAGTTGCCCAAGGAATAGATGATCACGCTCTGCCGACCGTCGTCCGCCTCATACAATTCGACAGGTTGCACGCAATGGGAGTGGCCGCCCATGATGATGTCGGCGCCGGCATCGCACAAAGCCCGGGCGATCTGCTTCTGCGTCTTCGTGGCGTCGTTGACATATTCCGCGCCCCAATGCAACGCCACGATAACCAACCCGGCGCCGCTTTGGCGAAGGGCTTGGATGTCGGCGGACATGCTAGGGAGGGAAGAGAGATCGGAGGAAGAGAAGCGGCGCATGGTGTAGGGCCGCGTATCATCGGGGATGAGGCTGTCCAAGCCGTTGGCGGAGTCGGTGTAACTGACGATGCCCACCATCATCCCGCCCACGTCCAAGATCTTCGGCATGTCGAATTGTTCTTGCGTATCATAGGTGCCGACATAATCGATGCCGGCCTCCTCCATGTTGCGGCGGGTGGCCTGGAGGCCGGACAGCCCCCTGTCGTAGGCGTGGTTGTTGGAAGTGAGCAGTAGGTTAAACCCCGCGTCACGCAGGGCGGCCAGGATCTCAAAAGGCACGTTGAACCGGGGGTAGGAAGAAAGGTTCTCGTTGCCCCCGTAAGCATCCACAGGGGACTCCATGTTGCATATGCGAAGATCGCCGTCCAAGCGGGGGGCGAGCAGGCTGAAATAAGGGGAAAAATCGTAGGCGCCGCCGCCGATGCCGGCGTATTTCACGGGGTTGGTATGCAACAAGATATCGCCCGCCATTTGAATCTTGACGGTGGGCGTGGAGAAATCCGGTTCGGGCGTAGGGGTCGGCGTGGGTGTGGGCGTGGGGTCTGGCGTGGGGGTCGGCGTAGGGTCTGGGGCAAGGGTCGGCGACGTGGTGGCAAGAGGGGGCGATGCGGGCGATTCATAGATGTCCGGCGCGCTGTCAACCGGCGCCGGGGCGCCACAGGCATAGCCGCAAAGCAGGGCGCAGAGCACAAGAAGAAACGCCAAGGGGCGTATCGCCGACCGCAATCTGCTCATGATCAGGTCTCGGTTCAGGTTCATCGACTTCATTTCACTCCCAAAGGCCCTCGGCCACTTTGTGTACCCGGCCAAGCTCGTCCATGACGGCGATCTTTTGCGGGCAGATATCCTCGCACGCGCCGCAACGGGTGCAGGCGGTGGCTTTCCGATCGTCGGGCACTTCGTTTTTATATACGTACGATAGTTCCCAGGAACCCTGATAACGCATGTGGTTGTTGTAGGCGGTAAACAACTTGGGGATATCGATGCCACTGGGGCATCCGGCGCAATAGCGGCATTCGGTGCAGGGGATGGTGGGCATTTGGTCAAAAGCCAGCGCGATCCGGCGCAGGGCGTCCTGCTGTGGCGCCGTGAGCGGCGGGGGATCGGAAAACAGCCCGACGTTTTCTACGCATTGCCCCATCGTGGACATGCCGGACAGGACCACGTCCACATGGGGGAGGCCGGCGCAGAAACGTAACGCCCAAGAAGCCGGGGAAACACTCGGATCCAGCGCGTCCAGCAAGTCACGCATATCGGGGTAGAGCTGGGTGAGGCCGCCGCCGCGCACCGGCTCCATGACGATAATCGGTATGCCCCGCGCCGCCAACGCATTGTACATTTCCGCGCCGCCGCGCTGGTACCAGTCGGCGTAGTTGAGCTGGATTTGACAAAAGTCCCAGGGATAATCATCCAAAATAGCGGGCAGGGCGTCCGGCAAGTCGTGATAAGAAAAACCGACAAAGCGAGCCGAACCCCCCTCCTTCAAGCGGCGCAGCCAGCCGGGGGCGCCCAACGCCTTGGCCTTTTCCCAATCGGCGGCGCCGATGCCGTGCAGGAGGTAAAAGTCGATGGCCGACAGGCCGAGCTTGGCAAGCTGGGAGGCAAAGATACCCGCCATGTCTTCCGGCGCCTGGCAATTGCTCAAAGGGAGCTTGGTGGCTATCGTGTAACTATCCCGGGGGTAGCGATCGACCAACGCCCTCTTCAGGAAAGGCTCGGATTCGCCGTCGTGATAGAATAGAGCCGTGTCATAGTACGTGACACCGCTTTTCTGCAAATAGTCGACCATCTCCAGCGCGAGGGCTTCGTCAATCTTCCCGTCGCGCGTGGGCATGCGCATGGCGCCAAAGCCCAACCGCGACACGGAGACGCCGAGTCGGGTAATCTCTCTTGTTTGCATAGTCCCTCCCCATGCGGGCCAACGCGCCCGTAAGGTACCAATGTAAATTTACCGCGCTGGCTTACCGCCGGCCCCCCCTGCGCGGGGCGCGGCGTTCGCCACTGTTTAGATCGGACATTTTGCTTTGGGAATCTTGCATGAATTGTTTGAGCTTGTCCTCGAAGGATAAGGCCCTGCCGCTACCGCCGCTGCCGCCGCTGCCGCCGCCGGTTGGGCGCGACATCGGCGACGCGGGGCTGGCGTAGGGGCGCAGGGGCGGCAACGCTTTCTTGATAGACAGGTTGATACGGCCGATCTCGTCAACGGCCAAGACGCATACCTTGACCTCTTGCCCCTCCGTGAGATGGTCACGGACTTCGTTGACATAAGAACGGGATATCTCGGAAATGTGAACCATACCGGTCCGGCCCATGGGAAGCGTAACGAAGGCGCCGAATTTGGTGATGCTGGCCACCTTGCCGATCAAGATACTCCCAACCTCTATCTCCATGTCGGGAAAAAACCCTCCTTCATCGCGAGAAAGTCTCAGCGGCCCTAGCGACCCTAGCGGCCCCTGTTCACGATCACGATTTCGTCCCGCCAGCACCATCCCAAATCCCGCGCGACGAGCGCGATGGCCTCCTCAGACCCGGATTCGATGGATTCGTTGTACGATCGCAACGCCGAGATCCTTTGGCGGAGATCGTCCCGTTGCTCGGCCAACCGCTCTTGCTGATCCCGCTGCGTGTTGTATTCGATCTGCAAGACGACCATTTGCACGGCGGCGTAGACTGCCAGCATGAGTACCAGCAATTTGAGCAAAAACCCGGCTTTTTTCCTTTTCATTCCCATAGTAAACCCCTTCGCCTTCATTCCCTTCGCGGCCAGTTCCTGGACAAGCGGGCGCGCTTTTGGGGCGCGCCTACTATTTTACCTTATTTTTCCCAAAAAAGAAAGGGGGTATGACAAATTATTTATCATCTCCCCCACCTACGCTTCGCTTAGAGGTGGGGGTCTCGCCGAAGGCAAGCTGGGTTATTCCAGTTCCCTGTACATGGCGGCCGCGCCCGCCTTGTCGGCGACCTCCCGCAGGGACAGGACCTCCACGCGCCGCCTGTGCGGGCCGAAGGGGACCTCGATGATATCGCCCAGCTTGACCTCGTAGGAAGCCCGGGCTATGCGGCCGCCCACCAAAATACGCTCGCGGCCACAAGCCTCCTTGGCCAACGTGCGCCGTTTGATCAGCCGCGAGACCTTCAAGTATTTGTCCAGCCGCACAGCGCCGCCCCCTTCCCCACCGCAAGAAAACGCGCCCACCAAACCACTGTCGCTCTAGTAGCGTTGGCGGTCGGGCGAGGCGCATCCTTTGTCTTTTTAGATCTGCGAATTCACAATGGCTTCTTTGAGCGCCTTGCCCGCCTTGAACACGGGAGACTGGGAGGCTGGGATCTGGATGCTTTCTTTGGTTTTCGGGTTGCGGCCCATGCGCGGCGCGCGGGCCTTCACGTCAAAGGCGCCGAAACCGACGAGTTGCACCTTTTCGCCCGCGACTAACGATTCACTGATGGCGTCAAATACGCCGCTGATGGCTTTTTCGCAGTCCTTCTTGGTAAGCCCGGTTTTGTCAGCCACCGCATTGATCAGATCTGCTTTGTTCATGTGACATCCTCCTAATTCATTGTGTTGATATTCCAACGGATCATGTGATGGTTCCGTCAGTTACTTTTTCATTCTCCCAGAGAAGATCCATTTCGGCGAGGGTCATCTCGCGCAAGGATCGGCCCTGCGAGATCGCCGCGCCCTCGACGCGGCCGAAGCGGTCGGTAAACTTGTCGCAGGCGCGCTCCAGCGCGCGCTCGGCGCCTACCTTCAGGAAGCGGGACACGTTGACCGCAGAAAAGAGCAGGTCGCCCAATTCTTCTTCCATACCGACGCCGGACGACACGGCGTCGCGCAGTTCGGAGAGTTCCTCCATGAGTTTGTCCCAGGCGCCGGACACATCCGGCCAGTCGAACCCGACCTTGCTGGCCTTGCTTTGGATCTTCTCGGCCCGCATCAGCGCCGGCAGGCCGCGCGATACCGATTGCATGGCGCCGTGCTGCGTCGTCTGCCCCCTCGTGCCTTGTTTGATCTCCTCCCAGATGGCCAACACCTCGTCCGCGCTGCCGGCCGTCGCGTCGCGAAACACGTGGGGATGTCGCGTGACCAGTTTGCGGCACAGCCCGTCGATGACATCGCCAAGGGAAAAGGAACCGGACTCCTCCGCGATCCGCGCGTGGAAGACGACTTGCATCAGCAGATCGCCCAACTCCTCGCATAAATGGGCCGAATCGCCGCTGTCTATGGCTTCGCAAACTTCGTAAGCTTCTTCCAGCAGGTTCTGGCGAATGGACCCGTGTGTCTGCTCCCTGTCCCATGGGCAACCGCGGTCGGAACGGAGAAAGGCAACGAGCGAGAGAAGCTCCTGCCAGTCGTATTTTGACTCATGAACTGAATCTACCACAATACGCTCCTTAATGCAAGTGTTTTTTGAAATAAAATAAGTGTTTTTTTAGAAATTTCGGGTTTTCTTATCAATTAAACCACTTCGCCAGCTTTTCCCCTTTGGGAAGCAGGAGTACATCCTCCCGGGGAAGGGCCTTGATGAGGAGGATGATGGCCAGATAAATCAGCACCGCCGCGCCTATGGTCAGGATGACGGACAGGCGCGCATTCATGTGCAAGACGCCCGTAAGCAGGGCATTGAGGCCATAGGCGGCGACGCCCATTGAAGCCGCCGCAAACAAGGGTTTGATAAAGACGCCCAGGAAGCGCGCGGAGAAGGAGGCGCGGATAATGAAGAACAGGTTGAGCGCGGCGATGAGCGCGTAACACACCAGCGTGCCGATGGGCGCGCCCGCGATATTGATATCGGGGTGGCCCACCAGGACATAGTTGATGGCGATTTTGGCGATGGCGCCCACCATCATGGTGAGGATGGGGAGGCCCACCCTGCCCATGGACTGCAAGATGGCGTTGGTCAGCGACACGAGGCACACAAAGGGCACGGCGAAGCCCAGCGTCGTCAGCAACGGCGCGGCGGTCGCCACCGCTTCGGGCTGTGACGTGCCACTCAACAGATCCAGGATGGGGAAGGAAAGGGCGATGAGGCCGGCGGCGGCCGGGAAGGCCAGCAGGGAGGTGATGCGCAGGGAGGAGGCGATGGTGCGGTTGGCCGTCTTGCGATCCCGTTTGACCAGGGCGGCGGACAAAGCCGGGATGATGCTGACCGAGATGGTCAGGATGAAGGCCGGCGGCAGGTTGAACAGCGTCCGCGCGAAACCGTACGATCCGTTGTAAAACTTCGCCTGCTCATAGGTGAAGCCGGCCGCCTCCTGCAAACGCCCCATGACCTGCGCGTTGTCGATCAAGTTGGTCAGCGTGAGTATCGAGGCGCTGATGGTGATGGGGATGGCGAGGCGCAGCACCTCCCATAGGATCTGCCGCCGGGGGCGCACAACGGGGGAGACGTTGGGGGAGTGCGTTTTCTTTTGGCGGACATAGCGCCATAGGAGATACAGCATGCCGATGACCGATCCAATCGAGATGCCCGCGATGGCCCCGGCTGCCGCCGGTTCCGAGGCCAGGCTCTGCAACTCCTTCAAAGCATCGTCGGCCAAGGACGATAGCCCCCCGGGCGGCGCGTTGTCGCGCAAGAACCCATTGTAGATCCAAGAGGCCATCACAAAGCCAATGCCCAGCTTGCACAACGCCTCGATGATCTGGGACACGACGGTGGGGATCATATTCCCGTGCCCCTGGTAAAAGCCCCGGAAGGCCGACATCAGGGACACGAACAGAATGGCCGGCGCGATAGTCCGCACGGCCATGTAGGCGTCGGGGTTGTTCATCCAGCCGGCGGCGGTACGCGCGCCAAAAAACATCAGGCAGGCGAACAGGAAGCCGATGATCGAGAAGCAGGAAACCGCCGCGCGGAAAATGACCCGCGTCTCGCCCAGACGCCGCTTGGTGAGCGCCTCGGAAACCATCTTGGACACGGCGACCGGGAGGCCCGCCGTCGAGATGACAAACAGTGTGGCGTAGATGTCGTATGCCGTGTTGAAGTGCGTCATGCCCACGGGGCCTATCAGGTTTTGCAGCGGGATCTTGAACAACGCGCCGATGACCTTGACCACCGCCGTGCCCGCCGACAAGATCAGCGCGCCTTGGAGGAAGTTCTGCTTCTCGGAAGTTTTAGGGGGCATAATTCACCTCGTCATTGCGTCATTGCGTAGCAAAGATAAGCGGCAGGGCGTAGTGCTCGGCTTCCCATTTTGCTTTTTCGACGTCTATCGTGGGGAACGACCCGTTCTCGTAGAGGATCTTGCCCCTGACCATCGTCATGGCCACGTCGCTGCCCCGCGTGGCGTAGGCAAGGTGGCTCAACGGGTCGCGGCAGGGGGAGAGGTGCGGCTTGTCGAAGTCCAGCAAAATGAGGTCGGCATCGAAGCCCACCGCGATCTGGCCGGTTTCCTTTGCCCGGCCTTGGGCCTGTGCGCCATGGGTCACAGCCAGCGACAACGCATCCGGCGCCGTGAAGAGCTCCGGGGCGCCGTTTTCGTTTTTGGCCAGCAGGGCGGCGGTCTTTACCTCTTCCCAGAGGTCGAGCGAGTTGTTGGAGGCCGCGCTGTCCGTGCCCAACGCCACGTTGACGCCGCGCGACATCATGTCGGATACCCTGGCGACGCCGCAGGCCAGCTTGAGGTTGGAAACCGGGCAGTGCGCCACCGAGGCGCCCCGCGCGGCCAGTATATCCATATCGCCGCCGGTCAGCCACACGCCGTGAGCCACCGTCGTCCGCGCGCCGAAGGCGCCGTGGCGATCCAAGACCTCCGTAGGCGTCAAGCCCCACCGGGAAAGGCACTCCTCGTGTTCCCGGTGCGTCTCGGACACATGCACGTGCATCCCCATGCCGTTATCGAGGGCGAGCCTTGCCGCCGCTTCCCACAGCGCGGGCGGGGAGGTATACTCCGCGTGGATCGAAGCCTCCACGACAATGCGCCCGTCGTCAAAGCCGTGCCAATCCGCGTATAGCTTTACGGCTTCCCGCAGGCGTTCGTCGTGGGCGGCGTCGAACGCGCCATCGGGACACATCAACGCCCGGGACAAGTTGGCCTTGAGGCCGCTTTGGGCCACGCAGGCGGCGATATCATCGCAGAAATAGTACATATCGGACACCGACACCGTGCCGGAAGCCAGCAGTTCGGCCAACGCCAGCATCGTCCCTGCCCGCACCGCGCGGCTGTCCAGGCGCGCCTCGGCCGGCCAGATATGGTCGCTCAGCCAGCTGGCCAGCGGGGCGTCGTCGGCATGTCCGCGCAACAGCGTCATGGGCAGATGCGTATGCGCGTTGATGAGGCCGGGCATCAGGACACACCCCCGGCCATCGATGGCGCGGGCAACGCCTGAGGCGGCGTCCGTGCCGGGCGGCGTGTTGCCCACATAGGCAATCCGGCCAGCCTCCACGCCCACATAGGCGCCGCGCAGGACAGAATGATCCCTGTCCATCAAAACCGCGACGACGTCACGAAACAAGTAATCCATAGCCACCCTATCTATCTACCTACCTATCTATTCTATCTGCAGATTCTCCGTCCATCCGACTTTACCAATCTACTTAATAACGACGCGCCGCGCCCAACGGCCGCGACGGCCATCACCATTACATTGTGAACGCAAAAGGTAGATTTGTCAATGGGTTTCGCGCACGATTATAGGGCACTTTGAAAAATCTTGACAAATCCCATAGAAATTTCTTGACATCTTCTGCCGCAATCTATAAGATTTTATGTGTACATATATATTATGTGGGGAAATGGACAATGACATGGGGAAAAGGCGTATGATCATATGAAGCCAAAAAAAATGCATCCAGCCGAGCAGCTGGCGCAGGCGATGAGGAACCTCTATGGGGGCGGCCTGACCACCGCGTCGGGCGGGAACCTGAGCATCCTGGATAGCGGCGGGGACATCTGGATTACGCCGTCGGGCGTAGACAAGGGGATGCTACGACCGGAGGACATTTGTCGCGTGACGCCTGACGGCGGTATACACGGGCCATACAAGCCCTCGATAGAGCTGCCCTTTCACAAGGCCATCTACCGCTGCCGGCCGGACATTCGGGCGGTTTTGCACGCGCATCCGCCTGCCCTGGTGGCTTTCTCCGCGGCGCGCACACGGCCGGACACGCGCCTTGCCGCCGAACTCAGCCTGGTTGCGGGCGAGGCGGCCATGGCGCCCTACGCCGCGCCGGGCGCCCCGTCGCTGGGTAACAGCATCTCCGAGGCGTTCGCAAAAGGGTATCACAGCGTGCTCATGGCCAACCATGGCGTCGTTGTGGGCGCCGATTGCCTGTTTGCGGCCACAGCGAGGTTTGAGGCGTTGGAAATGGCGGCCGCCATCGAGATATACGCTAAACGGCTGGGGACGCCGAAGGCCCTGCGCCAAGGGGAGATCGATATGGCGGCGGCGGCGGCAGACGACTTACCTATGGATACCTTGCCCGTAGATGCCCTGCCTGTGGATACCTCGTCCGTAGATGCCATGCCCGTGGGCGCCTCGCCTACGCTTGCCTCGCCTGCGCTTGCCATGCCCACTTTTGCTTACCCGCCTGTGGCGCAAAGCCCGCAGGAGGGGGAGGCCAGGCGCACGTTGGCCGCCTGGACACGGCGCGCATACCGGCGGAAGCTTATTACCAGCGCGGTGGGGATCTGCTCCGTCCGGATCGGCGGCGGCTTTTTGATTACGCCTCGCGGCGGGGATAGGGCGAATATGGAGGAAGGCGATCTAGTTCTCATCCGGGGTGGCGGAAAGCCGCCGACCGAGGCGATGCAGGGTCAGGTGTCGCCGGATAACCTGCCATCGGATAACCCATCGCCGCGCCTGGCCGCGTTGCACCAGGCGATCTACGCCCGGCGCCCGGATATTCACGCGCTGATGGGCGGATGCCCGCCGCACGCCATGGCGTTCGCCGTCACCGGCGCCCCCTTGGACGTTACCGCCATGTCGGAGAGCTATATGCTCCTGCGTCATATCCCTGTCGCGCCTTTTCGCGCCACCTACGCCGATGTCGGCGAAGCCGCCGGGATGCTCTCCCCGTCAACGCCGGTTATGATCTTTGCAAACAGCCACATACTCGCGGGCGGGAGTAGCCTCCCGGACGCCTTTCGCCTCCTGGAGACCGCCGAAGCCGCCGCTGCGTCCCTCCTGCTTACGGGGGACATCGCCCCCCCGGTACCCATTGCCTAAACCCTTGGGCTGTTTTGTCAAGGACT
>WRCJ01000055.1 GCA_009784085.1 Oscillospiraceae bacterium | reverse complement strand
GAAAACGAGAAGGAGCTGACCCGCCAGCAGATGCTCAAGGAACAGAGCGAGCATTTCACGCAGCGCTTGGCGGAAGCCTACGCCAAGCAATTGGAGGCCATCAACGCAATCAGGACGAAGGAGTTTCCCACTTCGGTGCCCAGCAGGGACGAACACGCGGACAAGGCGACACAGGACATTTCCACTTCGGTGCAAGCCGCCCTGGACCACGGGCAGCAGACCGCCGACGTTTCGTCGTCCAAAGCCTTGCCGCCGTCGGGACAGGCACCGCCGGTCCAATCGTCGCCTGTCCAATCGCCGTCGCGCTCCGCGACGCACACAGCGGCGCACACAGCGGCGCACACCGCGCAGTTCTCGCCGCAACCAGCCGTACCGCCTTCGCCGCAACTTGTCCGCGAGCCGCAGACTTCCTTTGAGATCACATTGAAGGGCAACGGATCGAACACATTTGTATCCGACGACATGGAAGACGACATGGCGTCGCGCCCCAAATTTGATTTTCCCGATCTGCAAAGGCAGTTCGGCAAGCAGTATTCGGCTCAAGTGAAGTGAGGTACGATGCCATGCCCTGCGATTATAATGCGACGATACTGTTGCCCAAGACTGGTTTCCCGATGCGCGCCGGACTGGCGAAACGGGAGCCGGCCATGCTGGAGGCATGGCAAACCGGACGTTTGTACCAACGCCTGATGCAAAAAAACATGGGCAAGCCGCTGTTCGTATTGCACGACGGCCCGCCCTTTTCCAATGGCGCTATCCATACCGGCACGGCCATGAACAAGATTTTGAAGGATTTTACCCTGCGCTACAAGAACATGACGGGTTTCCGGGCGCCCTACGTGCCAGGCTGGGACAATCACGGGATGCCTATCGAGACCCAGATCATTAAAATGGGCATGGCCGACCGGGTGGCGTTGTCTGTCCCGGAGTTCCGCGACCGTTGCCGCGATTTCGCCATGGGCTATGTCAACGTCCAGCGCGACCAGTTCAAGCGCCTGGGCGTCTTGGGCGAGTGGGACAACCCCTATCTGACCATGGACAAGGCTTTCGAGGCCGCCGAGATCCGCGTGTTCGGCCGGATGTATGAAAAGGGGTACATCTACCGGGGGCTCAAGCCCGTCTACTGGTGTCCCCACGACGAGACCGCGTTGGCCGAGGCTGAGATCGAGTACCAGGACGTGGGATGCGACTCGATCTACGTCAAGTTCCCGTTGCGCGACGACCGCGGCTTGCTGGACGCGCTGGGCGGGCCGGCGGATACATGCGTGCTCATCTGGACGACCACCAACTGGACGCTGCCCGGCAATGTGGCCATCGCCCTGCACCCAAAGTTCCATTACGGCGTCTACCGGGTGGGGGGCGAGAAGTATATCGTCGCCGAGGGGCTGGCCGACAGCGTGGCCAAGGCCGCGGGATGGGGTTCCTATGAGAAACTGGCCTCCTTCCCGGGCGGGGCGCTGGAAGGCATGGCGGCGCGGCACCCCTTCCTGGACAGGGACAGCCTCGTCATTTTGGGCGAACATGTCACCGCCGACAACGGGACGGGTTGTGTCCACACCGCGCCGGGGCATGGGCTGGAAGACTATTTTGCCTGCCGCCCCTACGATTTGCCCATCATCGTGCCGGTGGACGAGCGCGGCGTCATGACCGAAGAGGCGGGTCCCTTCGCGTGGATGCATTACGAGGATGCCAACCAAGCCATCTTGGAGGCGTTGCGCGAAAACGGATCCCTGCTATGCACCGAACGCCTGAGCCACACCTATCCCCACTGCTGGCGTTGCAAGAACCCGGTTGTCTACCGGGCCGCCGAGCAGTGGTTCGCTTCGGTGGACGCCATCAAAGCCGACGCCCTGCGCGCCGCCGACGAGGTTTCCTGGTTGCCCGAATGGGGCCATGAGCGGATGTCGGCGATGGTGCGCGAGCGCGCCGACTGGTGTATCTCGCGGCAACGCCACTGGGGCTTGCCCATCCCGGCCTTTTATTGCGACTATTGCAAGGCGCCCCATGTGACGCCGGCCTCCATCGAGGCGGTGGCGTCGCTGTTTGCCGAAGAGGGTTCCAATGCGTGGTTCGCAAGGGAAGCCGCGGACATCCTGCCTGTGGCCGAGACCTGCCTCATCTGCGGGCGCGCCGGGTTTTCCAAGGAGACCGACACGCTGGACGGCTGGTTCGACTCCGGATCCAGCCACGAGGCTGTCTTGAAGGCCGGCATGTGGCCCGACCTGCGCTGGCCGGCCGATCTCTACCTGGAGGGCGGCGATCAATACCGCGGCTGGTTCCAGTCCTCTTTGCTGACCGCCGTAGCCACGACGGGCAAGGCGCCTTACCGGGCCGTGGTGAGCCATGGCTGGACCGTGGACGGCGAGGGCAAGAAGATGTCCAAGTCGCTGGGCAACAGCATCGATCCGATCGAAATCGTCAATCGTTACGGCGCCGATCTGCTGCGGCTGTGGGCGGCCTCCTCGGACTACCACAGCGATATGCGCATCTCGGACGAATTGTTCAAACAGCTCTCGGATATTTACCTCAAGATCCGCAACACGGCCCGCTTCCTGCTGGGCAACCTGCATGGGTTCGATCCGGACACATTGGTGGATATCGCCGATATGCCGGCTTTGGATCGCTATGTATTGTCCCGGTACGACAAGCTGGTCTGCCGGGTGCGGGGTTTTTACGACGCCTTCGAGTACCATACCACGTTGCAAGCCATACACAACTTTTGCGTGGCCGATTTGTCCAATTTCTACCTCGATATCCTCAAAGACCGCCTGTATTGCGAAGCCGAAGACGAACCCTCGCGCCGCGCGGGGCAGGGCGCCATGTTCCTGATGCTGGACGGCTTGACAAGGCTCATCGCGCCCATCCTGGCCTTCACCTCGGAGGAGATTTGGGCCGCCATGCCCCACCGCCGCGCCGACGACCCGGAGAGCGTGCTGTTCAACGAGATGCCCGCCGCCAATCCGGCCTTGGGCATATCCCGCGGGGAGGAGGCAAAATGGGGGCGCATCGTGGCCTTGCGGGATGAGATCAATATGGCGTTGGAACAGGCCCGCGTCGAGAAGCGCATCGGGAAGCCCTTGGAGGCTTGGGTTACGCTGACCGCCGAGGGCGAGGAATACGAGTTCCTGTCCAGCGTACTGGCGGAGTTGCCGGCCGTGTGCATCGTTTCCAAGGTGACACTGGACAAGGGGGGGCGCGATATCCAGGTGGGAAGGGCGCCGGGGGAGAAGTGCCCGCGCTGTTGGGGTTATTTTGCCCAGGACGGCGGCCACCCCGATCATCCCGGGCTTTGCCCGCGCTGTACCCGCGTCGTAGCCGGATGAGATGATGTATCGTAGCCGGATGATAAATCGAAGCCGGGTGATGTGCCGAAGCCGCGTGATCCTGGTTTTGCAACTACTCGCCGCGACGGCGATGTTTGCCGTAGACAGGTTTGTCAAGATATGGGCTGCCGCCAACAAAGACGATGCGCCGCTTCCCCTCATCCCGGGCCTCGTGAGCACCGTTTACGCGGAAAACACCGGCGCGGCGTTCAGCTTCTTCGAGGACGGGCGGATTTTCTTCCTCATTGTCACGGCCGCCGCCATGTGCGCCATTGTGTGGGCGCTGGTCGCCCGATGGCCGCGACACCAGCTGGGCGCGTGGGCCATGGCCCTCATCCTCAGCGGCGCCATGGGCAATTTCATTGACCGTTTGCTCCAGGGCTATGTGGTGGATATGTTCCGGTTCGATTTCATCAAGTTTGCCATTTTCAACGTCGCTGATATCTTTATTACGATTGGCGGGATTCTTTTCTGCATTTACCTCCTGTTTATGCATGAGAAAAACAAAAAACGAGGAAAAGGACGCCTTTGATGACGCCCCCGTGTTGCTCTAAATGCTATAGGGCCGGACCCGACGATGCCGGGGAACGGCTGGACGTTTTTTTGGCGCACTGCGTGAAAGAATGCTCGCGCAGTGTGTTGGCGCGTCTATGCGAGGAAGGCCGGGTTTGGCGGGGCGGCGATAGGGTAGGGAAGGGCTATAGGGTGTCGGCGGGCGATGTTTTTCGCGTGGAGATACCGGCGCCCTTGCCTGCCGCCGCCATTGCGCAGGACATCCCGCTTGACGTCGTCTATGAAGACGGCGCGTTGCTGGTTGTCGACAAGCCCCGGGGGCTGGTTGTGCATCCGGCGGCCGGCCACGCCGACGGCACGTTGGTCAATGCCCTGCTGCACCATTGCGCGGGGGAGCTTTCCGGCATCGGCGGCGTGTCGCGGCCGGGCATCGTACACCGGCTGGACCGGGACACCTCAGGCCTGCTGGTGGTGGCCAAGCATGACGCGGCCCACCGGCATTTGGCCGCGCAACTGGCGGGACGCCAGATGTCCCGTGTGTACGAGGCTGTGGCTTGGGGTGTCATGAGGCATGACAGCGGCACGGTCGACCGGCCGATTGGGCGCGATCCGAAGAACAGAAAGCGCATGGCGGCGCTGGATGCCGGCGGGAAACCGGCGGTCACGCGCTATATCGTCCTGGAACGCTTCCCGAAAGCCACGCATATCGAGTGCCGCTTGGAGACCGGCAGGACCCACCAGATACGCGCCCACATGCGTAGCCTGGGCCACCCCCTATTGGGGGACAGGCTTTACGGCGCCCCGGACAACTGGGGCTTGCATGGCCAATGCTTACACGCCAAGGAATTGGCCTTTACGCACCCGGAAAGCGGCAAGGCGATGCGCTTTACAGCCATCAAGCCGACATATTTCACGGCGGTGCTGGAGGCATTGCGTCATTCGTAACGGCGGCACCCTGCCGCCCGCGACCCCCGTGGGGTGCCGGGACGCGCAACGGTTCATGGATCCTGCGATCCTGCGACTACCGCGCAGGACAGGCCGCGCGCAGGATGACGGGGGGGTGGTTACCGTAACGGCGGCATCCCTGACGCACCGCCGTAACCGCGTCCCCCGTGGCCCTCCGCCATTCAAACCAAAAACAACCCCGTGCTCAGGTATTTTTCGCCCCTGTCCGGCAGGATGACCACCATGACGCCGGCGTCGAGGCGTTCGATTCGGCGAAGGGCCGCCAGCATGGCCGCCCCGCTGGACATGCCCACGAAGATGCCCTCTTCCCTGACGATGCGCCGCGCCATCTCGTACGCCTCCTCGGTGTCTATCATGACGCTCACGTCGACCTCGCCCGCGTCGTAGATTTCGGGCACGATGGCCTCATTCATGTTTTTCAGCCCTTGGATATAGTGTCCCTTGACCGGTTGGGCCTCGATGATCTCAATGCCGGGGTTGCGCTCCTTGAGCATCATGCCCACGCCCATCAGCGTGCCCGAAGTGCCCAGGGAGGACACGAAATGCGTGACGCGGCCCTCGGTCTGCGCCCAGATTTCCTCGGCGGTGGTCTTGTAGTGTGCGATTTTATTATATTCGTTGGAAAACTGGTTGGGGTTGAAGTACAGCTCAGGGTTCCCGCTCACCAGTTCACGTGTCTTGAGGATGGCGCCGTCGGTGCCCAGATCGGCGGCGGTGAGGATGATTTCACCCCCGAAGGCCTTGATCATCTTCTGCCGCTCGACGGAAACGGCGGAACTCATCACGATTTGCACGCGGTACCCCAAGACCGCGCCGATCATGGCCAGCCCGATACCCGTGTTGCCCGAGGTGGCCTCGATGATGATCTTCCCGGGGTTAAGCGCGCCGTCGGCCTCGGCTTGCCTGATCATTTTCAGGGCGATCCTGTCTTTGATGCTACCGGTGGGGTTGAATCCCTCCACCTTGGCCAAGAGTTCCACCGCCGGGTTGGGGTTGAGGCGGTTGATGCGCACCATGGGCGTCTGCCCGATGGTATCCAGTATGTTCCCGTAAATCATAAGAACCTCCCAAAAACGTTTTTCCGATGCACTCCATTATAACATAGAAAATCTATGGTTGACAATAAATCTATGGTTGACAATCTCGAATATTTGTCGTACGCTGTAGTATGGGGGATCGAACGATGACGGACGCGAACCTTTCACCCGCGATAAAACCGAAAGCGAATCAGATCCACAGCCCCGCGTGGTATAGGCTGGACAACGCGGCCAAGATCTACCCGGCTGTCAAGACCTACAAGTGGTCTATGATGTTCCGCCTGGGCGTCCTGCTGGACGAACCCGTGGATCCCCCCGTGCTGGAGGCGGCGCTGGAGGAGACCATCAAGCGGTTCCCCACCTTAGCCGTGCGCATGCGGCAGGGGTTATTTTGGTACTACCTGGAGCATAACCCGGCCGCCGCGCCGCCGGTGAGGCCGGATATACAAAACCCCTGCCAGCGGGTAAAGTGGCGCGAAAACAGGCGGTTCCTCTTCCGGGTCTACTACTACAACAGGCGCATCGCCTGCGAGTTCTTTCACTCCCTCACCGATGGGCATGGCGGCCTGATGTTCCTGAACACGCTGACCGCCGCCTATCTCGCCCGAAAAGGGCATACGGTGCCGCCCGAAGGCTCGATCCTGGATATCGGCGCCGCGCCCGACCCCGAGGAGCTGGAGGATGCCTTTTCGCGGTACGCCAACTCCAAGGCCCGGATTGTCCTGCGGCCGCCCAAGTCTTACAAGATAGAGGGCACCGGCACCGGGGACTACAGGTTCAATCTCACGGCGGGCATCGTGCCGGCGGATAAGTTGCTGGCCCTCTCCCGGGCGGCCGGGGTCAGCGTGACGGAGTACCTCTCGGCTTTGATCGTGGATGTGTTCTATCGCAAGCAACTGCGCGAGCGGAAGCGGCAAAGGCCGGTGACCGTGCAGATCCCTGTGAATGTGCGCAAATATTTCCCCTCGAAGACCATGCGCAACTTTACCCTCTATATGATCCCGGCCATCGATCCCAACCTGGGCGAGTATACATTCGACGAGATACTCAGCAACATCAACCTCTACATGAAGGGCAACCTCAACGGCAAGCGGCTCAACGCCCATATGTCCACGAACATGATGTTCGAGCGCAATCCAATCATCCGCGCGGCGCCGCTGTTCTTGAAAAACCTGGTGCTCCATGTCGTATACAGGTTCGTGGGCAGGCGGCACACCACAACGGTCACGAATATGGGCCGGGTGAGCGTCCCCCCGGAGATGAGGGGGCATGTTCTGCGGTATGAAGCCGTGCTGGGGCCGGCATTGGACAATTCCGTGCATTGCGCCGTGATCAGCTACGAAAATAAGATGGTCATCACCTTGTCCAACACCACCGAGGAAAACGACATCGAACGAGACTTCTTTACGCGCCTGGTCAAACTGGGCATCCCGGTGAAAATAGAGTCCAACAGACCGAGCGGGGAGGATACACATGCCCTATTGCGTCAACTGCGGCGTGGAACTTGACAGGACACAATCGGCTTGCCCATTGTGTGACGCGCCGGTTCTCCACCCAACCTGCCCGGTGGACACCGAGTCCCCCGCCCCCTATCCCCAGGCCGTGTCCTTGCCGAAAAGCTCGCGGAAAAAATACCTGGCTTTTGTGCTGACCGGCGTATTGGCGATCACCTCCGGGGTTTGCCTCGTGATCAACGCGTTGGCCGCCGACAGCGGCCTGTGGTCTTTGTTCGTCCTTTTTTCCTGCGCGTTGTTTTGGCTTCTTGGCATCCTCCCCCTCGTCTTGTGGCGTTCGTCGCCCTATCTCTATGTCTTGGTGGATGTTGTCTCCATATCGCTGTATATCTATTCGTTTTCTGTCACGCTGGATAGCCGGGGATGGTTCATGGAGATCATGCTGCCCATGCTGGGCATGCTTCTCGTCATGGCGTTGGCGATGACCGCGTGGCTCAGGAGGAAGAGGCGCGAGTGGCCGGATATCTGCATGTTCGTCGTCGTTTCGGCGGCCCTGTCCAGCCTGGCGGTGGATCTCCTGTTGCATCTCGCCGTGGACGGCGCGCCGGGGTTGGGTTTTTCCTTCGTGAGCGTTACCTGCGGCGCGGCGTTGGTGGTGTTTTTCGGCTTTATCTCGCGCAACAGGCGTTTCCGCGCTTGGTTGACCAGGAAGTTCCATGTATAAGTCTCATGTGTGAAACATATGAATGTAATTTATGAATACATCAATAGAGAGAGGTGTCTTACGTTGTGGATCAGAAAATGAAATTGTATGGCTTTAACAATCTGACAAAGTCACTGAGTTTCAATATTTACGACGTTTGTTACGCCAAAACCGAGCGCGAGCAGCGCGACTACATCAAGTATATCGATGAACAGTATAACTCAGACAGACTGACAAAGATCCTGTACCATGTCGCCGAAATGATCGGCGCCCATGTGTTGCATGTCGCCAAGCAGGACTACGATCCCCAGGGCGCCAGCGTTACCTTCCTGGTCGCCGAGGGGCCCATGAAGCCTTTCCCCGGCGGGGATACGGTCGTCGCCCACATGGATAAGAGCCATATCACGGTACACACCTATCCCGAGTACCATCCCGACAACGCCATCGCCACCTTCCGGGCGGATATCGACGTGGCCACCTGCGGGGAGATCACGCCGCTGTCCACGCTGGATTATTTAATTGGCAGCTTCGATTCGGACATCATCACGATGGACTACCGCGTGCGCGGCTTTACGCGGGATTTGTCGGGGTTGAAGCTGTTCATCGACCACAACATCACGTCTATCCAGGACTATATCGACGGGGACACCCTCAACCGTTACGACGCCATCGACATCAACATGTACCAAGCCAACCTGTTCCATACGAAGATGATGGTCAAAGAGGTCGATTTGCAGGATTACCTGTTCAACACCGATGTCTACGAGCTCCCCCCCCAGGTCAGGCTCAAGATCACGAGCAACCTGCGCCGCGAGATGATCGAGATATTCAGCGGGATGAATGTCTACTGATATGGGCTTATCCCAGGGGAGGGCGCCGATTTTTGAGGCGTTGGAGGAATTCAAGCGGATGCGCGTCGTCCCCTTCGACGTGCCGGGGCACAAGCGGGGCCGGGGCAACCCGGAACTGTGCGCCTTCCTGGGGGAGCGTTGTTTGAGCGTCGACGTCAACTCCATGAAGCCCCTGGACAACCTCTGCCACCCCACCGGCGTCATCCGGGACGCCGAGCGGCTGGCCGCCCAAGCGTTCGGCGCGGCCGAGGCGTTCTTCATGGTGGGGGGCACCACCTCCGCGGTGCAGGCCATGATCCTCTCGATCTGCCGGCGGGGCGACGAGATCATCTTGCCCCGCAACATCCACCGGAGCGTCATGGGCGCCCTCATCCTGTGCGGCGCCCATCCCGTGTACATCAACCCTAAGGTCAGCCGCGACTTGGGCATCGCGCTGGGCGTGTCCCTGTCCGATATCCAGGCCGCCATCGACGCCCATCCCGCCGCGAAGGCGGTGCTGATCAACAACCCCACCTATTACGGCGTCTGCTCCGATGTGAACGCCATCACCGCGCTGGCGCACCGGCATGGGATGAAGGTCCTGGCGGACGAGGCCCACGGCACGCATTTCTACTTTGGCGGCGCGTCTGGCGGCACGTCTGGCGGCACGTCTGGCGGTGCGTTTGGCGGTACGTCTGGCGGCGCGCTCCCGGTGGGCGCGATAAGGGCCTGCGCCGACATGGCTTCGGTCAGCATGCATAAGTCGGGCGGGTCGCTGACGCAAAGTTCCTTCTTGTTGTCGTCGCATACGGTGAACGCCGGGCATGTGCGCCAGATTGTCAACCTGACGCAGACCACCAGCAGTTCCTACCTGTTGCTGTCCAGCCTCGATCTGTCGCGGCGGTACCTGGTGCAAAACGGGGCGCGCATCTTTCAAAAGGTCGTGGACATGGCTGGGTACGCCCGCCGCGAGATAAACCGGATCGGCGGCTACTACGCCTTTGCGGATGAGCTCATCGACGGGGACGCCGTGTTCGATTTCGACCTCACCAAGCTGTCGATCAACACGCTGGGGATTGGCCTGGCCGGCATCGAGGTATACGATCTGTTGCGCGACGAATACGATATCCAGATCGAGTTCGGCGATATCGGGAACATCCTGGCGTATCTCTCGGTGGGGGACACGGATAAAAACATCGAACGCCTCATCGGCGCCTTGGCCGAGATCAGGCGGCGTTACAAAAGGGACCAAGCCGGGCTGTGGGTGCGTGAGTATATCGACCCGGAGGTGGTCGTGTCGCCCCAGGAGGCCTTCTACGACGAGAAAAGGAGCGTGCCTTTGGCGCAGGCCCTGGGGGAGGTGTCCTCCGAGTTTGTCATGTGCTATCCGCCGGGCATCCCCATCTTGGGGCCGGGCGAGCGGGTGACGCGGGAGATTTTGGATTATATCCGGTACGCCAAAGAGAAGGGCTGTTCGCTGACCGGCAGCGAGGACATGGATGTCGAGCGGCTGAACGTGATGAAATAGCCCCGTTACACTGCGGTTTTTCTCGGTTGGCATTCTATGGGGACAGGCACTTTATCATACCCCCACCTACGCTTCGCTTAGAGGTGGGGGTCTTGCCGAAGGCAAGCTGGGTTAAGACCCCCGCCTCTTTAGGCGGAATAACTTCAGGTGGAGTGCAATCTCCATCTGAAACCGGATGTTTT
>WRCJ01000054.1 GCA_009784085.1 Oscillospiraceae bacterium | reverse complement strand
TACCAAGATTTACGAGGCCGACCCCTTCGTCCGGCTGGATCAAAACGGCGTGGGCAAGCTGGTGGAAACGGCTGTCCGGCTGGGCCGCCAAGCGCGCCCCGATATCAAGCTGGGCATCTGCGGCGAACACGGCGGCGACCCGTCGTCGGTGGCGTTCTTCCACCAAGTCGGTCTGGCTTATGTCTCTTGCTCGCCTTTCCGCGTTCCCATCGCCCGCCTGGCGGCGGCGCAAGCCCGTGTCAACGCCGACCGGGGCATCGCGGATCTGGGCCAGAAATAACGGGTCATCGCGTGTTTGAGAAGGGGGAAGAGGGGCGACTGGCGCCAGGGCCGGCGCTAGGGCCGGAGCCAGAGCCAGAGCCAGGGCCAGAGCCGGGTCCGAGTTCGGGTTCGGGTTCGGTCCTGGGAAATGGCATCAATCCGAGGACGCGCGCCGTCAAGCTGAGGACGCGCGCCGTCAACCTGTACTACGGTGACTATCACGCATTGCGGGATATCACGATGGATATCCATGGCTGTACCATCACCGCGATTATCGGGCCGTCCGGTTGCGGGAAATCCTCGCTGTTGCGCCTGTTTAACCGCATGAACGACCTCATCCCCGGCGTCAGGGTGGAGGGCCAGATCCTGCTTGACGATCAACCGATTACGGGCAAGCCCACGGATGTGACCATGCTCAGGCGGCGGGTAGGCATGGTCTTCCAAAGGCCCAACGTGTTCCCGATGAGCATCTACGACAATGTCGTCATCGGGCCTAGGCGTCATGGCGTAAAGCAACGCCTTGCGCTGGATGCCATCGCGGAGCGGAGCCTGCGCCAGGTGGCGTTGTGGGAAGAGTTGAAGGACAGTTTGAAGAAGCAAGCCATGGGGCTCTCCCCCGGGCAACAGCAACGGCTGTGCATTGCCCGCGCGCTGGCCGTGAAGCCGGAGATCATTTTGATGGACGAATCCTGCTCCGCCCTCGATCCGGAATCCACGATGAAAATCGAGGGCCTTATGCTGGAGTTGACCAAAGAATACACCATCATCATCGTTACGCACAACATGGAGCAAGCGCGGCGGGTGTCCGACATGTCCGCCTTTATGATGATCGACGAAGACAAGGTGGGTACCTTGGTTGAGTACGCGCCCACCCTGGAGCTGTTCGCCAATCCCCGGCATCAGCAGACGGAAGACTACATTACAGGCCGGTATGGTTGAGTTTAGGAGGGGTTGTGATGAGGGTTGCGATGCGGGCTACGATGCGGGTTGCGGCGAGGGCTGTGATGCGGGCCGCGGCGAGGGTCGCGGCGAGGGTTGCGGGGTCTTGTCCTACGGTTTGCGTCCGTATGGCCCTCGTCCTGACGATCGCCCTTTGCTTGGGGACCTTGGCCGCTTGCGGCAGCATGCCTGACTCCGTCATTGTCGTTGCGGGTTCCACGTCGGTGCAACCTTACGCGGAGGTCTTGGCCGAGGAGTTTGAGCATCAGCATTCCGAAAACGGGATCGATGTACAGGGGGGCGGCTCGACGGCTGGCGTCACTGCGGTGGAATCGGGCATCGCCGATATCGGCATGTCGTCCCGATCGCTCAAAGAAGCGGAGCAGGCGCTGTGGTCGATCGAAATCGCCAAAGACGGGTTGGCCGTCATCGTCCACCCCCAAAACCCCATCGCGGATCTATCGCTGACGCAGGTGCGCGGCATCTATAGCGGCGAGATTAGCCGCTGGAGCGAGTTGGGCGGCGTCGGCACGCAGATCCATGTTATCGCCCGGGAAGAGGGTTCGGGCACCCGATCTGCTTTTGAGGAACTTGTCATGGGCAACCATCGGATTACGCCGAGGGCTATCATTCAGGATTCCAACGGGGCGGTCATGCAATTGGTAGCCGACGACCGCAACGCCGTCGGCTTTGTTTCGCTGGGATTGGTGGAGCTTCACCCAGACGCCGTGAAAGCGTTGCGGCTGGACGGCGTTGAAGCTTCCGGGCGCAATGTCGTCTCCGGCACTTACGGCCTGTACAGGCCATTCTTGTTCGTGACCGATGGCGAACCAAAAGGTTTGACAAAACAGTTTGTTGATTTTGTCTTGTCCGCCCCGGGGCAGCAGATCCTGGAGCGGGAAGGGCTGGTTCCTGTCACAGCCGACAGGGAAGACGAGGGCTGATTTGCGATGATGAGAAAATTTCGGGAAAAGTTGCCGGGGCGGATATTCTTCTTGCTGGCGCTCTCCTCCATCTCGGTATTGGCGCTCATTACCGTCTTTATTGTCGTGCAAGGCGCGCCGATTATCGCCCGGGTCGGGGTCATCGATTTTGTGTTCGGCATGTCGTGGGCGCCCAGCCAAGGGGAATACGGGATTTTCCCGATGATTGTCGGATCGCTTTCGGTCACCTTGGGGGCAGTCGTCTTGGGCGTCCCCATTGGCATCTGTTGCAGCATCTTTTTGGCTGAATTCGCCCCTGTCAGGTTGCGCAACCTGTTTCGACCGGCCATACAGCTGCTGGCCGGCATCCCTTCGGTGGTGTATGGCTTATGGGGGCTGATTTTTATTGTCCCCTTCATACGCAATTATATGGGGGGGCCGGGCTTGAGCATCCTGGCCGGGTCCGTGGTTCTCGCCATCATGATCCTGCCAACCGTCATCAGCATCTCCGAGGTATCCATCCTGGCGTTGCCCCCCGCATACAAAGAGGGGGCATTGGCGTTGGGGATGACCCATTGGCAAGCCATCCGTTCGGTGCAGTTGCCGGCCGCGAAGTCGGGCATTGTCGCCGCCGTGATCCTGGGCATCGGCCGCGCCATCGGCGAGACCATGGCGGTCATCATGTTGCTGGGCAATGCCGTCGCCCTCCCCTCCTCTATTCTGGATCCGATTCGGACCCTGACCACCAACATCGGCATCGAAATGGGCTATGCCACGGGCGAACATAGAGAGGCGTTGTTCGCGACGGGGATTGTCCTGTTTGTCGTCATTATGATTCTCAATTCCACCGCCCAAACCATCGTGAAAAGGAAGAAGGATCAATGAAATTAAGTGCGCGCGCAGGGCAAAGGATCGCGAAAACGCTGATATGGGCAGCCGCTGTCGCCGTGTTGGCCGTCTTGCTATTTGTCATTCTCTATGTCTTGATCAAAGGCTTGCCCATCGTCAACTGGGGCTTCCTCACCGAGATCCCGCGCAACATGGGGCGCGACGGCGGCATTGCCTCCACCATTGTGGGGACCTTGCTGATCACCCTTGTGGCTATCGTTATCGCCACCCCCTTCGGGTTGGGGACGGCCTTTTACCTTGCCGAGTACACCCGGGAGGGGCGCATCACACGGATCATCCGCTTCTCCGCCGAGTCCTTGGCGGGCATACCTTCTATCGTTTATGGCCTGTTTGGGTTCATCTTTTTTGTCGATATCCTCCATTTGCGGTGGTCGATCCTGTCGGGCGGCCTGACCCTGGCCGTGATGATCCTGCCCACGATTATCCGCACCTCGGAAGAGTCCATCCGCGCCGTCCCGGATATCTACCGAGAGGTGTGTTTTTCCCTCAGCGCCACCAAATGGCAAACCATCATCAAGGTGGTGTTCCCGTCCGCCTTGCGGGGGATTGCCAACGGGGTTATCCTGAGCGTCGGGCGGTGCGTGGCCGAAACAGCCGCCGTCGTCCTGACCGCCGGCGCCCCCCTGCGGATGCCGAGCTCCCTGTCCTCCCCCACGCGCACGATGGCGGTCCACTTCTATCTTCTGGTCCGGGAGGGCATTTCCATGGACAATGCCTTCGGCACGGCGGCGCTCATCGTTATCCTGATCTTTATCATCAATGTGGGCGCCAATGCGTTGATCAACCGGGCGATGTCCAAGAACAGAACGCGGTGAGGAATGAAAATATGGGGCCGGGGGTTGCCGGGGTTGCCCCCCAGCCGAGGTGAATGGGGATATGAAACAAGGAAATACGAAAATCTCTATCCGCGATTACCAGTTTTTCTATGGGGAAAAACAAGCTCTTTTTGATATCAATTTGGATATCCGCGCCAATGAGATCCTCAGCGTGCTGGGACCGGCCAACAGCGGGATCACTACGCTGTTGCGATCCCTCAACCGCCTGTGCGACTTGATCCCCAAGGTGCGCATGCAGGGCGATATCCTCGTGGACGGGGAGAGCATATACGCGCCCCATGTAGTTGTCACCGAGCTACGGCGCCGTTTGGGGATGGTCTTTGACGTGCCGTCCCCCCTGCCCATGACCATTTTTGACAACATCGCCTTCGGACCCCGTTTGCACGGAAAAAAGAACCGCCAGCGACTGGCTGACACGGTGGAGCAGAGCTTGCGCATGGCCGCCCTTTGGGAGGACGTGAAGGACAGGCTGCATATGCCGGCGATGAGCCTGTCCGGCGGGCAACAACAACGCTTGTGCATCGCGCGGGTTTTGGCATTGCAGCCGGAGGTTATCCTGCTGGACAGACCCTGCTCGGGCTTGGATCCGATTTCTACGTCGAAAATAGAGGATTCCCTACAGCTTCTCAAGAAACGGTTCACAATTGTCATCGCCCCGCACAACGTGCAACAGGCGACGCGCATCTCCGACAGCGCCGCCTTCATGCTCATGGGGCGCCTGATTGAGGTGGGCGTCGGCGACGATCTCTTTGCCAATCCCCGCGACAAGCGCACCAGCGACTATATCACCGGCCGATATGGATAACGATAGTGGATAGCTATAGGCCGATATGGATGACGATGACGATAACGAGAACGATAACGAGAACGATAACGATAACTGTAACTATAACTGTGGGCCGAAATCTGTATGAGGCGTTGCGACGAGGGGAAGCGGGCTGCCCGGTTCGTCCAGCACCTCCACGGTCCGCAGCGTTTTGTTAATGGCCCTTGTCCGCGTGCCGACAATCTCTTCCAATGTCTTGTCCGCTGTTTGTATCTGCTTATGGGCCCTGTCAAGCGTTTCGCCGAACTTCATGAACTCTGCTTTCACGGCCCGCAACGTATCCCATACCTCTTGGGAGCGTTGTTCTATGGCAAGCGTCTTAAAGCCCATCTGAAGCGAAGCCAAAAATGCGGAGAGCGTCGTTGCGCCCATCACGATGACCTTGTATTTATTGCGTAGCTCCTCGAACAACGCCGCGTTTTGCACAATCTCGGCGTATAAACCTTCTGTTGGCAGAAACAGCAGCGCGAAATCCGTTGTTTTCGGCGGCAAGATGTACTTGTCGCAGATGTCCTTGGCAAACGCGCGAATCCTTTGCGCGAGAGATTTTTTCGCTTCGAGAGCCGCTTGCTTGTCCTGTGCGTCAAGCAAGCGATTATAGTCTTCGATCGGGAATTTTGCGTCGATCGGCAGCAGAAGCGGCATATCGCCGTTGCCGGGCAACTTTATCGCGAATTCCACGCGCTTTTTGTCCCCGATCTCGGCGTTCACCTCGTACTGGCCCGGCGCGAGGATGTCGGACAGCAGCCCTTCAAGCCTCACTTCGCCGTAAGTCCCGCGTTCCTTGACATTGGTAAGCGCGTTTTTCAGGCTCTTGGCATCGGCGGCCAGGCTTTTCATTTCACCCAGGCCTTGCTGTACGCTGTCAAGCTGTTTGCTGACCAGTTCAAAAGACTTCGCCAGCCGCATCTCGAGGGTCTTTTGCAACTTTTCGTCGACGACCCCCTGCATTTGCTCCAGCCGTTTCTCATTGCTTTCTTGGAGCAACTTGATCTTTGCTTCGAGGGTCGCGTTTATCTTTTCGATATTGTCGGCATTGCCGCGCTGGATGGAGGAGAGCCGGCTGTCAAGCTGTTCCCCGAATGCGCGAAGTTGCGCATTCGTTTCCATGCGGTTGCTTTGCAAGGTCGCTTGGATGCTTTCCTGGATTACGCCAAACCGCCTGAATTGCTCCGTCGCGCCTTCGCCCAGTTGTTTTGTGATATTGTCGCGCTGTTCGTCACTGCTTTTCTTGTGCAAGGCGATTATCTCGTCCATATCGGACATGTCCGATTTCTTTCTGCCGACGATCAGCAACGCGGCGATAAAAACCAACAACGCCACAATCACAATAGAGAAGACCAAATCAATGCCCATTGAGGAAACCCCCCTAATCACAACATAGTTTATAGAGTTTTCGTATGTACGTCAAGGGAAATGATAAACAGGGATGACGTATGGGAAAGGAAGTGCCCGGCCATGATATTCAGAGTTTTGCGCCCGGAAGAGCTGGAACTGTTTGTCGCCCACTGCGCGGCCGTGTTTTCCCATGCATCCGCCGATTACTTCCGAAACCACCAACAAGATGACCCCAACAGGGAAAGCGGTGCCGTGTTCATCGCGGAGGATGCAGGCAGGATCGTGGCGTCTGTATGTGTGTTCGCGCGGGAGATATACATCCGGGGCCAACCCGTGCGCGTGGGGGGAATCGGTGATGTCGCCACCGTGGAGGCGTACCGGAGGCAGGGCCTGAGCGCCGCCCTCCTGAAAATGGCGATCGAACACATGAACGCCAACGATATGCCTGTTTCCCTGCTTTTCACCGGCCGGCATGACCACTATGGGCGCCAGGGCTGGTTTAGCGTGTGCAAGCGCAGGACTATCATAGACCTGCGCTCACTGTCGGATCTTCCCGCGCGGTGTTCCCTTTACCCTTTGACGCCGCCTGATTTTGGCGAAGCGATGGAACTGTACCAAACAAGCGCCCGGCGCCTGGACGGAACCCTTGTCAGGAATCCCGCATATTGGGAGAGGTGGGTCCCCCATAGCCAGAAAAACCCCGTGGCCTTGAAGGATGATAACGATATCATGCTGGCCTGGATGGATGTTGACTTTCTGGAAGATAAAAAGGCCATCGTACTCACCGACTATGCCTCTCAAGCCGAAACCGAATGGCTCCTCCCCATGATGAACCTCTTTGCCCAAACCCGTCCGGCATATGCGTACGCAGCCGTTCCCGCGCCCCTGCTGCCCCATCTCAACGGCCCGTACGTGGAAGAGAACTTCAGCATGTTTCGTTTGAACCGACCATTCGCGCTACATGGCACCCAAATTGACACGGCCGGCAAACTGGCTGCGGCGCTTTCAGACAGCGTGTATTGGCAGACGGATGTTTTTTGACATCGACTATCACAGCCGGCCGTCCAGTACCAGTGTCAGCAAAACGCAAGACGCGACGAGAAGCGCGGAAATGATGATAACGCCCCAGTTGATCTTCCCGCTCTTCCCCACCTCTTCCGGCGGCATCAAACGCGCCGCCTTGAGCGCCGCCTTGAGCGGCTTGTACAGCAGCATGGTAAGGGCGGCGTTAATGCCGCTCTTGAGCAGGTTGAACGGCAGGAGTGTCGGGAGCATGATGCTGACGACGTATTGCCGAGGCGCACCCGTGTACAATGGCACGACCAGATAGTTCATCAACAACATGATGGGGGCGGTCAAAAGGCAGGACGCCACAAGGCCGATGACGGCGCCTTTCAGGCTACGCTTCCATTTATAAATTAGGGAAGCCGTACAGGCAAAAGAGGTACTCGCAACGATATTCATGAGCAAGCCCCAAGGGCCGTCGAGGCTGACGGCAACCATTTCCACAAACGCCACCACTATCGTGATGACAAACGCCGAGAGCGGCCCGAAGAGGAAGCCGCCAATCGTAATGATGATGTCCTTGGGGTCATATTTGAGTGTTACGCCGGGAATTGTGAACATTGGGATGCGGCCGACGACCATCACCACAAAGGCCACGGCGCCCAACATGGCCAGGACGCTGAGTTTTTTCATGTCTATTCTCATGATATCCATCCTTCTCCTCTCGATGGCGGATTTCCGCATAAAGAACCGCCCCGTAGTTAATACAAGGGGCGGTTAGAAACGCCGAAAGGACGGCGTGCCTTCTCTCATCCAGACTGTCGGGAGGCATATGCCTCCCACTGTCGGTACCGGATTCTCACCGGTTCAGCGCCCATGGCGCTCGCGGACTCGCGGGAGTGTCTCCCCCCACACACCGCCGGTGGGGAATTTCACCCCGCCCCGAAGATCACGGGGATATTATAACGCATACCAAAGGGAAAAGCAAGGCTTTTTTAGGGGCACCCCTAAGGTTCTATCCATACCGTAAACGGTTTGTCATAACACCTTTTCCTCTAGCCATTTCGCTACACCATCCTCGTCACAATCGCCGCAAACGTAGTCAGCAACGGCTTTGCACTCATCGATGGCATTCTTTGCCGCTACGCCGATTCCGCACTCGCGAAGCATTTCTATGTCGTTATAGTCGTCGCCGAAGGCGGCTGTTTCGGCAAGGGTTATACTAAAATGAGAAGCTATTTCTATTATCGCGTTGATCTTGCGGGCATTTTTATTCATCAACATAAGCAGACGGTTTTCAGTTATCTCCGCGTAAATGTCATCTGGAAGCGATTTTTCTATTTCGGAAATAATTTTTCTGTCAGCGGTGCCCACAATGATTTTATCAGCGGGCATAGCAGGTAAATCTGTAAAATCTGTCATAATCGCAGTGGTATTTGTCCATACTTTTGTTACATCGAAGTTTGCGTACAGAACATCCTCAATCTCTACGGCCACTTGCATATTGCCGTATGTGCCAACTGTTTGGAGAAGTAGATTCTTTGCTGTTATATAATCTATCCCAATGTGGCGATGCACAGCACCGCCTATGGCAATAACCGCGCCATTGTGGTATATGGCGGCATTTGCTTCAATATTTATGCCCAAGCTTTGTACCGCGCGAATGGGTCGTGCCGTAGCAAAGGCAACCAACATCCCGCGTTCCCGGACACGCCGGAAAACATCAACGGTGTAGTCGCTGATTGTCTTATCACGCCGCAGGAGCGTGTTGTCAAGGTCGGTGACGACTAACTTGATGCTATTCACATTCATATAACCAACTACTCCTTCCTTGCCCGAATCAACAAGAAATTCGGTTTATGCAATGCGCTTTCAAAACTCGGCAGACGTTTTATAGTCGCTTCATCGGGTATGGGTTCCAGGATTTTTTCGACAACGAACCCATAGGATGTCAACGCATTGACAATCTCCGAAAAAGTCCTGTGGTACTTTACAACGCCGTCAACAATCCATGTCGTTTCGCGCCTACCGCTTCTCGCGTAGTCGGATAAGTTATAATACATTTGATGGCTGGTTTCGTCTTTCGTCCAACTCACGCCCTTTAGCGGCGCGGTAGTTAAAGGGTGTTCCTGTGAAAAGATAAAATAACCGCCGTCATACAGCAATCCCGCAACCTGAGCGCATAGCCGGTAAAAATCCAAAATGTAATGGACGGCCAACGAACTGAAAACAATATCATACCGACAGGGTATACTTGATAAATCACTCATATCCGCACGGATATATTCAATACCGGATGTTTCGGTTTCGGCAATCGCGAGCATTTTCTCGGAAATATCAACACCCGTTATTTTGTTTGCGCCAAGCCGCTTGAACTCGGCGCAGTTTTCGCCGTAGCCGCAGCCGAGGTCGAGTACAGACTTACCTACCAAGTTCGGCGCAAGTGAAAACAACGCGGGCTTTTCTTCAAGCAAATTTGCGTTATCGGGATTCCCTCGTAGTTTTCTATAGCCGTCAAAGAAAACAGGATTGTCGTAAATATTCTGTGTTTGTTCCATAAGACACTGTTTTCTCGCCAAATTTACGATTATCATAATAAATTCATGTTTTCCTTCTATATAAGCGTCAATATCGTGTCTGTGTTTTTCCGCGAGCGGCTGTTTTAATGCGGCATATTCATCCCTTGCGTCGTCATGTCCGCGAAGATAATCGCGAAATAAAATCTGCCGCTCCAGTTCGAGACTGTTTTGTGGGCAGACATACATATGGTACTCCATAAATCCGTCCCGCTTGCCGCCCTTGAACCGCTCCCGCGTAGGAATATCTCCGTCGCCTTCGTGTTCATAGCCGAGCTTCCGCAACCGCTCCGCAAGCTTCGGGAACATTTCATAGGATTCAATGGTGATGTTGAAGTCAATAATCGGTTTCGCGGCAAGACCGGGGACGCTTGTGCTTCCGGTATGAACTATGTCGAGGGCAATATCGCTTATATGCGGCCAGAGATATGCCCGGATTTTTTCAAATTCGTCCGGCCACGCGGGACTATACGGCTCGACAATAATAGTCCTCATGTTTTCGCCACCCTCCATTCCTTGAGATACCATTTCATCGTCAGTTTCCCTTTGTTTTTTACTATAAATCCCGCTCGACCGTCTTCTTCGGCGGGCGACCACGCTTACGAACCGGCTTGTGGCGGGAAGTGTATACCGGGGCGCATCCATCAGGTATGCCAAACTCGAATGCTATTCTTCATATATGACCATTCCTTTCGGGCACCAACGCGGCATGAAACACACGGGAAGGTGCCGCAATGATCCCCCCGTTTGCCGCTGTGCTATAATAAGAATTGTGGAGCGGATATGTCTGGGTCCGACACCGACAAGCATCTTACTTCTTGGGCGGGTCTGTGTCCGCAAAACGCGGAGAGCGCCGGGAAGAAAAAGGCCACTCGAATCGGCAAGGCGTGCGCATACATCAAACCGCTGCTGACTGAAATCTCGCTGGTCGTCAGCCGTTCTTCCAAGAAGCATCCGGGAATGTATGCGAAGTACAAGCTGCTTCAGAAAAGGCGCGGAGGGGAAAAGCCCATATCGCTATTGCTAGGAAGCTTCTTGTTGCGATTTACCACATGCTATCAAAGGACGAGCCGTACAACGCCGAGTTGTACCGCCATGCGGAGAAAGCTCCTAAAAACCGCCCTTTTACGCCTGGGCAAGCTCTGGCATTCTTGCGCCGCAAAGGTTGCAACATTTTAGACAACGAGGTGGCGGAGCGCGTTGGTCATTTTTTTTGGCGGTCTTTCGATCGTCAGCCTTGCTGT
>WRCJ01000053.1 GCA_009784085.1 Oscillospiraceae bacterium | reverse complement strand
TGTGCCATGTGTTACGCTTGCGCTTGCGTTTGCGCCTGCGTTACGACGTCTGGTGTTTTTCTTTGTCGTCTTTCTTGCGGCTCTTGAGGAAGATGAGGCCGATGCCGAACAAGAACAAACCGACGAAGAATAGATTGGCCAAATTCGTGCCGCCGGTGATCGGCATATTCGGACTAGGCGTAGGCAACGGGCCGATAGGTGGTTCGGAATCAGGGGGCAAGCTCTCTATTTCGGGGGGCGTTTCCGAACCGATAATCGGCGAATCGGGCGGCGGATCGGTATACGGCGAGGCGAGCGGCGGCTCGGACTCTGGGATAGTTTCGGTTGGGCTTTCATCCCCGGACGGCGGGGTATCAGACTCCGGCGGCCCGGACGGCGACTCCGGAGGCGGCGATACCGGCGGCCCGAAGGGGGTAATGCCCGCGATCCACTCAAAGGCTCCCCGGGACAGCTGATAGTAGTTGTCCGGAATGAGGTAATCGACCGTGCCATCCCCGTTATCGCGCCTTTCCACAAAGGGGTCCGTCGCGTTCCTTGGTTCCGTAAACATCGAAAGGATGGAGTTGGACGGCGCCACAACGCTCATCGTCGAACCCTGCTCGGCGATATGGCCATCCCAGGAAAAGATATAGTGGACAAAAAGCGTTCCGCCGTACGGTATCGATATGGAGGGTACTTGATAAGCGGCGCCCCGCATCCATGTCGTCATCCAGCCGGACGACCTGTAGTACGCGCCGAGCCCGCCCGGCGCTTTGGGGGCGGCGTTATAGGTATGCGTCGTCCCCCCCACCACCTTTGTGGCGTCGTAGCGGAAAGGACCGTAGGCATTGCTAGTCCCCGTCGTTACGTACGCATAGGCGGCGTATTGGATTTTATCCAATACGTTGGGCGGGTATTCCGGATACCAGTCGTACAACTCCGGCAGATACGTCTTGTAACTGACGGGATAAGGCTCCACGGGCGGGGAGTTGCCCCAGGAGTCTATTGGGCTAGTCAAGCCAGCCGCGGCAAATTGATTCTTATCGCGGGGGATGGTGTAGGGCGGGTTCACTTCGGGTATCCCGATCTGTTGGGTGCGCATGGTCACGTTGACGCCCGCGTACCCGGGAACCGCGTTGATAATCCGGAACGTGACGGCGGACTCATACCCCGGCGCAACCACTGCCCCGTCCGCCACCAAGGAACCTACATAATCCGGCAACTTCACGTACGCCGACACCGACTTGTCCCACACTTGGATAATATAGGCGCCGCCCGACGCGACGATCCTGGCTTCTACAATTCCGGCATCGTCCAGCCTTCCATCGATGAGTAGGTCGAGATAAGCGTTGTCATCCATGCCCGTATGTACCGGATCCGCTAACGCCGTCGGCAAAAAGACCAGCGCCAGAACCAAGCACAGCCCCAAGGCCAATAGTCTCTTCTTCATGATCCTTCAACTATCCCTTCTGTTTGGTAACACTCGCACCATACCGCTAAAAGGAGGAACCCCTCCCAGGTTTATTCTAACACAGAAATATGCGCATGTCTAGCCCTTTGATAAAAAAATTTGCCAGATAGGGCGCGGGGAGTTATGTAAATTTTAGTAACTTATAAATCCATTCCGATGCCTACATGATGCCGACGCGCTGGATTTTCCGGCAGCGGCCCGCGGCCTCGTCGATGTCGAAGAGGGCGCCTTCCAGTTTGCATGCGCCCCCGGCCGCCTCGAACCGCCGGGGCACATCGCCGCGAAAGCCAGCCAGCGATTGCTCGGGCTTGACGCCCAGCACCGAGTGGACGGGGCCGGTCATGCCCAGGTCGGTGATAAAGCCCAACCCCCCCGGAAGTATCCGCTCATCGGCGGTCTGCACATGGGTATGCGTCCCGAACAAGGCTTGCGCGCGGCCGTCCAAGTGGTAGGCCATGGCCGCCTTTTCGCTGGTGGCCTCGGCGTGGATGTCCACCACGACAACGTCGGCGTCCAATGTGGGCAACAGCCGCTCGGCTGTCGAAAAGGGGCTGTCCGGGTGAAAATCCATCAGGCAACGCCCCACCAGCGACATGACGCCCACGCGGGCGCCCCGGCTTGTGGTGACCACGCAACACCCCGCGCCCGGGTTCTGCGGCGGGAAATTCGCCGGGCGCAGGAGCGTCGATTTTTCATCGAGATACCGGACGATCTCCTTCCTGTTCCACGTATGGTTGCCCAGCGTCACCACATCGGCGCCGGCCATGAACAGCCTGTCGGCCTGCGCGGGGCGGATACCGAGGAGATCGGCGTTTTCGCCGTTGACCACGGCCAGATCGACGCTATACAGCACACGCAACGCATGCAGGTGTTCCTCCACCATGCGCAAACCGGGTTCCCCCACCACATCCCCTACGGCGAGCAGGATCACAATGCGCCCTGCGCCTCACGCGCGTCACGCGCGCCATGCACGCCATGTACCTCATGCGCGTCATTTTCGCCATGCGCCTCACGCGCGTCTTGCGCCAACAGCCCCACGCAGTCGTAATGGGGCCGCGCCGCGATGCGCCCCCGGTTCGCGCCGAAAAGGGTATGCGCGACGGCCACGACCAGGAAGTCTTGCGCCAACGCGCCCTCCAGGGGGAGATTGGCAAACCCGTCGATTTTATCGTCCGCCACATACGGTTCGCAGACGGTAACCGATAAGCCGCGCGCCCGCAAATCATGGCACAGGACCAGCGACGGCGACTCGCGCAGATCGCCGACATCCGGTTTGTAGGCGAGGCCCAGCACGCAGGCGCGTAACCCCGCCGGCAGGCTGGCCGCAATGATTTCCGCCAAGTAATGGGGCTTTCGGCCGTTGACCCGGCGGGCGGTCTCGATAAGCGGCGTTACATCGGGCAGCAAGCCGTGGATGAACCACGGATCGACCGCGATGCAATGCCCGCCCACCCCCACGCCGGGGCGCAGGATGTTGACGCGGGGATGGCAGTTGGCCAGTTCAATCAGCCTGAACACGTCGATGCCCAGCCGCTCCGCGACGACCGACAACTCATTGGCGTAGGCGATGTTGATATCTCGAAAGGTGTTCTCCGCCAGTTTGCACAGCTCGGCGGTGAGATCGTCGGCAATGCGTATCCGTCCGGCGGACGCCACGCGCCGATATATCCCGGCAGCCAACTTTGCGGCTTTTTCCTCGCCGGCGCCGATGATCCTATCGTTCTCGCGCAGCTCCTGCATGATGCGCCCCGGGATGACCCTCTCGGGGCAATGGGCCACATGGAAACTCCCAGCCGGCAACCCGGAAGCCTCAGACAGCACGCCCTCCATCCAGCGGCAGGTCCCCGGCGGGACGGTGGATTCCAAAACGACCAAGTTGCCCGGGCACAGCACGCCGCCCACCGACCGCGCCGCCGCCTCCACGAAGCGCAGATCGGCCCGCGCCACGCCGTCGGCATCGGGCTTGTGGGGCGTTTGTACCGTGATGATAAAGGCATCGGACGGGGCAGGGCTGGTAGCAAAAGACAACCGCCCCGTAGCCCCTGTGCCTCCCGTAGCCTCCGGATTCCCTGTAGCCCCCGCAACACCTGCGCCCCCTGCGCCCCCCGTGTCCCCCGCGGCCCGCGCCTCGTCGAAGGCTTCCCGCAGGCCGGGCTCCTCAAAGGGCAGTTGCCCGGCGGCCAGCGCCTCCACGACATCGGCTTTGATATCCACGCCGCGCGTCGTAAAGCCGGCGGCCGCCAGCGCGACGGCGGTGGGCAAGCCGATATATCCCAGCCCCAGCACGCAAATGGTTTGTATCGGCTTCAAATCTTCGCCTCGCTCCGCAACGCGTCCACCTTATCCAACCGCTCCCACGGCAGATCCAAATCCGAGCGGCCGAAGTGCCCATAGGAGGCTACTTGCGTGTAGATAGGGCGGCGCAGGTCGAGTGCCTCGATGATTTTGGCCGGGCGGAAATCGAAATGGCGGGATAGGAGCGCCGCCAGCTCCGCGTCGTCCAGCTTGCCGGTGCCGAACGTGTCCACCAGCAGGGAGACCGGGCGCGCCACGCCGATGGCGTAAGCCAGCTCGATCTCGCAACGGCGGCACAGGCCGGCGGCCACCAGGTTTTTGGCGGCGTAGCGGGCCATGTAAGCCGCACTGCGGTCGACCTTGGTGGGGTCTTTGCCCGAAAACGATCCGCCGCCGTGGCGCGCGTACCCGCCGTAGGTGTCCACGATAATCTTGCGCCCGGACAAACCGGAATCGCCCTGGGGTCCGCCTACCACAAAGCGGCCGGTGGGATTGATGAATATCTTTGTGTCCCCGTCAATAAACTTGCCTGGGATGATCGGGTGTATGACGGCCTCCCGGATTCCGCGGCGCACGGTTTCGATGTCCACGTCGTCATGCTGGCTGGACACGACGATAGCCTCGCAACGGGCAATGTTGCCATCGCCGTCGTAGGCCACGGTCACTTGGGACTTGCCGTCGGGGCGCAGGAAGGGCAGTTCCCCCGAACGCCGGACCCTGGCCAGTTGCTGGGTCAAGGCATGCGCCATCGTGATGGGCGCCGGCATGAGCTCCGGCGTCTCGTCGCAGGCGTAACCGAACATCATGCCCTGGTCGCCCGCGCCGATGCGTTCGGCGGCATCGCCGCCGCTCTTGAACTCGTAGGAAGCGCTGACGCCCATATCGATGTCCGGGCTCTGCTCGTCGATGGAGGTCAGCACGGCGCAGATGGAACTCGCAAAGCCCAGCTCGGCCTTGTCGTAGCCGATGCGACGGATTGTGCGGCGCGCGACGGCGGGGATGTCCACATAGCACTCCGTGGATATCTCGCCCATGACCAGTGCCATACCGGTGGTGACGATGGCTTCGCAGGCCACCCGCGCCTGGGGATCCTGCGCCAGGATGGCGTCCAGGACGCCGTCGGCAATCTGGTCGCATACCTTGTCAGGATGCCCCTCGGTGACCGACTCGGATGTAAAGATGCGATGATTCATTGGCTTACTGTCTCCTTTTTCTAATATCTCAATTGTTTTGCGCTATTTTTCCCGCGTTTTCCCTGTTTTTCCCATGTTAGTATTAGTATTGCCGCAAATACGCCTCCTGCTCCGGTGTCAGCGCATCGATCCCCAGCCCCATGGACGCCAGTTTGAGCGAGGCCACCTCCCGGTCGATTTCAGGCGGCACATCGTAAACGCCGGGCGCCAGCCCACTGCCGTGACGGGCCATGTGCCGCAACGACAACGCCTGCACCGCGAAGCTCATGTCCATGATCTCCGCCGGGTGCCCGTCGCCCGAAGCCAGGTTGACCAGCCGCCCCTCCGCCAGCAGGTTGAGTACCCGGCCGTCCGCCATGCGGTACCCGGTGATGTTCCGGCGGCGCGGCCCCACATCGACAGCCAGCGCGCGCAGGTCGGGTACGCTGACTTCCACATCAAAATGCCCCGCGTTGGAGAGGATCGCGCCGTCCTTCATGGCCTCCATGTGACGGGCGCAAATCACGTCGCGGCAACCGGTGACCGTGATGAAAAAGTCGCCGAGGGGCGCCGCCTCCTCCATCGTCATGACCGAAAAGCCATCCATGGCGGCCTCGATGGCCTTGATCGGATCGATCTCGGTGACCACCACGCGCGCCCCCAACCCCGCGGCGCGCATCGCCACGCCCCGGCCGCACCAACCGTAGCCGGCCACGACGACAACCTTCCCGGTCACCTGCACGTTGGTGGTGTGCAACAATGCCGCCCATGTGGACTGCCCCGTGCCGTAGCGGTTGTCGAAGAGATGCTTACAGCTGGCGTCGTTGACCGCCAACATGGGGAAGCGTAGCCGTCCGGCCTCTGCCCTGGCCCGCAAGCGATGCACGCCGGTAGTCGTCTCTTCGGTCCCCCCGAGGAGGTTTGCGGCAAAAGGCGCGCATTCCCCATGGAGCAGGGCGGTGAAATCCCCGCCGTCGTCCAGGATCAGATGGGGGCAACCGGACAGCGTGGCCGACAGGTGGCTCTCGTATGTCTCTTTGTCGACGCCATGTACGGCGTTGACCTCAATGCCCAGGGAGGCCAACCCGGCCGCCACGTCGTCTTGGGTGGACAGCGGGTTACAGCCCGTGACCGCCACCCAGGCCCCGCCCTCGCGGAGTGCCAGCGCCATCCGGGCGGTCTTGGCTTCCAAGTGGATGGAGAGCGCGATTTTGAGGCCATCGAAGGGCTTCTCCCGCGAAAAATCCGCAGACAACGCGCCCAGCACCGGCATGTAGGCGGTGACCCAATCAATTTTTTGCCGCCCGGCTTCGGCGAGCGCGGCGTCTTTGATGATACTCATTCGCAAGATCCCTCCCAAAAAAAGTCACATTTACCCCGTTGCTCCGCTACTCCGTTACTCCGTGCCAGCGGTGTCATCGTCATTGTTCGGGGTCGCGGTGACAACGGGGCTATTCGTCGGCGGCGGATTCGGCGGCGGCGGCGGGCTCGGCTCCGGAACCCATCCCTTATAATGTGTCGTGCAAAAACCATTGGACGCCCCGTCCCCCGGGTTGGCGGGCGCAAAGAAACCGGAAGCCACTTCGGGGGAACCCCCGCCGCCCTTCTCGGAGTAGTAGCGGATCCGATAGCCCTCGTCCGCCACCGCCACGCCGGCTACCGGCATATCCCGAGGGAAATTGAGCATCGCGACGCGCCGGACGCCGCTGGACGGGCAATAGGGCGTGGCCAGCCTGCCGGTTTCCCGGCATTGTTCGATATAGACATGCATCGTGCAGGCTTCGTCCGGCTCGTCGCCCACAAAGAATATACCGGTGGCCGTCCGGCTGCCCCGGGCGTCATTCCTGCATGCGTCGGTGGGCTTCATGCCGCTGTCCAGGCAATACGACGCCCTGACCGTGTCCTCTTCATCCACCTCGAAGAACTCGTCGCTGGAATGGATCCTGTGTACGCGCCCCATGATGGCATCGTCTTCATGGACGCGATCCATGACCATTTTCCACAGGGCCAGCGCGGGGTTGGTCGATTCGTCCAGGCTGATCTTTTTGGGGTTGTCGAAACCAAACCACACCCCGGCGCAGAAATGCGGGGTGTAGCCCACGAACCAGCGATCCTTGTCCTCCGTGGTGGTCCCGGTTTTCCCGGCGGCGGGCACGCCGCTGTCCAGTTTGGCGCGGGTGCCCGTGCCGCTGTTGACGACATTTTGCAGCATCGTGTTCATATACCACGCATTTTTCTCCTGCAAGACGATCCTCCGCTGGGGGGTATTGTCCAGGAGAATCTCCCCATTTGCATATCTTACAACCGAATATGTGCGCGGTTTGATATATTCCCCCCGATTGGGGAACATGCAATAGGCCGCTGTAATCTCCAGCACCGATATCCCCCTTGTCAGCGCGCCCAAAGACATCGGCGCGTAGTCGATGTCCTCTGTTTTCAGGGACGTGACGCCCAGCTCGTCGGTCAAGAACCGGTACGATGCTTCGGGCGTGAGCATATCGACGACCCGGGCGGCGACGGCGTTCGTCGACCTGGTGACGCCCTCCATCACGGAGGTGAGGCCGCGATAGTTCCTGCCCGCGTTGCGCGGCCAAGCCGCGTCCTTCACGAGGCGGAAGGGCGAATCGTCGATGATGCTGTAAGGGGTGATGAGCCCCTCCTCCATCGCCGGCGCGTAAGCGGCGATGGGCTTGAACGCCGATCCGGGCTGGCGCACCGATTTGATCGCGCGGTTGTGCAACAGGTTGCCCTCTTTTGCGCCCACGCCGCCCGCCATGCCCAACACGGCGCCAGAGTAAGGATCCATGAGGATCAGGGCGGCTTGCGGCTCATCCAGCCCCTTGACCGTCGGGATGTTTTCCCTATGCTCAAACACATCGTCGATGATGCTTTGGATTTCCAAATCCACCAAGGCGTCGATCTGCAGGCCGCCGTTGAGCACCAGCTGTTTGGCGTAATCCAGCGAGGCGTTCAGCTCCACGGCAAGGTCGGCCGCCACGTCCATGTATACCTGCTCGACGTAAAAAGACTGCGTGCCGCGATCGGAAGGCCGGTTGCCGGGCACAAAGACCAGGGTTTCGGCGATCGCCTGTTCGTACTGCTCCTCGTCGATCAATTCCTGATCGAACATCTCATGGATGATCATTTCCTGCCGCTTTTTGTTCTCTTTCGGATTGTTGAACGGATCGTTGCGGGTGGGCGCATTCGTGATACCGATGATGCTGGCCGATTCGGCTATCGAGAGATCGCTGAGGTTCTTGTTAAAATACGTGCGGGCGGCTGTCTTGACGCCGTAGCAACCCTGCCCGAAATAGCAGGTGTTCAGGTACAGCAGGAGGATCTCTTTCTTATCGTAGTGCTTCTCACACTCCAAGGCGCCGAAAATCTCCGCTACCTTGCGCTCAATCGTCACCTCTTTGTTGCCGGTCAGATTCTTGATGAGTTGCTGGGTGATGGTGGAGCCCCCGTAAGTGCCCTGGCTGTTGGTGAACATATTGGTAAAGGCCCCGACGGTGCGCCACCAGTCCACGCCCTCATGGGAATAAAAGCGCTTATCCTCCACGGCGATCAGCGCGTTGATCATGTGCGGGGGAATCTCCTCATACGCCGCCATTTCCCGATTCTCCCTGGCGTAGAGGGTCTCCAGCTTTTGCCGATTGCCGTCCCCGTCATAGTAATAGACGGTACTGGTCTGGTTGAGCGGAACGTTATAGAGATCGACATATTGATCGGTTTTCAGGTTGTTGTTGACATAAATGACGCCGATGATGGTCGTCATCATGCCAGACATGATGATGATCAGCAAGATGGTGCCAATGATCTTGAGGACCCAGCCCACGACGCGGCCCAATGACCGCCCGCCATAGCGCAGTGCCCTCCGTGTCTCCCTTCGCATACAACTCCCCTCCTTTACCCATTATACCACATCTGTCAATATATTCCCCCAAGGCAGGCGCCCCCCGCATGTGTGCGACGCCCGCCGCGCTACGCCCACTCCGCATAGGTAAATTGGCCTTCCCAGGGGTCGTAGTACCATTCCCCTGTGATAAATTCTACAAAGTTCCCCTCGTCTTCCAGCAACAAAAACTGACCGACGCCCTCCGTGCCATACCAGGAAAAACCGATCACCAGCCCGGCGTCCGTTTCGCACAACAGCTTGACTTGAAACAAGCCTATGCTTTCCTCCTCCGCGTCGGGGCGCCAGGATGCCCGGCCATCGTACAGGGGCGCGGTGAATTCCATGTAGACGTTCCGATCCCCCCGAAAACATATCAAGAGCAACAAAGCATCTTCCGTCTCGTCCGTGTTTTCGAACAGGAAGAGGCCGACGCGCCCGCCCTGCCCATCGGTGGCCAACAATTCGGAGTGCACCACCGCCCGATTATCAATGAGCGCCTCGGCGGCGGCTACATCGCCCGGGTCGGCCGCGGGATACCCGTTGGTTTCATATCCATTCTCCCAGAGAACCTCGGTATACCCGGGCGTTAAGGGCAAGAGGCCGCGGCGGCATGACTCGGGCAGCAGGACCATATCGTACGCATCGCCTGCCAGCGGCTGGGGCACCTCCCAGACAGGGCCGGACAGGCTGTCGAAAAACAAGTAGCCGTCCCCGCTTTCTGCCGTGGAGGCTTTCTCCCCCGTGTACCGCACGGAAGCCAGCTCCTCCGCGCTGGCCGCCCAGGCCAACTTATCCAATCGGTCAGGGGAAGCATACGAGGTCGCCGCCACCTGGCCGCCGGGGATATCGCCGCCCCAGTCGACGATGACCCAGGCCCAATTGTCCTTGAGATCGGCAAAAGGCGCCTTTTCGATCCCAATATCCGGCGTCGCGTCCCCCGGCAGGGGATCCCCAGCCTCCCCGGCGCAACCGTAGCACAAAAGGCATATCGACGCCAGCGAGGCCAGCAAGGCCAATAAGGCCAGCAAGGGCGCGCGCAGGGCGTTTCGTCTATCATTTCCCCCACCTACGCTTCGCTTAGAGGTGGGGGTCTCGCCGAAGGCAAGCTGGGTTAAGACCCCCGCCTCTTTAGGCGGAATAATTTCAGGTAGAGTGCAATCTCCATCTGAACCGGATGTTTTTCGACTTGAAGAAGTCGTAAAACGGACTTGAATCATTGGCTCCCCCAGTACCCCCCCTCGTTGTTGTTTTTGTCGTTTTTTGTCGTTTTTTGTCGTTTAAGGGTAATCATCGCTTTTTTCCGTTTGCTGTACCAACCGGCGGCGGTACCTGAGGGACTCTATGGAGTTTTGGATGAGCTTCCCGATTTCGGCGGTCGCCGTGGGCACAAGGGAGAGGCCGGCGACATCGAGCCAATGGGCGCCGTCGATGGGCACCATGCCCAGAACGGCGGCGACGGGCGCCACCAGCACGAGCAGGGCGAACAAGGCGACCATGGCGACGGCGCTTAGAGCCAGCCTGGGATTGTCCTTGATGGTCCTGCGAAACACCGAGTTCCTGCTGCGCACGGTGAAGATATGCAAGATGGACGTCCATCCCACGACGAGGAAGGTCATGGTCTGGCCAAGAGGGGAGACCTCGGCAATCGACCGGATGGCGCCGCTGGCGATATCCGCCGTGGCGCCGAGGTAGTAGGCCACCCACGCGACGAGCACAAACGAGATGATCTGCTTCCCAATGACGAATTGCAGGCCGGAGAACAGGCTTTCGTCGCGCCGGATGGGATTGCGCTGCATGATCCGCGGATCCGACTTTTCACGGGCGAGGGCCATGCCCGGGATGCCGTCGCCCACGACGTTGATGAGCAGGAGCATGATGGGCGTGAGGGGCATGCCCCAGCCCATCAGCTGGGCGCCCAGCATGATGACGATCTCGGAGAAATTGCAGACCAACAGGAAATAAACCGTCTTGCGGATATTGGAAAATACGTCGCGGCCTTTGCGCACCGCTTCGACGATGGTGCTGAAATTATCGTCGGTCAGGACCATGTCGGCCGCGCTTTTGGCGACCTCGGTGCCCGCGATGCCCATCGCCACGCCCACGTCGGCGGCTTTGAGCGCCGGCGCGTCGTTCACGCCGTCGCCGGTCATCGCGACGACTTCGTCGTGCTCCTGCCAGGCCTCGACGATTCTGATTTTGTCCTCGGGGGAAACGCGCGCGTAGACCGAATACTGCGCGACGTTTTCTATCAGCTCCTCGTCGCTCATCTCGGTCAGTTCCAGCCCGGTCACGACCCGGCCAGTTTCGGTTATCAGCCCGATGTCGCGGGCGATGGCCCCCGCCGTGGCCGCGTGGTCGCCGGTAATCATCACCGTGCGGACGCCGGCGTTGCGCGCCGTCGCGATGGCTTCGGCGCACTCGGGGCGGGGCGGGTCG
>WRCJ01000052.1 GCA_009784085.1 Oscillospiraceae bacterium | reverse complement strand
TCATTTCGTTGAAAACAATATACTCGCAATACGATGATATTGTGAAATCTCTGTCCGTCGAAAAACGACGGAAGCCTCGTAAATTACAAATGAACGTTTGTTAAGTTAGTGCATATGGGGCGCGTCCCCTACAGGGATGATGGTGCGCGCGGGACGATGGTGCGGTCGGGGCGCCGTGGCGCGGGACGCCGGGACGGCGGGGATGCGGCGGCGCGGGACGCCGGGACGGCGGTACGCGCAGGGGCGCGTCCCCTACAGGGACGATGGTGCGGTCGGGGCGCCGTGGCGCGGGACGCCGGGATGGCGGGATGCGGCGGCGCGTCAAGGATGCCGCGCCCTACGGTGGTTGCGGGCGGCGTGGACGCGCGGGGATGTATTTATGTTAATGGGGGGATTGCCACATGAGGGACAAATTGGAAATCATACGCGCCGACGCCGACGCCGCATTGGGGCGTGCATCCTCGGTCGAGGAATTAGAGGCGCAGCGCGTGCGTTTCCTGGGCAAAAAGGGCGAGCTGAAGGCGCTCTTGCAGTCGCTGGGGTCGTTGCCGCCCGCCGAACGCCCGGCTGTCGGGCAATTGGCCAACGAGATCCGCGCCTTTATCGAGAAAGCCGCCCGGGAGGGCGCCCTCAGGCTGGGCAGGGTGGCGCAGGACGCCCGCCTGCGGGCCGAGGCGCTGGATGTCACGTTGCCCGGGCGAAGGGTATCCTTGGGGCATAAGCACCCGATGACACAGGTCCTCGACGAGGTCACGGATATTTTCACGAGCATGGGTTTTACCGTCGCCGAAGGGCCGGAGGTCGAGACCACCTGGTTCTGCTTCGACGCGCTCAACACCGATGAAAACCACCCCGCCCGCGATCGGCAGGATACGTTCTATATCGATGAGAACACCATCCTGCGCACCCAGACCTCATCGGTGCAGATACGCTATATGCAGGAACACAAGCCGCCCATCCGCATCATCTCCCCGGGGCGCGTGTTCCGCAAGGACGAGATAGACGCCACCCACTCGCCCATGTTCCATCAGATCGAGGGCTTGGTGGTGGGCCGGGGCGTTACGATGGGGCATCTCAAGAACACCTTGGAGACGTTGATGCAGGCAATCTACGGCCCAGATACCAGGACCCGGTTCCGCCCCCATCACTTCCCCTACACCGAGCCGTCGGCTGAGGTCGATATCCAATGCTATGTCTGTGGGGGCGAAGGGTGCCGTGTCTGCAAAGGGGAAGGGTGGATTGAACTCTTAGGTTGCGGCATGGTGCATCCCAAGGTGCTCTCGGTGTGCGGCATTGACCCGGAGGAGTTTTCCGGGTTCGCCTTTGGCATTGGCTTGGAACGCATCACGATGGGCCGTTTCGCCATCGACGACATGCGGTTGCTGTTCGAGAACGACGTGCGCTTCTTGACGCAATTCGCGTGAGGGGGAGGAGAGGGAAGTAATGAAACTATCCTTGGAATGGCTTTCTGATTTTGTGGATATCGATGTCTCCCCCGGGGCGTATGCCGAAGCGATGACGCTCTCCGGATCCAAGGTGGAGGCTGTCGTGGCGCATGGCGCGGGGATCGAAAGGGTCGTGGTTGGGCGCGTGGAGGCCATCGAGCGGCATCCCGACGCCGACAAGCTTTCTGTCTGCCGTGTCGACGTGTCCGGGGACAAGCCCTTAACCATCGTCACCGGCGCGTCCAACGTTGTGGCGGGAGATCTCGTCCCGGTGGCGTTGGACGGCGCCAGGTTGCCCGATGGCCGTGAAATACGCGCCGGCACATTGCGCGGCGCGTTGTCGGAAGGGATGTTGTGTTCGCTGGCTGAACTGGGCCTCACGGCCGCCGATTTCCCCGGCGCCCCCGAGGACGGCATCATGGTTTTGCCCCGGGAGGCGGAGGCGGAGGCGGAGCCGGAGTCGGTGTCGTCGCCTGCGCCGGGGCAGGATATTCGCGATATCCTGGGCTTGCGCGGGCATACGGTGGAGTTCGAGATCACGAACAACCGGCCCGACTGTTTGAGCGTCATCGGCTTAGCCAGGGAGGGCGCCGCCGTCTTCCAAAAGCCGCTCACCCTGAAGGCGCCGGATGTCAAAGGCGGCGGGGGCGCCATACAAGACCTTCTGACCGTGCGCGTGGACGATCCGGAACTCTGCTTGCGCTATACCGCGCGCATGGTGAAGGATGTCAAGATAGCCCCTTCGCCCAATTGGTTGCGCCGACGCCTGCGCGCGTCGGGCGTGCGCCCGATCAACAACATCGTGGACATCACCAACTATGTCATGCTGGAATACGGGCAGCCCATGCATGCCTTCGACTATGCCCGCGTAGGCGGGGCGACCATCACGGCGCGGCGCGCCCGGTCCGGCGAGTCGCTTCTCACGCTGGACGGGCGCGAACGGTCGCTTACCCCGGATATGCTGATCATCGCGGACGACGCCCACCCGTTGGCGGTGGCCGGCGTCATGGGCGGCGCCGACAGCGAAATCACCCCGGGCACGCGGGATATCGTTCTCGAATCGGCCAACTTCTATGGGCCATCCGTCCGCCTGACCGCGCTCGCGCTCGCCATGCGCACCGAATCTTCCAATCGCTTCGAAAAGAAGCTGGATCCGTATAACACCGTCCCGGCGGTAGATCGCGCCTGCGCGTTGATCGAGCGGTTGGGCGCCGGCACGGTATGCGACGGGATCATCGACGTATACCCAGCGGAGAAGCAGGGGCGCGTTCTGCCCGTTGACGCGGGGCGGATCAACGCCCTGCTGGGCACGCGGCTGCCCGACGAGGAGATCTACGCGTTGCTGTCCCGCTTAGGCTTTGCGCGTTGCGGCGATGGCGTCAAGGTCCCCTCTTGGCGGGACGATGTGGAAGGCATGGCCGATCTGGCTGAGGAAGCGGCGCGCCTTTACGGTTACAACAATATCGCCTCGGCTGGGCTACCTGGCGCGGCGCGGGGCGGGCTCACCGAGGGGCAACGGCTTAGGGTCTTGGCGCGGGAAGTATGCCGTGCGCTGGGCTACCATGAGATACTGACATATTCCTTTGTCGGCGCATCATGGTTTGACAAACTGTGCTATTCGGCGGATGATCCCCGGAGGGATGCCGTCGTCATCCAAAACCCCCTGGGGGAAGAGACTTCGCTGATGCGCCCCGTCGCCCTGCCCTCCCTGTTGGACGCCTTGGCGTCGAACGAAGCGGCCCGCAACAAGGATGTCCGCCTGTTCGAGCTGGCCATGACCTATCGCCCCCGCGGCGGCGGACAGCTACCGGACGAGCGACCCATGCTGGTCCTGGGCGGCTACGGACACATGGATTTCTTCGATCTCAAGGGGGCGGTGGAGGATTTCCTGCGCGCTTTGCAGGTGGAGGGCTATGCCTTTGCGGCACACCGCGATAGCGCCTACCATCCGGGGCGTTGCGCCGCCTTGCGCGTGGACGGGCAGGTGGCCGGGATGCTGGGGGAAATCCACCCCGATGTGGCCCGCGCCTTCGGCAGCGAGCAACGGCTTTACGCCTGCGAACTGGATTTCCTGTCCCTGCAGGCGTCATGCGCCCGGAATAAGCTATACCGCCCGTTGCCGCGCTTTCCGTCGCTCACCCGCGACTTGGCGGTCGTGTGCCGCGTGGAGGTGCCGGCGAGCGCGCTGGAGGAGGCGATCCGGCGGGGCGCCGGACCGCTGTTGGTTGACTGCCGCCTCTTTGACGTGTATGTCGGCAGTCAAATCGCCGATGGGGAGAAGAGCGTCGCCTTTACGCTCACCCTGCAAGCCAACGACCGCACGCTGACCGACCAGGACGCCGACATCGCCGTCGAGGGCGCGTTGGCCGAGCTTGCTTCGCGCTGCGGCGCCTCGCTGCGATGAATGAATATGCCCCTACGGCGGGGGGGTTCCCTTGCGGGCGACATATTCGCTGGGCGTGACATGGTGGTATTTTTTGAACACCCGCGCGAAATAGAACGGGTCGTCAATGCCCACCTGTTCGGCAATGTCACGTACATACGTGTTGCCTGAGGCAATCAAAGCGGCTGCCCTCTCCATGCGGTAGGCGGTGATGTAATGCGATACTGTTTCGCCGGTTTCCTGCTTAAACAACCGGCACAAATAGTTCGGGTGCAGGTTGGCCGCCCGCGCCACGTCTTCCAGGGATAGTTTTCCCATATAATGGGAATGTATGTACGCCATGGCGTCGCGCACCTCTTTTTTTATGGCGCGGCCCTGCCAGACAAGCGCCCTCTCCCGCAAAGAGGACAGCAGGTCTAGAAAGCATCCCAGCATCTTGTCGGCTGAGTCGGCGTCCCGCAGTTGCGCGATTTGCGCAGAGAAGGCGCCGTGTAAGCCACCTTTGCTGAGGACGACCAACTTTTGCGCCACCTCGGCGATAAAATCCCGCACGTCGGCAGGGCGGGCGCGATCCTGGCCGCATTGCGCCAGGATGTCCGAGAGGAGGGCGGCCGCGGCGTCCGGCTTTTGGCCTTTTTGCAACAAGTTCAGCCGGTTGGCCACGCTGTCCGCGTGGCAGCATTCCGGCAGTGGTTGCGGCGCCATGTCCGGCAAATGCAGGATGGGTGGCGTCGCCGGGTAAAAGAAGAGTTCGCCCGCCTCCTCGCAGTGGGCAAACGCCTCCCTGGCCAGTTCAGGGGAGCCAAGCGGGTGCGATAAGACCAAAAAAGCGGTCATGTCCAAATACAGATGGATCTCCCTGATGGCTTGGCGCAACTTGTTTTCCACATGGCCCCCGCCCACATGGCCCCCGCCCATATGGTCCCCGCCCATATGGTCCCCGCCCATATGGTCCCCGCCCACATGGTCCCCGCCTTCGGCGGCGGATCCGGGGATGAGCAAAAGGAGCCTGTCCCATTCCATGACGACGATTTGCGCGTCAACATCCGGGAACACCTGCAAAAAAATGCGGCGCGCCTGATCGGCGGGCTTCGTCCGCGTGTTCGCGCGCCATGCGTTTGCCCGCAAGCGGACGCCGCACAGGTGGAACGCGCCGCGCCGCTTGAATGTCTCCGCCAATTCTTGGGGGGAGGCCGCTTGGTCGTTTTGGAAAAACTTCCGGAGCTCGGCGGACAGCATGGTTTCGCTCATGGGACCGTCTTGCGGCCCGTCGATCTTTTTGGCCGCCGCATTCAGCTGTTTGAGCAGTTCCGTGCCGTTAATATCCAGTTTGAGCATATAGTCCAACGCGCCGCATGTCAACGCCTCACGCACCAAGTTGAAGTCGGAATAGTTGCTCAAAACCAGGATGGCGCCGGGGAAACCGTTCGCCTTGAGCCTTTTGATCAACTCCAGGCCATCCATGCCGGACATCACCAAGTCCGTGATCACAATATCGGCCTGGTTCCGCGCCAGGACAGACAACGCCTCTTCGCCGCTGGAGGCCATGCCAATCAGGCGGAAGCCGGACGACTCCCAGTCGATCAAGTCGCGAAACACCACGCGCATAACGACTTCGTCTTCAACGAACAGAACCCGGTACATCGCTTTTCCCCTCTTTCCCCTCCCGCCATCCGTCTGGGATAAACACGCGGCATGTTGTGCCTTCCCCGATCCTGCTCTCTATGCCCAGCCCGTTTTCCGGGCCGAAGTAGAGCTTCAGCCGCTCGTCCACGTTGGGCAACCCTATGTTGGAGAAACGCCGCCCCCGCCCCTGAACGCCGCTTACCTCAAACCCGCGCCCGTTGTCGCGAATCTCTAGGACAATCCCGCCCGGCGCCCGCTTGCAAACGACGGTAATGGTCAGGAGACGCCCGTCGCTGGGCGCGCCGTGCAAAATGGAATTCTCCGCTAGGGGCTGCAGGATAAAGTGCGGAATCATCTGATCCGTCACGCCTTCCTCCGTCTGGTATACCACTTCGAAGCAGTCCGCGTAGCGTAGCCGTTGGATGTTGAAGTACCATGCCAGGTTGTCGATCTCCTCCCGAATCGTGATCAGCTCATCTTTGCGCAGGACAACGCTCTTGATTAGCTTCGCCAGCGAGTCGAACCCCTCTTCGAGGGACGGCGGCGCGTCATTTAGCATGGCAATCCATTTCAGCGTGTTGAGCGTGTTAAAGAGGAAATGCGGGTTGATCTGGTAGTGCAGTGCGTCCAGCTCCAGCTCGCGCCGCCGCCGCTCGTCGGCCTCCCGGCACCTGGCCATTTCCTCCAGATCCGCCGTGAAACGGTCGATAGCCCGCGCCATGGCGCCAATCTCGTCGGGGCAGTTGTCGCCGATAGGCACGCCCCCCTCCGTCTGCTGGCACCGGGCCAGCACGCGCCGGATGGGGCTGGAGACGCTGCGGGAGATCCACATCGAAATCGTAATGCTCACAATCGCCACGGGCAACATGAATAAAAACAGATTGACGATCGCGCTCCAGCTTTCCTCGACAATGTATGATTGCGGGATAATGGCGATAAACCAGCCACCATATCGTGTATTTTCATTGAAAATGACCAAAGACGGGACGTCGTCGAGCTGGATCGAAAAAGACGATCCGCCCGCGGCGCCCTCGGCCAGGAGGCGGTCGTAGAACTCCTCGCCCGCCATGGACACGCCGGGCTGGAATTTTGGGGAATTGGAGAAGAATACCGTACCGTCGCCGGACAGGAGTATGCTGGAGCTGGCGTCGTCGCCGCCGAAACTCACGCCGTGGAACACTTCCCTGCTGAGCATCGGGCCGCTGCTGATAAAGATGAACACATAGCCGATGTGTTCTGCGCCGCCCGGGTAACGGAATATCTTGCGCCCCAGGGCCAGCGTCTCGCTGGATGTATTGCCGATATGGAATAGGAGATCCCGGGGGGCGTTCTGGTTGATCTCGGACATCAACATGCGGTAGTCGCCGGTGGACCCGCCGACGCGCCCCGTGTCATACAGCACTTTCCCTGAGGCGTCGGCGATGCAGACGCCGCGTGAATAGCCGCCCCGGATGATATGCGCGTCCAGCGCGTCCCGCACCACATTCGGCGGCGGCCATTTTGCGTCGGCGACATCCTGCGCGCCGGGCAAATCCTGCACAAAGGGCATGAGGGAGATGTTGTCGAGGGCCGCCTGGTACCGATCCAGCGTGCTGTTCAGCGAGGAGTTGAGCAGCATGACCGTCTGCACGGTGGATTCCGTGAGTTTTTCCGTCACGGAAGCGTTGAACGTGCTGGAGGCGTACAAGCCAAAGATAAGGGAGGGAAGGAGGGATACGCACAGGAGCGCGACGGTGAGGCGCGCGCTGACACTGGCGCGGCGAATGACCGGTATCCGTTTTGCCTTCATGGCGCGCCCCCCCGCCTTACCATTCCCTATCCATCACTATATACAACGCTATATACATTAATATATACAATATCTAACGACTTGTCAAATACCATTTCTTTTGTTATAATGTTCTTCGTAGAAGGTAGTTCGTAGGCGGTAGTTCGAAGGCGTTTCGTAGGCGGCTCGTAAGCGGTTAGGAGGCGGGGGGGACCCATGAGGTTTTTGCTTGGTATACTGGCGTCCATGTTGTTGCTCATGGCCGCCATGACGGGATGCGGCCCGGAGGGAGCGGTGCCAACGGACAACCCGCCTGTGTCGCAGGAACTGAATATCGCGGTGTTTGAGGGCGGGTACGGGAGCGGCTTCTGGGAAGCACTGATTGCGAAATTTGAAGAGGACAACCCCGGCGTGAAGATCAACATGCAAATTAGCCCGGAGATTGGCGACGTCATCCGCCCGCAGATAGCGGCCGGCAATGTCCCCGATCTCCTGGCCCTGGCCATCAACGATCAGACGGGCGTCGTGCTGTCCCTGATCAAGGATAACTGCTTGTTGGACATCACGGACGTGTTCGACAGCCCCCAATACGACAGCGGCGCCGCGCTGCGCGGCAAGATCACCGCCGGATTCCTGGAATCGGCGAATTGCGCACCCTACGGGGATGGGAAGATTTACCTGGCGCCCCAAAACGCCGGGCCCATGGGCCTTGTGTACAACAAGACGCTGTTCGAGGACAACCAGTGGGACATCCCCATGACTTGGGACGATTTCTTTGCCTTGGGCGATCGGGCGAAGGAACAAGGCATCGCGCTGTTCACCTACCCGGGCATTTACCCCGAATATATGGAGAGCATCCTGTGGCCGGCGATAGCGTCGGCTGTGGGGCCGGAGGATTTTGCGAAACTACAGTCGTATGACGTGGGCATCTGGGGCGACCCGCGCGTGTTGGCGTTGCTTGGCCAATTCGCAAAGATCGGCAGCGGGGGCTACCTGTTAGCGGGCACCGCGGCACTCGACCACGCCATGTCGCAGACCGAGCACATGCACAACAAGGCGCTGTTTATCCCCAACGGGATATGGATGGAAACCGAGATGCGGGACGCCGCTCGCGCGGAAGGCTACGCGTTTGCCCTTGCCCCGCCGCCGGTGATGAAGGAGGGCGACACGCGCTATGTCATGAGCAGCTTCGAGCAGCTCTCCATACCGAAGGCCGCGCGGAACCCTGAACTGGCCCGGCTGTTCCTGCGTTATTTCTACACCGACGAGGTGCTCAAGATGTACGCGGACATGTGCAACGCCGTTATCCCGACCGTGAACGCCACCTCGCTGATAGAGGGCTTGGTCTCGGACGGCGTCTACAGCATGTTCGGGGCGTACGATGAACCCGGCGCGGATCCGCTGATCGTCGGCTTTGACGCCCCGCCCGACGGCGCGTTGATCCGGTGGAGCGACGAGGTGTTCTATTCCCTGTCTGGCCTGATGAACGGCAGCCTGAGCGTGCAGGAGTGCTCCGCCCGCATTGCGGCGGCGGCGGCCCAGCTCTCGGCGTGATGCAGGGCCAACCTTGCGTGGCTGATAAGATAATCCATGATACTGTTAATATTTTCTATACCACTGCTTGAAGGAATGTGATATTATATAATAAGGAAAGAAAGAGACACCCGTAGCCAGAATCGGTCTTGCCAACATTTCTTAGTACATGATATTGTACTGTAGGATCAAGCATTGCACATGATATAAGCGTCTCTCGCATCGCACTCTTTTATGGGAGGATGCCGTTACTTTTCCGGCGTCAGACAGCATTGTTGCATTTGCCATCTTTGCTTAATCGAGATGGTGGAAAAATGTCCAGGTTGATAATTCTTGATTTCGACATCTGGCTTTTGGCACAATGAGTAGCTTGACGGCAGGAGTGTTGGCATTCCCATAAGGAAAGAGGGCGATTTTTTATGCTTATATGTCATTAACGATGAGATACTCGTGATAACTTTTGGAATACTCCTGAAAGAAGAGATAAGGGGATGAGATGGCTTTGCTGGGTTTTTACATTTCCGTGCTGGAAACAGAGCAGGAACGCAAACGGATGTCCGATATCTATGTAGCTTATCAAAGGACTTGTCTATATGTCGCCAAGAGTTTTTTAGAAGATGATGAATTTCTTGCGGAGGATGTGGTTCACAATACTTTCATCAACCTAATAAGAAATAAAGAGCTGCTTGATCTTCCGGACAATAAACTAAAGGCGCTATTGCTTGCCATTATAAAGAAAAGATCGATTGACTTGTTTCGGCAGAAAACGAGAAACAGTACAGAAAACTTAGATGATTATCAATCTATGCCTTCACCAGAGGAGTCTGTTGAAGTCCAAATTGCTACTTCAGAGGATTTCGAGAGATTGACATCAAGCTTAACTTGTCTCAATGAGTCATACAGAAGTATTTTGCAGCTAAAATACTTTGCTGAGTTGTCCAACACGAAAATTGGAGAATACCTCGGAATCACAAATCGGCAGGTGGAAACACAGCTATACAAAGCCAAACTGATGCTGAGGAAAGCCTATTACGAGGATAATTTTGATGACAATGCGGAGGCGGCTATAAATGCAAGAAAACGTGGCTAGCAGCGCATCCTTCTATGAAGCCGTATTAAGACAAGCTGTCATTCAAGACTGTATGCGGGAACTCGATTCCTTACCTTCCGAAGAGGAGCTTGCGAAGACGATCTCCTATTCGCCGCGCCATATTGCTCGCATGAAAAAACTGTTCGCGGATGAAGCACGCCGTGTATCCGCGCGCCGGTTCTTTTCTGTCGCAAAGAAAGCGGTAGCCGCCGCCGTGATTGTATTGGGCGTTTTGTTCGGTCTACTTATGTTAAATCCTAACATCCGGGCCGTGGTTGTGGATACCGTTGTCGAATGGTTTGAGACGTTTACAAGATTTCAGTCGCCGCAAACAGAAAAGTCAGAATTTGATACGAGTTGGCGGCCGTCTTATGTGCCGGAGGGTTTTGTAGAGGCGGATGTATTTGAGGACGTTGAAGGAGAAATGGTGACAATCTTTTACCGGAGCGAATCGGAAAGTCTTTTTCTTGTTTATGCGCCTGCAGATAGTCCTATGGCTGTGAACAATGAAGGGGTAGAGTACGGAGAAATAGAAATTGATAAAGTCATTTACTTCTATTTTGAATCGGTAACTGAATATGCGGACAACCAAATAGTCTGGGAAAACGCTGGTATTAGATTCGCCGTTATGTCAACGATTTCAATTGATGAACTATTTCTGGTGGCGCGGTCAATCTCTTAGGGGCTGATGCCTCGCTCTTTGGATCCCTTTTGTCGTAATCCTGTAATTGCCTCGCCGACTTTGGTGGGGCAATTTATTGCTCTTGAACGCGAAACCACTTGGCTAAATTGCACAAATATAAAAAAGATTAAAAAAAATCGGTGAGTTTTGGCTTTCTCCAGCGACTTAATTAATAGAGGCAAAAATATTGAGAGAGGACTGATACGCACTGATAATGAAACGGATTATTGCACTCGCCTGTCTTGTTGTTTGCATGGGGACGGCCTTCGTATCCACTGCCCATGCTTCTGATTCCAGGACACAATCTCCAAATCCACCGGGACGGTGGATCAATACTAGCAGCATTGCGCTTAACATGAACTTTTCATCAGGAACCGCAAATTGCTCTGGGACGATTATTGGCAATTCCAACGTGAAAAAAATTGAAGCAACATTCCAACTCCTGAAGAAAAACACAAGCGGCCAGTTTGTTTCTTATTACACTTGGCCGAAGGTAACCGCCAACGGCAACTATCTGACTTGGTCCGGCTCTTGTTCAGTGACACCGGGCGTTTACCGCTTGCAAGTTACCGCCATTGTGACCAATACAAGTAATGTTTCGGAGACTGTGACCACACATTACGACAAGGAATACAAGTAGCCTTGATGAGCGTTCTGGCCTCGGCGCTCTTTTAGGTAAATTGTAGTCGCGTGATTCCATCAACCAAAAGTGCCAGCGGGCATGAGCAAATTCAAGAAGAGGTGATATGCTTATGCCTCCCCCCCAGCGGCACAGGGCTTCAAGATGGAATAAAGCCACAAATACCTTTCATTGTTTTGTAATAGTCACCTTGTGTATTTTGATCATCTATGGGTATAACCCAAGTTTCGGAAATAATCATAGTGAACAAGGAATTTTCGAGTTAGCCCATGACGAAACAAGGCAGAACATAGCAAAAGT
>WRCJ01000051.1 GCA_009784085.1 Oscillospiraceae bacterium | reverse complement strand
TGCGGCAACCCACGACCCAAGCGGTCAGCGTAGCGCCGGCGTGGTGGCCGGGTGGTAGCCGGCGCATAAGGCCGGCGCAGGACCGGCATAGAGCCGACGTGGTAGCCAGCGCATGCCCGGCGCAGGGCCGGGTGGCCCGCAACCCCCACCAGTATATCAAAAAGACTGCCCCGGCGCAAACTTTTTTGAAAAAGGTTGAAATGCACGCCGAAAAAAAGTAGAATGGATAGAGGTAACCTAAGGTGCCCTGGAGACAAACCTGCCATCATCCACGATCAGGCGCCATGGGCAAGATAACTTCATAAAGGAGGTTTTGCGTTTTGACGATTGTTTTATCTATTCTCATTATTATTGTCATTCTAGGCATTCTCATTACCGTACACGAATTTGGCCACTTCTTTACCGCCAAAAAATGCGGTATCCGCGTATTTGAGTTTGCCATCGGTATGGGGCCCAAGCTATGGAAAAAGAAGAAAGGGGAGACCCTGTACTCCATCCGCGCCATCCCCATCGGCGGCTTCTGCAACATGGGGGAGGATTCCGAGGCGGATCCGGAGGACAAGCATGCCTTCCCCAACGCCAAACGCCGGCGCCGCGCGCTGGTGCTGGGAGCCGGGTCGCTGATGAATTTCGTGCTGGGTTTCTTGATCCTGCTGGGGCTCAACCTGTTCTATCCCCCCGTGCACTGGGCTTTCACAGAGCCAATCATCAAGGAAGCGGAGCAGAGTGCGGACGATCCCGCATGGTCGCCCTACCTGCAGGACGGGGATCGCATCGTGCGCCTCAACGGCCATGCCCTGTACAACTACCAGCATTTTTTGCTGTTTCTAACGATGATGAAGGACAAGCCGATGAGCCTGGTGGTGGAACGCGACGGGCAAAGGATCACCTTCAACGACATGCAAAAGACCGCCTTCGAGGGCGAGGAACGCTATGGTTTTTCACATTCATATATCTTGAAAGAACCCACGCTGGGGCTGCGGATCGCCAACGGGTGGCATGACACGGTGCACTACACGCGCTTGGTGTGGGTCACGTTGGGCGAACTCTTCGGCGGTGGCGCCAGCGTGACCGACATGATGGGGCCGGTGGGCATGGCCAACGTGGTGGATACCACGGTACAGGATCCCCAAACCAGCGCAGGGGAAAAGACCGTCAATCTCATCGATCTCACCGCCCTGATCACCGTCAACCTGGCGGTGATGAACTTGCTGCCCATCCCGGGGCTGGACGGCAGTCGGCTGCTGTTCCTAGCCATCGAGGGCGTGCGGCGGAAGAAGCTCAACCCCAAGTACGAGGGGTACGTACACGCCGTCGGCATGGTATTGCTGTTCGGCTTGATGATCTTCGTCTTCTTCAACGATATCGTCCGCTGGGTCGGCGGCGGCGTAGGCGTGGGCTGATGCCCATGGATATGACCACGCCCACGCCCATGCCCACGCCCACGCCCACGCCCATGACCACGAGGGATCGCACGCGCCGGGTTCACGCCGGTGCCCTCGCCATCGGCGGCGGCGCGGAGGTCTCGGTGCAATCCATGACCAAGACAGATACCCGGGACACCGTGGCGACGCTGGCGCAGATCGCGCGGTTACGGGAGGCCGGATGCCAGCTGGTGCGCGTAGCCGTCCCGGACGCCGATTGCGTGCCCTCCTTGGCCGCCATCTGCGAGGCGTCGCCCTTGCCGGTGTGCGCGGACATCCACTTCGACCACCGGCTGGCGTTGGAGGCCGCGGCGGCGGGCGCCGCCAAGATTCGCATCAACCCGGGCAACATCGGCGCGCCGGAGCGCGTACGCGCCGTAGCTGACGCATGCCGCATCCGGGGCATCCCCATCCGTGTGGGCGTCAACGGCGGTTCCTTGCCCCGGGAGATCCTGGCCCGGTACGGCGGGCGGCCCACCGCCGAAGCGTTGGCCGAGGCGGCGTTGGCGCAAATCGACATGCTCCGCCGGTTCGACTTTGCCGACATTTGCGTGGCTGTCAAGGCTTCCAACGCCCCGCTGACCGTGGCCGCCTGCCGCCTGCTGGCAGAGAGGACCGACTGCCCGCAGCATATCGGCGTCACCGAGGCCGGCCGTGATCTCCACGGGCTGGTCAAGTCCGCCGTGGGTATCGGCGCGTTGCTGTTGGACGGCATCGGCGACACCCTGCGCGTGTCGCTGACCGCCGATCCCACGCACGAGGTGCGCGCCGGGCTGTCCATCCTCGAGGCGGCCGGCTTGCGGCGCGCCGGCCTTACGATCATCTCCTGCCCCACATGCGGTCGCTGCCGTATGGACGTCGCCGCCGTGGCGGATGAGGCCGAGAGGCGGCTGGCGCATATCCAAGGGCCGCTGACCGTGGCGATCATGGGTTGCGCGGTCAACGGCCCGGGCGAGGCCCGCCACGCCGATCTGGGCGTCGCCGGCGGCGACCGCGAGGGGTTGCTGTTTTGCCGGGGGGAGGCCGTGGGCAAGGCGCCGCAGGGGCGGCTGGTCGAAGAACTGGTTAGGTTGGTGAACAGCTTTCATGTGGAAAACGCTCGTTAAAAGCATCGGGGAGTTTAAGAAACCATCTATCCTATCGCCGCTGTTCGTGTCGATGGAGGTGGTGATCGAGTGCATCATCCCCTTCGTCGCCGCGCGGTTGATAAACCAGATACGCGAGGGATGCGGCCTGGACGTCATCCTGCGCTATGGGTTGCTTCTTCTTGCCATGGCGGGGCTTTCCCTTGTCTTCGGCTGGCTGTCGGGCGTCGTTTGCGCCACGGCGGCCAGCGGTTTCGGGCGCAATCTCAGGCGCGACATGTATTACCGCATACAGGGCTTCTCCTTCGAGAATATCGACAAATTCTCCTCCTCGTCGCTGGTCACGAGGATGACCACCGACGTGACCAACGTGCAGATGGCTTACATGATGATCATCCGCATCGCCGTCAGGAGCCCGTTGATGCTCATCTTCGCCGTTGTCATGGCGTTTGTCATGGGCGGTTCGCTGGCGTTGATCTTCGTGTGCGTGATACCCATCCTGGGGGCGGGGCTGTATCTGATCATCCGGAAAGTGCATCCGCTGTTCGTGAAAGTGTTCCGCAAATACGACGCGTTCAATATGTCGGTGCAGGAGAACATACAGGGGATCCGCGTGGTCAAATCCTTTGTGCGCGAGGAGCATGAGAAGAAAAAGTTCGAGGGAGTCTCCGAGGATGTCCGCGCCGACTTCACCAGGGCGGAAAAAATAATCGCCTTTAACAACCCCCTGATGCTGTTCTGCCTGTATGTGAATATGGTGTTCATCATGACCTTCGGCGCCTATACGATCATCACGACCCAAGGGGTGGACTTCAACGTGGGCCAGTTGTCGGCCCTCATGGTCTACAGCTTCCAGACCTTGATGAGCCTGATGATGCTGTCCATGGTGTTCGTGATGATCATCATCTCGGACGAGTCCGGCCGGCGCATCGTGGAGGTGCTTTCGGAGAAGAGCGCGCTGCAAAGCCCAACGGACCCCGTCATGGAGGTGCGGGACGGATCGGTGGAGTTTGTAGGGGTGAGCTTCCGTTATTCCCAAAAGGCGGAGCATATGGCCCTCTCGCGCATCGATCTGCGCATCGCGTCCGGGGAGACCATCGGCGTCCTGGGCGGCGTCGGTTCTTCCAAGACATCTCTGGTGCAGTTGATCCCGCGCCTGTATGACGCCACCGAGGGCGTGGTGTCCGTGGGGGGGCGCGACGTGCGCGATTACGACATCGCGACGCTGCGCGGCCAGGTTTCGGTGGTGTTGCAAAACAACATGCTCTTTTCGGGGACGATCAAGGACAACCTGCGCTGGGGCGACCCGGACGCCACCGACGAAGAGATTGCGCAAGCCTGCCGCATGGCCCAGGCCGACGAGTTCATCGCCCGCTTCCCCGAGGGCTACGATACCCGCATCGAACAGGGCGGCGTCAATGTCTCGGGCGGGCAGAAACAGCGGCTGTGCATCGCGCGCGCCTTGCTCAAGAAGCCCAAGATCCTCATCCTGGACGACTCCACCAGCGCCGTGGACACGCGCACCGACGCGGCCATCCGGAAAGCCTTTCGCGACTATATCCCCGAGACCACGAAGATCATCATCGCCCAGCGCGTCGCCTCGGTGCAGGACGCCGACCGCATCGTGCTGATGGACAAGGGCGGCGTGGCGGCGGTGGGCCGGCATGAGGAACTCTTGGCGGGAAACGACATCTACCGCGAAATATACGAATCCCAGAACAGGGTGGGCATGAAAGCATGAAGCATGGTGCGAAATATCAAAAGGGGACGATGAAGCGGTTGCTCGCGACGCTGTTCCGCTTCCATCCCGTCGCGTTGCCGCTGGCGTTGCTGTGCATCGCGTTCTCGGCGGTGGTGTCCGCCATCCCCTCCCTCTTCATGCAGCAGATCATCGAGGTGCTGGAGCAGAATATCGGCGGGGATTGGGGGGCGGACGTCCTCCCGCAGATCCTGCGCCTGGTGGTTGTACTGGCGTCGCTGTACGTGTTGTCGCTGACGCTGACCTTCGTGTACAGCCGCGTGATGGCGGGGCTCACCCAGAATTCGCTCAACCTGTTCCGCAAAAAGCTGTTTGAAAAGATGGAAAAACTGCCCATCAGCTACTTCGACCGGCACCCCCACGGCGATATCATGAGCCACTACACCAACGACACCGACACGCTCAGGCAGTTCATCTCCCAGAGCATGCCGAATTTTTTGATGTCGGCTATTATCGTACTCACGCTGTTTTCCATCATGATGTGGTTCAGCTTCTGGATGACGTGCGTGGTGCTGTGCGGCGTCGTGTGCATGACGTTCGTGATCAGGAAGGTGGGCGGGAATTCCGCGAAGTACTTCATCCGCCAGCAGAAATCCATGGGCGAGACCGAGGGCTATGTGGAGGAAATGATAGGCGGCCAGAAGGTCATCAAGGTGTTCTGCCACGAGGAGGAGACAAAGGCGGGCTTCGACGCCGTCAACGACAAATTGTTCCACGACACGGAGAAGGCCAACAAGTACGCCAACATACTGGCACCCATCCTGATGAACATCGGCAACCTGCTCTATGTGCTCATCGCGATGGCGGGCGGCATCTTCCTGCTGACCGGCGTGCGCAACGTGAGCCTGTCGGGGCTTGCGCTGACCATCAGCGTCACGGTCCCGTTCTTGAACATTACCCGGCAGTTTTGCGGGAACATCAACCAGGTGTCCCAGCAGATCAACGCGGTGATCATGGGGCTGGCGGGCGCCGACCGCATCTTTACCCTGCTCGACCAGCCCGACGAGGAGGACGCCGGGGACGTCACGCTGGTCAATGTCACGAGGCGGGACGGCGTCATCGCCGAGTGCGCCGGCCGCACGGGGCTTTGGGCCTGGAAACAGCCGGGCGACGGCGGCAGTGGCGGTGCGGGTGACGGCGGCGGTGCGGCGCGTGCGGGCGGCGGTTGCGGCGGTGGTGCGGGTGACGGTGACGGTGGCGGTGGCGGCGTAGCTGCGCGTGCAGGCGGCGGTGCGGCGCGCTATACCATGTTGACCGGCGACATTCGCTTGCGGGCGGTGAATTTTGGCTATGAGAAGGGCAAGCCGGTGTTGCATGACATCACGCTATTTGCCGAGCCGGGCCAGAAGGTGGCCTTTGTGGGCGCGACCGGCGCCGGCAAGACCACCATCACCAACCTGCTCAACCGCTTCTACGACATCGCCGAGGGGGAGATTCGCTACGACGGCATCGACATCGGAAGGATCAAAAAGGCCGACCTGCGGCGCGCGATAGGCCTGGTCCTCCAGGACACCAACCTCTTTTCGGGGAGCGTGATGGACAACATCCGCTACGGGCGGCTGGACGCCACCGACGCCGAATGCGTCCGGGCGGCGACGCTGGCCGGCGCCCACGATTTCATCACAAGGCTGCCCGAAGCATACCTCACCCGGATTGCGGAAAACGGGAGCAACCTCTCCCAGGGGCAGCGGCAGCTCCTGGCTATCGCGCGGGCGGCGGTGGCCGACCCGCCGGTCATGGTGCTCGACGAGGCCACCGCCTCCATCGACACGCGCACGGAGGCCATCGTGCAGCGCGGCATGGACGCGCTCATGGAAGGGCGCACGGTGTTCGTCATCGCCCACCGCCTGTCTACGGTGCAAAACGCCGACGTCATCATGGTGTTGGAGGACGGCTATATCATCGAGCGGGGCAGCCATCGGCAGCTGATCGCCAATGGCGGCCGTTATTACCAGCTCTACACCGGCGTGTTCGAATTGGAATAATGATATAGTGAAATAATGATATAGTGAGATAAAAAATAGTGGGAAAATGGAATCATGGAATAAACGACGAAAGGAAATGTGAGCGGCCATGGGCGGGATATTTGGGCTTTGTTCTACGGGCGAATGCGTGGAGGATCTCTATTTTGGGACGGACTATCACTCCCACCTGGGTACCCGGTGGGGGGGGATGGCGGTTTTTAACGGGAGGCACTATACCCGTGCCAATCATAGCATCGAAAATTCACCGTTTCGGACAAAATTTGAGTCCGCCCTCACTGAAATGAAGGGATCCGTGGGTATCGGATGCATCAGCGACAGCAATCCACAGCCGATCGTCACCAATTCGCGGATCGGGACCGTGGCCCTGGTGACAGTCGGCCGGATCAACAACAAAGGCACGCTTGCCGGGCAGCTCATATCCGAAAGCAACGCCTGTTTCTCCGTGATGAGCAACGGCGACATCAACGATACGGAGCTTGTGGCCTCGCTCATCATACGCAAAGACAACATCCCCGACGGCATCCAATATGCGCAGAGCAAGATAGAAGGCTCCATGACGATGCTGATCTCCGCCGACGGAGGGTTGTACGCCGCCCGGGACAAATGGGGGCGCCTGCCTCTGTTTATCGGGAAAAAAGACGGAGGCGAGGGTAGCGACGGCGGCGAGGGCGGCTACTGCGCCAGCCTGGAGTCCTTTGCCTATATCAATTGCGGATACAAAACATGCCATGAATTGGGCCCCGGGGAGGTAGTCTTCGCCACGTCGGATAAAATGGCCACGGTGCGCCCCCCTCGCGAAGAGATGAAAATGTGCACGTTTTTGTGGATGTACTACGGCTTCCCCACCTCCGATTACGAAGGCGTGAACGTGGAGGAAACACGGTACAAATGCGGCCAATGCCTGGCGAAACAAGACAAGGCCAAGGGGACCGGCATCGAGGCGGATTATGTGGCGGGCATCCCCGACTCTGGCACGCCCCATGCCATCGGATACGCAAACCAGTCCAAGACGCCCTTTGCCCGGCCCATTATCAAATATACCCCCACATGGCCACGGAGCTTCACCCCCAAGGATCAAAGCGTGCGCAATCTCATCGCCCGGATGAAGCTAGTCCCCATCGAGACCTTGATCCAAGGCAAAAGGCTTCTGTTTGTAGAGGATTCGATTGTGCGCGGGACACAATTGCGGGGGCTGATGGATGAACTCAAGTCCCTGGGCGCCAAAGAACTTCATGGGCGCATCGGCTGTCCGCCCTTGCTATACGACTGCAAGTACCTCAACTTTACACGCTCCTCGCACGAAAACGAAACCATTACGCGGAAGGTCATTAGGAGGCTGGAGGGCACCGATTCGCTGGGATCGAGGATTTTCTCCCAATACGCCGATCCCGCGTCGAAACAGTACCGATGCATGGTCGAAGAAATACGCAGGAGCCTCAATTTTACCACGCTGGAATATCTTTCCCTGGACTCGATGCTTGAGGCCGTCGGCATCGACAAACGCAAGCTATGCACCTATTGTTGGAACGGGGACGATGCCACGAGCCTGACGTTGCGCGCCCCCTATAACGAGCCCAATGTTGCGGGCCTCATGCATACGATATGAATAACGAGGCTTGGGTTTCCCTCCATGAAAAGGGCAACGCGGGCAATGAGTTGTACCCATTATCCCCCAAGTTATCCCCAGAATCTGTGGCGACATAAGAACAATTTTGTGTATAACTAATTTATTCCAGGATTCCTAGTACGCCGCAGGCTATTGCGCTGTAATCGATTGATGGGAAACTTCAAGCAACCGCCGTGAGGAACAGCAAGGAACCGCCGAGGGCGGCAATCGCCTTTGGCGGTTCGTAAGGGTTGCGAAATACTGTCTCAGGGACTGTCCCAGGGACTTTCTCAGGGACTGTCCCAGGGACTGCCCGTGATCAAGCTTTTTACTTAATCTCGACTTTTGCGCCGACATCCTCGAGCTTTTTCTTGATGGTCTCGGCCTCTTCCTTCATGATGTTCTCCTTGACGGGCTTGGGCGCCTCATCCACCAACGCCTTGGCTTCCTTGAGCCCCAGGGCGGTGATTTCGCGCACGACCTTGATGGTCGTAATCTTGTTGGTACCCGCCGCTAACAGCATGACGGTGAACTCGGTCTGCTCCTCGACCTGGGCGGCCGGGGCATCGGATGGGGCGGCGGCGACGGCGACGGGGGCGGCTGCCGACACGCCGTACTTCTCCTCCAGCGACTTGACAAGCTCAGACAGCTCCAGGACGGTCAAGACATCAATTTGCTCAATCAATTTTTCGAGTTTTTCACTAGCCACTTTCATATACCTCCTAAAATCATTGTGTCATTCTCAATTAATTACGCGCCTACGACTACGCGCCTACGATTACGCGCCTTTGACTACGTGCCTTTTTTCTCCTTGATTATGCGCTTTTTTTCTCCGCTATGGCGCCTAGCGCAACGGCTAAACCGCGGATGTTGCCATTAAGGACGCTGCACAAGCCGGACATCGGACTGCTCAGGCTGCCGAGCAAACGGGCCAAGAGCACCTCCCGGGGCGGTAGGCTAGCCAGGATGGCAATCTCGTCGGGCATGACGACGCGCCCGTCCACGAAGCCGGCCTTGATAGTATACTTGCCCTGGGACTTTTTCGCGTATTCGCCTAGGATCTTGGCGGGCGCCACCGGATCGGTTTTGCTGGTAGCTAACGCGGTCGTTCCTTTGAGTACGGGCATAAGGGAATCAAACCCCACTTCGCGCGCGGCGAAGCGCAGCAAGGAGTTTTTGATCACCGTATACTCGACGTTTGAGGCGCGCAGGTCGCGGCGCAACTGGGTGTCGTCGGCCACATTGATGCCCTTGTAGTCCGCTAGCACGCCGGCGCTGGCACCTTTCATCCGTTCGGACAACGCCGTAACAGCCGCTTTTTTCTCTTCCAGGATTTTAGCATTTGGCATGGATTCACCTCCCGTCGTAAAAACTGAACAACAAAAAAGCCTCCGCGCACTATCGACACGGGGACTTCCACGCACACCTCGGCATGTGCCGCACAAAGCCGCCCTCGGCAGGACGGGGACATGCCCCTGGTTACCACATAAAAATGTGTCCTGCTGTCTATGGAACGCAAGAGTAAGTGTAACAGAATCCGACGCCCGTGTCAATGGTTTTTTGAAAAAAGAAAGAGTAGCCATACCTTTGTGTTGGTGGTATACTATATAGAGAAGCAAAGGATATGAAAGGGAAGGGAAGGGCAACATGGCAAGACAACGCTCCCCCCGGGCGCCGTCGGAACTGACTACTTGGGCGAAGGTGGGTTCCGTGCTTGTCTGTGTGTTCCTGTTCCTGTTGCTCATAGCGGGCCTTGTTTGGATCTCCGCCACGAATCTCTTGTCAGAGAGTGGGATCGAGGGGACGCTTTCGCGGATTGATGTCTTCGACGTCCTCGACGACTATCGGGAAGACCTTTACGAAAACATGAACCCGGATGTCCTTGACAATTTCAATTTCGATGATGATTCCCTAAAAGGCTTGTTGCATGAGGACGCTGTCAAGGCGTTCCTCAGCAAACAGCTGTCCGCCTTTTTGAACAACCTCTTGCGTGCCGACGACGTATACAACCTCTCCCGCGATGAGATTTTCCAGTTCTTTAAAAACAACGAGGATATCCTCGAACGCTGGACAGGCTACGTATTCAACGACTCCGATTACGACGCGCTGGACATGTTCCTCAGCGAAATCCCGGAGCAGCTCACCCCCGAAACCCTGATGGGGGAAGAACCTCTGGGCGTCCTTAGGTTTTTCCTGTCGCCTTACTTGTTTGTTGCCATCGTTACGCTGTGCCTCCTGTGCGGCATTTTGATATTCATCATGCAAAAGCGCCCTCTGCGCACGCTCCTATTCGTGGGCGCGGCGATGGAGGCGGCCGGGTTGCTCTACATCCTGCTGGGCCTTCTGTCCGGTAGCTTATTGGGAGGGATTGGCCTAAGCCAGGTTGCCATCATGAGCATCGCCTCCCTGATAGGCTATCAGACCCTTTCCACCGGCCTATGGGCGCTGGGCGTGGGCGGGCTGATCACGGCTTCTTGCATTTTTGTCAATTTCTATCGGAAACGCGACAAGCTTGGGCAGGTAGCGTCGTGAGGATATTTCTTGGCAAATTTTGCCAGGGACATACAGGGAATGCGGGAATAATGGACTTGGGGTGAATTGCGTTGGGAACGAACAAACCAGAAGCCCAATTGGTTGTGGAAAGCCATCATTTGCAAACACCTCAGTTCGCCACAATCGACTTCCACACACACTTTGGCAAGTTGTTTGGGGCCCTAGTGTTTCAGAAAGACTACTTTGCGCTTTATGACACCAGGGAAACGATACGGAAAATTCAGGGCTACGGAATTAAGCAAGTTGTCAATCTGGATGGGTGCTGGGGGGATGAGTATCTCCGGATGCGAGAAAAACTGAAAGATGCCGGTGACTACGTCATTCATTTTGGCCAGGTAGACGTGGAGCGTTTTGAGGAAAGAGACTTCGAAAAACATGTATACCGCACGATAGGAGAACTTCACGCAAACGGCGTCAAAGGTCTGAAGTTTTGGAAAAACATTGGCCTGGGTATCCGGGATAATGCTGGGATATATCTGCGCCCGGATGATGAGCGGCTTCAATGCATCTGGCAATCGGCGGCGGAATATCACATGCCTGTGCTGTTTCATATCGGAGACCCTAAAGCCTTTTTTTATCCGGCAGACGAGAGAAACGAATATTATGACACGCTGGCACAGCATCCCGAATGGCTCTTTACCGATCCGGCGTTGTATTCGTTTTCTCAGCTGATGGAAATGCAGGAGAATCTGTTGGAAAAGAACCCAAACACAAAATTCGTCATTGCGCATGTGGGATCATATGCGGAAAACCTGAAACAGGTGGGGATATGGCTGAGACGCTTCCCCAACATGTATGTGGATATGGCGGACCGCATTCACGAACTGGGGAGGCAGCCCTATACGGCAAAGACATTCTTTGAGACCTATGCCGATCGCATTGTATTCGGGACAGACCTTTTACCTACCGATGTTGAACGGTATCCCATCTATTTTCGCTTTCTTGAAACATATGATGAATATTTTTGCAGCCAGACAGAAAACGGGGTCAAGCTGGGAAATTGGAACATTTATGGGATCGGTCTTTCTGAGAGCACTCTGAAAAAGGTGTATTATGACAATGCAGCGTCACTTTTAGGCTTGTAGCGGGGATATTTACTGGGAGGCCGGGGAACTTTTGGATGGTTTCACTTTTGAATGGTTTCGGCTTGCTTTTTGACTGCGGGGCAGGTATAATATACATAGGACATGGAGAGGTATCGAAGAGGTCATAACGGGGCTGACTCGAAATCAGTTTGGGAGCAATCCCACGTGGGTTCGAATCCCACCCTCTCCGCCATATTTTGACTACACGGATGATATAATCTCATCCGGCAGGAAGCCCCTGTTTACGGGGGCTTTCAGCGTATTTGGAACACGACACAAGCTTTCCATGGCGCGGTTTTGGGTTGGTGCGCTG
>WRCJ01000050.1 GCA_009784085.1 Oscillospiraceae bacterium | reverse complement strand
GCGGGCTTGGCCTGGCTGGTCTTGGCCAGCTCGGCGCGGCGGCGGATGATATCGTCCACCTCGCAGACAAAAACCTCGTCGGTCAGCTCGTTGTGCAAGCCGCGCGGGACAAAGTGGGTGTGCAGGAGCTTGTGCGCCATATGCCCGTTGGGCTTGCCTAAATACTCTTTGTACAGCTGTTGGATGTACTGGTTCTCATGGGACCGGCGCTGGACCTTCGCCTCGTCCTCGTCGTACAGATTCCTCAGCCGCTTCTCGCGCACGTCCGGATCCTCGGATCGGGGCTGGCCGCCGCCCATGATGCAGCCGCCGGGGCAGCCCATCACCTCGATGAAATGGTAGGGGGAGGTGCCGTTTTCCACCTGCCCCATGAGCTTCCCCGCGCCGTCCAAACCGCTGGTGACCGCCACTTTGACGGTTACGCCTTCCAGGAACGCATAGTCGGGCAGCGTGTCGGAAATCGTCAGATCCGCTTCCTTGATCTGGGCAAAGCCCATGATGGGCGCCACGTGCAGAGAGTCGAAGGGCAGCTCGCGCCCGGTGACGAGCTCATAGACCGTGCGCAGGGCGGCCTCCATGACGCCGCCGGTGAGCCCGAAGATGTCGGCGGCGCCCGTGCTCAGGCCCATGGGGTTGTCGAAGCCCTCGTCGGGCAGGGAGTTGAAGTCCACGCCGGTCGACTTGATCATATAGGCCAGCTCCCGGGTGGTGATGACCGCGTCCACGTTCCGCAGCCCGTCGTTTTCCATCTCGGCCCGTTCGATCTCGTACTTCTTGGCCGTACACGGCATGACGGACACCACGTAGAAGTCCTCAGGGGCGACATCGACGCGGCTGGCGTAATACGTCTTGACCATCGTGCCCAGCATGGTGTGGGGCGACTTGCAGGTGGACAGGTGGTCCAGGGAACCCGGGTAATGGTGCTCGGCATACTTGATCCATCCCGGGCTGCAGCTGGTGATCATGGGGAGCGCGGCGGGGTTGCCGGCCATCGCGTCTTTCAGGCGCCCCAGCAGTTCCGTCCCCTCTTCCATGATGGTCAGGTCGGCGGCGAAATTCGTGTCGAACACATCGTCAAAGCCCATGCGGCGCAAGGAGGCGGCCAGCTTGCCGGTCACGCGGGTCCCCGCCGGCAGGCCGAACTCCTCGCCCAACGCCACGCGGACGGCCGGCGCCACCTGGGCCACCACGCGCCGCTTGGGATCCCCGATGGCGTTCCACACCCGCTGGATGCCGTCGGTGGCGCGCAGCGCGGCCACCGGGCACACGGTGGTGCATTGGCCGCAAAACGTGCAGTTGACCGACCCCAGCGGCAGGCCCATGACGGGGGAAATCTCGGTGTCGAACCCGCGGTTCTGGGCAAACAGCACGCCGGCGTTCTGGATCTCGTTGCACACCGTGACGCAACGGCGGCACAGGATGCACTTGGTCATGTCGCGGGTGATGGACACAGAGGCGTCGGCGTGGAAATTGGAGCGCGCGCCCTCGAAGCGGGAGTTGTCCACGCCCACGATCTTCCCCATCTTTTGAAATTCGCAGTTCTGGTTGCGCGTGCATATCAGGCAATCTGTCGAGTGATCGGACAGCATGAGCTCGTACAGGACCTTGCGCGCCTCGCGCACCTTGCGCGAGTTGGTCCAGATGACCATGCCCTCGGCGACCTCGGCCAGGCAGGAGGCCACCAGCGAGGGCGCGCCTTCCACCTCGACGACGCAAATGCGGCAGGCGCCTTCCTTGTGGACGCCCTTGAGGTAGCAAAGGTTGGGGATGGTGATTTGGTTCTGCTGGGCGGCTTCCATGATGGTCGCTCCCTCCTGGGCGCTGACCGGTTGATTGTTGATGGTGAGCGCTACCATGTCGCCCTACCTCCTTTCACAGTGCAGACAGCGCATGGACTCGGCCATGGCGGTCAGCTTGTGGTATCCCAGAACGACTTCCTCGAAGGAATCGCGGCGACGCTCCAGCTCCAGCATATCCAGCGGGTAACGCCCCAGCTCCACGACCTCGTCGTCGTCGGCGACCGGGTTTACCTTGATCTCGGGGCCTTTGTTCAGGACGCCGCGCCCGCCCAAAAACCTATCAATCGCGATGGCGGCCTTCTTGCCGTCGGCGATGGCTTGGATGACCGTGTCCGGGCCGCGTACCACGTCGCCGCCCGCGAATACGCCCTTCATCGTGGTCATCATGGTGTCCTCGTTCACCTTGAAGGTGCCCCAACGGGTGAGGCCAATGTTCTCGGCCTCGATGAAAGGCAGGTCGGCGTACTGGCTGATGGCTGGGATGGCGCAGTCCACATCGATCGTGAATTCGGATCCGGCGATCACCACCGACTTGCGCCGCCCGCCCGAGTCAAACTCGCCCAGCGACATCTTGACGCATTCTATCTTGCAGATCCGCCCGTGATCGTCGGCGATGAAACGGACGGGCTGTGTCAGCTCGACCAGCTCCACCCCTTCGTGGAGGGCCTCGTCGACCTCGTTCTCGTACGCCGGCATCATCTTGCGCGTGCGCCGGTAGAGCAAGGTGACCTTTTTCGCGCCGAGGCGCAGGGCGGTGCGGGCGGAGTCCACGGCCGTGTTGCCGCCCCCGATCACCACCACGTGATCCCCCAGCGTCATGTCCTGCTGCAGGCTCACCATTTTGAGGAAGGTGATGCCGTGGACGACGCCTTCGAGGTTTTCCCCCTCGATGTTGGCCAGCACAGGGTATTCGGCGCCGGTGGACACGAAGATGGCGTCGCTCTCCCGGCGCAGGGTTTCGAAGCTGATATCGCGCCCGACGGTCATGTTGAGGTGGATGTTGACCCCCTCTTTCTTGATCAGGCCGATCTCATGGGACAAGACATCCGCGGGCAACCGATAATCGGGGATGCCGAAGGCCAGCACGCCGCCCGCTACGCCCTCGGATTCGTAGACATCGATGTCGTAGCCGATGCGCGCCAGGTAGTAGCCGCAGGTCAATCCGGAGGCGCCGGCGCCCAGGATGGAGACATGTTTGCCGTTGGAGGGGAAGATGACGTCGTTGATGATCTCCTTTTCATACCGGAAAGCGTAGTCGGCCACAAAGCGTTTAATGTCGCATATGGCCACCGCTTCGTCCAGCGACCGGCGGCGGCATTTGGACTCGCAGGGACGCGTACACACGCGGCCGCATACCGCCGGGAATGGGTTTTCCTGGCGAATCAGGTTATAGGCGTCGATAAAGCGGCCCTCGGACACCAAGGCCATGTAGCCGGGCACGTTGACGTTGGCTGGGCAGGTGTTCTCGCAGGGCGAGATGAACAAATCGCCGCACACGCCGGCGCCGCAGATTTTATCCCGGATATGTTGTTCGTATTCCTCCCGGAAATTCTTGATCGTGCTCAGCACGGGATTGGGCGCGGTCTGCCCCAAATTGCACATGGCGGTGAGCTGGATGTTCCGGCCCAAGATCTCCAGCAACTCGATGTCGCCTTCGCGGCCCTGGCCTTCGCAGATGCGCTCCAAGATCTCCAGCATGCGCCGGGTCCCGATGCGGCAGGCCACGCATTTGCCGCAACTCTCGTCCTGGATGAAGTCCATGAAGTAGCGGGCCGTGTCCACCATGCAGGTGTCCTCGTTCATGCAGATCAAGCCGCCGGATCCCATGATGGCGCCCATTTCCTTCATGTTTTCATAGTCCGCCGGCGTGTTCAAGTCGCGCTGGGTGAAGCACCCGCCGGAAGGGCCGCCTATCTGGGCGGCCTTGAAACGCTTGCCGCCGGGGACGCCGCCGCCGATGTCGAACAGGATGGCGCCCAGCGGCGTGCCCACAGGCACCTCCACGATGCCCGTGTTGGAGATATCGCCGGCCAGCGCGAACACCTTGGCGCCGCCGCTCTTCTCTGTGCCAAAGGAAGCGTACCACTTCGCGCCGTTTTGCAGGATGGGCGCGATGTTGCACAGGGTTTCCACATTGTTGATGATGGTCGGGCAACCAAACAGCCCCTTCTGGAAGGGGAAAGGGGGTTTCTGCCGCGGTTCGCCGCGCTTACCCTCCACGGAGTGCATCAACGCGGTCTCCTCGCCGCACACAAAGGCGCCGGCGCCGATGCGGATCTCGATGTCGAAGGCAAAGCCCGAACCCAAGATGTCACCGCCCAACAGCCCGGCCGCGCGCGCCTGTTCCAGTGCAAGCTCCAGCCGTTCGACGGCCAGCGGGTATTCGGCCCGGATGTAGACAAAGCCCTGCGCGGCGCCGATGCCATAGCCTGCCAGGATCATGCCTTCGATGAGCGAATGGGGATCGCCCTCGATCAGGCAACGATCCATAAAGGCGCCGGGGTCGCCCTCGTCGGCGTTGCAGACGATGTATTTTTTATCGCCTTTGGCCTGCCGGCCGGCCGCCCATTTGACGCCGGTGGGGAACCCGCCGCCGCCGCGGCCCCGCAGGCCCGAGGCTTTGATCTCGTCCACGACTTGGTCGCCGGTCTTTTGGTTCAACCAAGCCGCCGCCGCCGCGTACCCGTCGCGGGCAATGTAGGCGTTGATGCTGCTGTGATCCATAAAGCCGCAGTTGCGCAGTGCGATCTTGACCTGCTGGCTGAAGAAATCGTTGTCGCTGATCTTGGGGATGTGCCGCCCTGAGCTGGCGTCGAAAAAGGTGTATTGTTCCGGAACGTAGCCCTCGACCAAATGGGCCTTGACGATGTCGCGGACCTTTTCCGGGGTGAGCTGTGTGTAAAATACGCCGCCGGGTTCGACAAGCATGACCGGGCCCACCGCGCAAGTGCCGATACAGCCGGTCTCCAGCAGTTTGACCTGATGCGTCAGGTGATACCGCGCGAGGTACTTGGCAAGCGCCTGGTTTATCTCGGCGCAACCGGAGGACACACAGCCGGCGCCCCCGCAGACTAAGATTCGGAATTGGTAGCGGGACATTTCATCCAGATAGCCCTTTTTAATCCGTTGCAGATCCTCAGAAGATCTGATCATTTCCGCCTTCATGGCAATCCTCCTTTCAATACTCTTGCAGGATACGATCCAGCTTGTTCACTTTGACCTGCCGGTACACCTTTTCGTCGATCATCATGGCCGGCGCCAGGCCGCAAGCCCCGATACAGCGGGCGACCTCGAAGGTGAACTTGCCGTCCCCAGTCGTCCCGCCGGGGCCGACGCCCAGCGTGTCCGTCAGATGCTCGATAATCTTCTTGCCGCCCCGGACATAGCAGGCGGTGCCCAAGCAGACGCGGATGGTGTGTTCCCCCCGGGGCGCCGGGGAGAAAAACGAGTAAAAGGACACGACGCCGGACACTTCGGCCAGCGGGATATCCATGCCCTGGGCGATGAAACGCTGTACCTTCAGCGGCAGGTAGCCGTAGATCTCTTGGGCCAGGTGGAGCACCTGGATGAGGCTGCCCTCTTTGTCCCGATAGAGATCGATGGCGTTGGCGATGCGCTCGAATAGTTGCTCCTCGGTGCCCGTCGCGCAGGCGCATGCGGCGGTTTCTGTTTTCACGCTCTCATTCCTTCCTTTCTCTTTTTTCCTTGTTTCTCTTTGCACTTTTTTCCCTGTTACTTTCGTTTTTTCCTTTGTCGATCATATTATAAACCTTAATTGTGTGAAAAGTATCATGGCGCACAAGAAAAATCGAGAAATTATCGGGGGAGGACACATAATTTTCTCACAAATCTTCACATTATCATCACAATTAAGCGAAAAGCCTCTCGGAGACCTTTTCCCAGGAGCCGCGTAGCTTGCTCTCCGGGAACAATGCCATGTGCTTTTGCAAAACGTCGGCCAGGTAAGCGTCATGGGATTTTTCGTCCTCCAGGGCGCGGATATCGGCGACGACCCGGAAGATCACATGCAGGTTATGCCTCTGCAACCTGTCGGCGCAATCTGGCGCCCCCGGCGCCCCCAGCGGCGACCCTTCCGCGCAGACAGGGCATGGGCAACGGTACCCTATGCGCCCCAGCGCGTCCGCCTGGTTGACGGCACCGTAGGGGGTCATATAATAACCGCTGTTTGCAAAGTGGGCGTAGGAAGAGGAGTCGAAGACATTGGCGCCGGCCCTGTGCAAAAACGGGATCTCCAGCGGATCCCCCGCGCCATAGACATGCAAGGGCTTGCCGGGACCGATGGCGCCGCGCGCGTCGCCAATGACCTGGCAACAGAAGCCTAAGTCATGCTTCTTGTTGAAGAAGGGGACCAGGCTACCGATGCCGTAGTATTGCATGTCCAGCGCGGCGAGCATCCGGATGTGGCGACGGCGCAGGTCGAGGAACCGCCCCCCCTGCTGTATCCCTGCCAAGACAGCGTATTCGCATAAGGGCAACGCCGCTAAGGTCCTCTTATAGGATACCTGCATCTTGTCTTCGGCCACCGTGCGCTTGTCCCCGGGCGGCGTGATGAGGTCGATGGGCGCCGCGACATCCGCCCGTATCTGATTCTGGAACCTGACAATGGTCTCGTTCTTCAGGTACAACGGCCGCCTAAACCCCTGAAACGCGCCCGAGTCGGTGCAAATCATGCCGTCAAACCCGCCGATATGCGCCCTGAGCGTCAAACCGTCGGCGAAACGCGCCCGGGTGGCGCGATCCTTGTAGAGGAGGAAGGCGTTCATCATGCACGCGGACAGCCCCGCCTCGCGGTATTCGTCCGAAAAGAGGGAAAACGGGTAGTCCGTACGATAAACCGGTACAAAAACAGGCAGTTGCACGACGGCGCCCCCCGCGGCGGTAAATGCAAGCATGAAAAGCCCCTTTCCTATGCGCATGATGCGCCGTCCATCGTACGCCGCCATCGCACGCCGCCCATCGTACGCGATCCCTTATGGAGGCGGCGGCGCCCGAAAGACCTTCTCCCATTTGATATTCAACAGCACGATGCCGAGGGTGTACGCCGATATGGCCTGCCCCACCAGGAGGGAGGGCACTAACACGAAGTAGGGGACAAGCAGGAGAAAGTGCAACCATATGGGCACGACGAAGCTGGGGACGATGGCGATGGGCAGGACCAACAGCCAAACGCAACGGGTCTTGCGGCGCAACAACGCCACGGCGCCCGCCGTCAACAGGCCCACCAGCAAACCGCCGCCGATGTCGGCGGGGCCCAAGCCGCCCATGAGCATGTTGGAGAGCATATTGGCAAGGCCCAGCGGAAGAATCAGCCAGGGGTGTACGCCGGCCATGGCATACAACGCCGTCGCGATGCGCAGCTGGTACTGGCCAAAGGCAAAGCTCTGGGTGGCAAACATCAAGACAATATACACGGCCATGATGGCGGCGGACATGGTAATTTTATAGATAGAGCGATAATGTTTCATGGATCAACACTCCGGAGGGGTCCGGGGTGGGGGCCCGTGGATGTGTCCGTGGATGTGTCCGGGGAGGGGGATCCCGGGAGAACCCCTCGGCGCGACGATCCAGCCAAATTCGCTTTCGGTTTCGACAGGCGCGGACTTGATGAAGGGCGACGACGATATAAACGCGTCCAAGGCGGCCCGCTCCCTGCGCTGGATGCTGACCCGCTTGGTCATCGATTCGCGGCAGGCGGTAAACAAGGCTTTCCGAGCCGGTAGTTCGGCCAAGACATCCAGCAAGGCCGGCGCCTGCCGCGCCACGACCGGCACGACCTTCATGACGAGGGCCGCATCGTATACCGGGATGCCTGTCCGGGCTTCCAGGGCCTGCCAACCGTTGCCCATCTCCCAGACGATTCCCGTGAGCTGGGGGATATGGTAGCCTTGCGCGTAGGCGTTGACCAGCGCAATGGATTGGGGGTCGCGGTCGGCCGCCACGTACCGCCCGGTACGCGCATAAAAATCCGGCGTCAGCATCAACGGATGCACGCCGCACCCCACATCCAGCACATGGGCCGCGCCCGCGGTAAACTCCCGCAACAGGCGACAAAAAGCGCCGGCGTCGGCGTCGCGTAGGCGTTCCCGAGTGCTGACATGGCTGCCCAGTATGCTGCCGATGAGATTGGGATCGTACCGCGCCCCGCCCGCCAGGGCTTCCAGGGCTTCCAGTGCTTTTTGGTAGCGTTCGCCGTCTTCCGCCGCGTCGCGGTAGCGGCGCAACGAGGCATAGACCCGCCGCCTGGCCTCTTTGCGCAACGCCCTGTAGGCAGCCGTGCGGCGGATGTCGGCCAAGGCGCAGCCGCCCTGGATCATGGCGCCGATCCGGGCATCGCCCGCCACGCACGCGGAGATCATGCCGCGGGCTTTTTGGGGTTCGATCTTATAGTCCCGCGCCACCTCGGCGACAAGCACATCGACGAGGCCGCGCCGCACGGCATGGCCGGGCCCGCCGTCGGGTATGTCGTCAGGCGGCACATGGCCGGGCACGTCGTCAGGGAGGCCGTGCCACACGTCATCGTCGGGTACGTCGTCAGGTACGTTGTCAGGCACGTTGTCAGCAGGCCGTCTATCTGGCACTGAGGGCGCCAAAGGCGCTAACCCGGGAAGGCCGGCGTCAGGGAAGCCTGCCCGACAACATACTCGATTGCCTTTTGATGCAGGACGTATTGCGTCATATAGGGCAACCCGAAGGTTTCCTCATCGAGTTCCCGATTGGGTTCGTCGCCAAAGAAAAAATCCATATCCGCTTCGCTGACCGAGAGGCCCGCATCTTCCGCCACCGCCTGGTAAATCAACGCAAGCAAGGCATCCGCCTCCAGGGATTCACGGTAGTTTTCAATTAGCTCGTCCTCTCCGGAGAAACCTGTTTTTTCGACGATGAACGCTTTGGTGTCCATCCCGGAATCCTTCGCGTTTTCCCTGAAGTAATACAGCATGGCGTTTTTCCGGAACTCATACATCTGCGTGGGCAGCGATGTCACCTCGACCAGGGTGGGCAGGTACTGTCTCAAATATTCCCGGATGGTCGCATCCGCGATGTCTTTCCATACCGTCTCTTGCAATGCGGCCGTATCCACAACATAGTTGACAGTCGTCGCGAATACCGCATCCTTGCCGGCTAGCTCTTCAGCGTAGTTATCCGGGAAGGTGACCGCGAGGTCGAATTCGTCCCCCGGCATCTTCCCCACCAGTTGCTCCAAGAAACCCTCAATGTAATCGGTGTACCCGACGATGACGAACGCCCCCTCCCCTTCGGTGGAACCCCTTTCAAAGGGGACGCCGCCTACGCTCCCGACATAATCGATGTTCACCACGTCCCCCACGGCTATCGCGCGGTCTTTCGTCGGATAATCATATTGGGGGGCATAGCTGGTAAGCAGGCTCTCCAGCTCTACGGGGACAGAAATACCGTAACAATTGGCAACATTCACGTAGTCGAGGGCCCTGATGCCTGTCAGGTAGCCACCGTCGTCAATCCCCTCGCTGTAAGAAAAAGAAAATGGGGCTTCGCCGAGGCCGAGCAAGATAATGAGGGCGACGGCGATGGCGAGGGAAAGGCTTGGCACTTTGATTCTCATTTGACATTCTCCTATTCTCCGGCTTGTCTTTCTCTCTTTGGCTTTTCTCACGCTGTTTTTATCACTCATAGTTACCATAGTTAAGTATAGCATAGATTTCTCCGTTAGGGAACACCCGACGCATTTCTTACGGCGGAAAATTTATCCGGTTCATCCGACATGGCTATCTCATATGCGGGACGGATGATCATATCAAACCTTGTCGCGATATACCGGTCATAAAATTCCTTTTGCAGATCGGAACTATAGGGGACGCTGTCAATAAACGTGCGAATCCTTTTCATATCCATTCTGCCGTAAATCCGTTTCAGCGCCGCGTTGCAGTCTGTATACACGGCTTTTATCAAAAAATCATAGTAATTGATTTTTAACCCGTCCTGTCTGAGCGTGGAGGTGGGGAATTGAAACACTCTCGCGTTCATCGCATCCTTATTGGTCAGAGCGTCCCGCATAACTCTCTCATCGGCTTGCGGTAGCAGACAGCTCCCGCAGTCAAACACAGGCGCGATCTCCGTTTCGCCGGAGACAGCGTCAGAGAGAAATCCCCAATTGCCGTTATGCCGGTCAAAGTTGCCGAGCATGGCGTCGATCACGAACATGTCCCAGAAAAATGCCGTTAAACGGACAGGATCGACGAATTGCTGCTTCTCAATGGTATCGAGAACGTCAAAAAGCTCTGTCCCGTTTCCTCCCGAATCAGAATCCAAAACGGTATTCTTGATCGAACAGAAGTCGTGCAGGAGCTTCCCGTCAACGGTGAAATCACGACAGGCGCATACCACTTTCGCCTTGCCACCGACGTTAAATGTGCCGAGCATCGTTTCCTGTGCCGTCACGCCGAGCATATTAAATATGCTGCTGGCAATGTGCTCGGAGAAGCAACTGTTCGTGTAGGAAAGGTCGGTCGGCTTCCCGGCGCCGGAGGGCGGGAACTTCAGCATATATGGCGCACCGTTGTACTCCACGGCGATCTTCTTGCCGTTCGCTCCGTTGTACGCCCTGCCCGGTATCTGTCTGCAGCTTGTGAAATCGATCATTTTTATCATGCCCGCGCCCCTTTCCAAAGATATTTTTGCCGCAAATAATCCGCGTGTTCCGGTGTAATGATTTGGTCATTGATCTGTGCGGCGTTGATGCTGCCGTACAGCTCTCCCCACAGGCAATCCAATAAGTCCGACCCGCTCTTCAAGCCGTCTTTATATGCGTCCAGGTCGTGTTGTAAATATCCCGGCAGATTGTATTCATATGAGCGTTCACGCTCCGCACGTTTTATTCCGCCTTCCGTCAACAGCTCCATCGATACGCCGAGCGCTTTCGCCAGCTTATACACCGTTTCGGCCGAGCATTTTTCGAGCCTCGTTTTACCGCTGCATATTTCACTCAATGTCGCGTGGGAAATATCCGCTTCCGTGGCAAGGCGGTATTTAGTCACTTCCCGCCGCTTCAATAAATCTTCAATGATCATAACTTGAATCACCTCGCTTCCATGCCTATTATATCGGAACTCCGAAATAATAGCAAGGGGAAAAGTGCAATTCTATAAAAAATTTAAAACGGCAATGTGCCAAAAAGCGTCTGGACAGCGGCGCAATCCTGTTGTATGATAGGAAGGTAGGGAGGGGATTGCATTATGCCGGCATGGCTTGACAACGCGGTATTCTACCAGATTTACCCCCAGAGTTTCTATGATACCAATGGCGACGGCATAGGCGATCTCGAGGGCATTATCCAAAAGCTGGATTACATCGGCTGGCTGGGTTGTGACGCGGTTTGGTTGAATCCATGCTTTGCCTCCCCCTTCTATGACGCGGGGTACGATGTGAGCGACTACAGGCAGGTCGCGCCCCGCTACGGGAACAATGAGGATATGCGCAGGCTCATCGCCGAGGCGCATCGGCGCGGTATCCGCGTATTGCTGGATATGGTCCCCGGCCATACTTCCTTGGAACATGAATGGTTTCAAAAGTCGGCGCGGGGAGAGGCGGGGCTTGCCGGCCGCTATATTTGGGCCGGCGGCTGGGATAACTTCGAAGGGATCGAAGGGGTGCGCGGGGGCATCAGCGGATACTTCCAGCGGGGTTGTTGCGCCGTGAACTTTTTCTCTTGCCAGCCGGCCCTGAACTATGGCTTTGCCGCCCCCGACCCCGACAAGCCCTGGCAAATCCCCCCCGGCGCGCCGGATGCGCTCGCCACCCGCGACGCGCTGACAGATGCGATGCGCTTCTGGCTTTCCATGGGATGCGACGGCTTCCGCGTGGATATGGCGGGGAGCCTCGTCAAGGGGGACGGCGGCCCGGCCGCGACGGCCGCGCTCTGGCAGGATGTCTTGGGGCGGCTGCGCGGGGAGTTTCCCGAGGCGGTATGGGTCTCCGAGTGGAGCAATCCGGCCCTATCCGCCGTGGCGGGCTTCGATATGGATTTCCTGTTGCCATTCGGGACGTTGCCGTATATGCGTTTGTTCCGGGAACAACCGTACTTTGCCCGGCGCGGCTCGGGCGGGTCGGGCGGCATGGATGCGTTTGTCGCCGGGTACGAGAGGTTGCTTAAAACCGTCGCCTCCCACGGACCCCACGGATCCCAAGGATCCCACGGACCCCATGGGTCGATGATCTGCATACCGAGCGGCAACCACGATACGCCGAGGATATCCCGTCGCTTGGACGACAACGAATTGCGCCTGTCTTTCGCGTTTTTGCTGTCAATCCCCGGCGCCCCTT
>WRCJ01000049.1 GCA_009784085.1 Oscillospiraceae bacterium | reverse complement strand
GGGACGCGCGGGGGCGCGTCCCCTACACGGCGGCGGGGTGACGATGGGGGGCGTGCCGCGCGGTTTCAACACCGTGCGGCGCGTCCCGACGCGCCGTGGGGACCGGGGATACGTGGATACGGCGGGACGCGCGGGGGCGCGTCCCCTACAACGGCGCCGGGGGGACCGGGGGAAACGTGGGTACGGCGGGACGCGCGGGGGCGCGTCCCCTACGACAACGGCGTCGGGGGCGGGGGCGCGGCGGGACGCGCGGGGGCGCGTCCCCTACACGGCGGCGGGACCGGGGGTACGTGGATCCTGCGACTGCGCGGGGGATGTGTTTCGGCGAATGACAGAACATTTGTTCTGTCATTCGCCATAAAACAACCAAAATAACGAAAACAACAAAAAAAATGTTTTCCTGTTCAGGGGATTGATTTTTCTTACGATATAGGATATACTTGTTTGGCGGTGGGGAAATGTGGGAAATACCACCGGAATTTACGACAATATTCGGGCGAGGTGGGGAAATTGACAGGCGAATACCGATACGCATTGGACGCCAAGGGACGTATGGCCGTCCCGGTCAAGTTCCGCGCCGAGCTGAGCAATGTCATCTATGTCTCCAAGGGCGTGGGCCAGAGCCTCTTCATCTATTCGGAAAAGGATTGGCGCGAGATTGAGGCGAAACTGGCGGCGTTGCCCATCAGCCGCGCGCGCCGTTTGCAGCTCACGCTATTTCCGACAGCCACCCGCTTCGAATTGGACGCGCAGGGCCGCATCCTGTTGCCGCTTGCGTTGCGCGAGTATGCCGGCCTTACGAAGGATGTCGTGGTTTTGGGCGTCGGAAACCGGGCCGAGATTTGGAGCGAGGAGATTTGGCAACGGTTCGTGGCCGAGGAGCTCACGCAGGAGGCCATGCTCGAAGCCATGGACGAACTGGGCTATTGATGGAAGCCACTGCCTTCTCGCACATACCGGTCATGCCGGATCAATGCATGGAGGCGTTGGCCATCCGCCCGGACGGGCTGTACGTGGACGCCACGCTGGGCGCCGGGGGGCATGCCCGGCGCATCGCCGAACAATTGCGGGGCGGGAAGCTCATCGGCATTGACAAGGATCCGCAGGCCCTCGCGCGGGCCGCCGGCCGCCTGGCGGATTATCAGGGTACGATCCAACTCCTGCTGCTACGCGGCGATTACCGGGATATGGACAAACTGTTGGCCGCGCAAGGCATTCACCAGGTCGATGGCATCCTGTTCGACTGTGGGGTGTCCTCGCCCCAATTCGACGACCCGTCGCGCGGGTTTTCCTACCGGTTTCCCGATGCGCCGCTGGACATGCGCATGGATCCGGACGCCCCCCTCAGCGCGTACGACATCGTCAATGGTTGGCCGGCGGAAAAACTGAAGGCTATTTTGCATGACTACGGAGAAGAGGTACATGCGTCACTCATCACCGCAGCCATTGAGAAGAAGAGATCACATACGCCCATTCTGACCACCGGGCAGCTGGCCAGTATCGTTGTCAGCGCGTTGCCGCCAGCTGCCCGGCGGGGAAAGGGCCACCCTGCCAAACGAAGCTTCCAAGCCATTCGCGTGGCAGTCAACGATGAACTGGCGGGCCTTAAAACTGGCCTTGTGATTGCCATCGGCCTATTGTCGCCGGGCGGGCGCCTGGTTGCCATCAGTTTCCACTCGGGGGAGGATCGCATCGTCAAGACCGTGCTACGCGACGCCGCCACCGGTTGCAAATGCCCGCCGGATTTCCCGGTATGCGTTTGCGGGAAAACGCCGACCATCAAGCCCGTATACCGAAAACACCTCGCGCCAAACGAAGACGAGTTGGCGCATAACAGGAGGGCAAAAGGCGCAAAACTTCGCGCCGCAGAGAAGATTGTGTAACAAATATGGCTTAATATATGGCACTTATCTAGCATAATATATAGCATAATATATAGCATAATGTATGACATAATATATATATATGGCGAACTAGTAGCAATAATTCCAGCAAAATATAGCAAGTCGAGGTGTGATTATGTCTACCGCCGCATCGAAGGTCGCTCCCGACCTTTCCCGCTTTGACACACGTCCCCAGGTCCGCGAAGCGGTGGCCGTCGAGGCGCCCCCTGTCCGGGTCCTGCCTGTCCCCCGGGAGAGAGTGGCTACGAGGCCGCACGCACGCCTGCGCGTTCACAGTGTCGTCATCTTCCTGTGCGTCACGGCCCTCCTGATTTTTATTGTCTACTCCTACATGCGCATGGCCGAGGTGGGCCAGAAGTCCCGGGATTCCCTCAAGGAGATCCAAATGCTCCAAAAGGAGGAAGCCCTGTTGCTCAAGCAAAGGGAAGATCTGATTGACGTGCAGGAGATAGAGCGCATCGCCAGAGAAGAGTTGGACATGGTCAAGCCTTCCGAAAACCAGATCATTTACATCGATCTCTCCGGCGAGGATCACGCCGAAGTTTTGGAAGATTGACATCGCGACGGGTAGTGTGAGTAGTGTGAGTAGTGTGATATGAAAGAGAAGTGGAAATCGTCCCGCCGCCTGAACCGATCGGTACTGCGCCGTACGGTTGTGCTGGCCGCCTTGTTCGGGGTATTCCTGTTCGTCCCCCTGGGCTGGAGGCTGTATCAGATCCAGATCGTGGAAGGCGCCCAGTACGAACGCCAGGCTGTCGCACAGCAAATCCGCGAAGAGGTCCTCCGGCCTGTCCGGGGCAACATATTCGACAGGAATTACAACACGCTGGCCGCCTGTGTCCGCGCGGACACGCTCATCCTCGCGCCGAAGGTCATCAAGGACGAAGCGCAGGCTATTCTCATCGCGCAGGGGCTCTCCCGCATCCTCGACGTCAGTTATGACAAGGTATACGCGCTCACGCAATTGACCGACCGATTATACGAAGTCGTCAAAAGGCGCGTCGAGGGGGAGACTGCCGAGGCCGTGCTCGCTTTCATCAAGGAGAACAAGTTGGGGCGGGCCGTGTATTTTGAGACGGATTATCGGCGCAACTATCCAAACGGCGACTTCTCTTCCCATGTGTTGGGGTTCGTGAGCGGTATGTTGGAAGGGCTGGACGGCGTCGAGAAAATCTATGATAGCTATCTCACGGGGACGGCGGGCCGCGTGATTTCCGCCAAGGACGGCCGGGAGCAAAGCATCCCCTTCCTGCATGAAAAGACATATGAGGCGCAAAACGGCCATGATCTCATCTTGACCCTGGATTCCACGATTCAAAATATCGTATCGACGCATCTCAAGGAGGCGGTGATTGATCATCAGGTGACGCAACGCGCGGCGGCCATTGTCATGGATGTCCATACCGGGGAGATTTTGGCCATGGATGCCCAAGGCGGCTTCGACCCCAATGCGCCCAGGGAAATCACAGACCTGGCGGCGCTGGAACTCTTGGACGGTTTGTCCGGCGCCGAGCTGGACAGCGCCCGGGAAACCGCACGGCTCGCCCAATGGCGCAACAAGGCCGTCGTGGACACCTACGAGCCCGGATCCACCTTCAAGATTATCACGGCAGCCATCGCGCTGGAGGAAAAGGCGGTCAGCCCCGACGACACCTTCTTTTGCTCGGGTTATGTCATGGTGCCGGGCTGGGGAAGCCCCATCCACTGCCACAGGCTGTCCGGGCATGGAGACGAAACCTTCGTGAGCGGCATGCAAAATTCCTGTAACCCGGTCATGATCACGGTAGCACAGCGCGTGGGTACCGAAAAATACTACGAATATTTCAAGGCTTTTGGATTTACCGAGAAGACGGGCATCGACCTTCCGGGGGAATCGAAAGGCGTACATCATACCTGGTCGGCGTTTGACAACCTGGTCACGCTGTCCACCTATTCCTTCGGGCAGACCTTCACGTTGACGCCCATCCAGCTTGTCACGGCTGTGTCGGCCATCGCCAACGGCGGAAACTTGATGAAGCCGCATGTGGTCCGCGCCCTCGTCGACGCGAAAGGCAACGTGGTCAAATCCTTCGAGCCGGAAGTCGTCCGCAAGGTTATCTCGCAGGAAACATCCAAGCAACTCTGTAGCATCCTGGAGACCGTCGTCAGCCGCGGCACCGGCCGGAACGCCTACGTGGCCGGCTACCGCGTCGCCGGCAAGACAGGCACCTCCCAGAAGCGAAACGTCGAGACAGGCGCGTATACGCAAGGGAAATACGTCGTTTCCTTTGTGGCCTTCGCGCCGGCGGACGACCCTAAGGTGGCGTTGCTGGTCATGCTGGACGAGCCGATGTCGGAACCGTCCAACCTGCGCACCGGCGGCGGCATGGCCGCGCCGGCAGCCGGGCGCATGCTGTCTGAAATCCTTCCCTATCTGCAGGTCGAACCCAAATACACGGAGGAGGAATTGCTCTCGGCGGAGATCGTCGTGCCGTCTGTGCAGGGCATGTCCCGATCCGACGCGGAAAACCTGCTGGACTACCAGGGCGTCAATTACCGCATGGTGGGCGGGGGGGGCAATGTCACCCTGCAAGTCCCGAAGGCCGGCGAACGCATTGCCGGCACAACCGAGATGGTCTTATACCTGGGGGAGGGCACGCCTATCGAGACCGCCGTGGTACCGGATGTCTTTGAAATGAGCATGGACGAAGCCGACAAGGTTTTGCGCCTGGCTGGGTTTTTCATGTCGGCGACCGGCGCCGCCGCGACAGACGACGCCGAGATTTTTGCCTATGCCCAGGATTTCCCGGCAGACCAGGAGGCGCCCACCGGTTCGGTGGTACATGTGGAGTTCAGGGAAAAAAGCTTACAAGACTAGGATGAAGGGGGTTACGTCTCGTGAAATTGGGTGAATTGCTTGTGGGTTTGGACGATGCCGCGCTGCGCAACGGGGCATCAGGCGATCTCGATGTCCAGAGGCTACGGGCCGACTCCCGTCAATTGGCGCCGGGGGATGTCTTTTTCGCCATACCGGGCGTCCAGACCGACGGCTTTAAGTATATCGCGGAAGCTGTCGCGTCGGGGGTCGCGTTGGTGGTGGCGGAACGCGAGACGGATATCGATATCCCCCTGGTCCTCGTGCCGGACGCCCGCATTGCACTGGCCCTCATGGCCGCCAACTATTACGGCAAGCCGGCCGCGGACCTTCGCATGATCGGCGTCACGGGTACCAATGGGAAGACCACCGTCACGCATATCCTCAAAGGCCTGTTCGATCGCTTGTTCCCGCGGCCATGCGGCCTCATCGGGACGAACGCCATTCTCATCGGGGATCGGCGCATGCCTTCCGAATTCACGTCATTCACGACGCCCGACGCGGTAGACCTACAGGTGCTGTTCAGGGAGATGGCCGACGCCGGCTGCGAACGCTGTGTGATGGAGGTCTCCTCGCAAGCGCTCACCCAGCGGCGCACCTGGGGCATTCAATACCATCGGGCGGTGTTTACCAATCTGTCGCAGGATCATTTGGACTACCACCGCGATATGGAGGAATATTTTGCGGCGAAGGCGCAATTGTTCGCCCAAGCCGATCTGGGCATTGTCAACATAGACGACGAGTACGGGCTACGCCTGGCCGAGAGGCCGGGTTCCGAGGCGGTCACCTATTCCGCCCGGCATGACCGCGCCGATGTGACAGCCAAGAACATCAAGCTGAAATCCAACAGGGTGGAGTTCGAGGCGGTGACACAACTGGATATTGCGCGCATCGAGTGGGCGACGCCGGGCGCGTTTTCGGTGTACAACGCGCTGGCCGCCGTGACGACGGCGTTGTCCGAAGGCATCTCCTTGGGGGATATCGCCACCGCGATACGGGACGTGCCGCCGGTGACGGGGCGCATGGAGGTCGTCCCCGGGCCGCCCGGCGTGACCGTGATCATCGACTATGCCCACACGCCCGATGCGCTGGCTAACGTGATTTCCACGATGAAAAGCCATTCGGGGCGCCTCATCACGCTGTTTGGGTGCGGCGGCGACCGTGACCGCGCCAAGCGTCCGCTCATGGCGCAGGCGGCGGCGCGGGATTCGTCGCTCCTCGTGGTGACCTCGGACAACCCACGCACCGAGGAACCCTCGGCGATTATCGAGGATATTCTGTCCGGGATCCCCAAAAACGCGCCGCCCGTAAAGGTGGAAGCCGACCGCGCGAGCGCCATCGAACTGGCCTTGCTGGAGGCCAAACCCGGGGACACCGTGTTGCTGTGCGGAAAAGGGCACGAGACCTACCAAGAGGTCCACGGCACGCGGCGACCGATGGATGAACGCAAGATCGTATCTGGAATTATCAATCGTTAAAATATATTATACGAGGGGAAAATGACATGATTTGGGCGTTTGCCCTCTCCTTGGCGGTGACTGCGCTGGCCGGCCTGCCCCTGTTGCCCCTGCTCAGGCGGCTGGGCGTCGGGCAGAGCATCCGTGAGATCGGGCCGCACTGGCACGCAAGCAAAAGCGGCACGCCCACGATCGGCGGCCTGATGATCATATTGGGGACTACCGTCACCATTTTGGTGTTGGGGCCAATTTTCGTCCACCCAAGGGAACTCAACCACTATCTGGTGTTGGGTTTTGCCTGGATCTATGGCATCATCGGCTTTGCGGACGATTTTCTCAAGGTGACCAGGCGACAGAACAAGGGCCTGGGCGCGTTGCCTAAGTTTATACTCCAGCTGGTGGCCGCCGCCGCGATGCTGGTCCTGATGCACCATTTCGGCGATGTCGCCCCCACGTTGTACATCCCCTTCTTCAAAGTAAACATAGACGTAGTATGGTTCGTCTTTCTCATTCCCGCCATCATTTGTACCACCGGCTTCGTCAACGCGGTCAACCTGACCGACGGTTTGGACGGCCTGTGCTCGGGCGTGACGTTGCCCGTCGCCCTCTTCTTCGCCGTGTTGTGTTACTATGGCGGATCGCCGGCCGCCACGCTCAGCGCCGCCGCGCTGGCCGGCGGCGTCGCGGGGTTTTTGCTTTACAATTTCCACCCCGCCCGCGTTTTTATGGGGGATACCGGATCCTTGTTTTTGGGCGGGTTCCTGTGCGGGCTGGCATTCGCCTCCGGGAAGCCGCTGCTACTCATCCCGGTGGGGCTTGTCTATCTCGTCGAAATGCTCTCGGTTATCATGCAGGTGCTCTATTTTAAGGCCACAAAGGGCAAACGCATATTTCGCATGTCGCCCCTCCACCACCATTTTGAGATGGGCGGCTGGGGCGAGGTCAAGATATTCTTTGTCTTTTCTATACTGACCACCGCGATATGCCTCTTCATGCTGGCCATTGAGAATTATATATAGTACATTTAAGAATTAAATTCATGACGCCTAACGCCCATACCATGTTAATCCGGGGAGGGATTCCATGCAGCCTGAGAAAACGAATGGCGAATTGCGGCTGCCCGATGAACCATTGGAGGCTGAGTGGACACAGCCCGAGGAGCCGGAAGTGCCCAAGTCCCGGCGGCTTCGCCAAAGCGCCGTGGACATCCCGTATGCCATATTGGTTGTCATCTTGTCTGTCATTGGGCTTGTCATGTTATTCTCCGCCAGCTACGCTTCCTCGTTGCAGGATATGGGGGACGCCTCCTATCAGTTTGTCCGGCAGGGCATTTTCCTGCTGATTGGGATGGTCGTCATGGTTATCATCTCCCGCTTCCGGTATCAGTATTGGCGCGCCTTATCCATTCCTCTCATGGCGGTGTCGCTCGCATTGCTGGTCCTTGTCCCTTTCTTCGGCGTGAAGCGCAACTTTGCCACGCGCTGGTTCGACTTGGGCATTACCACCATACAGCCGTCCGAAATCGCCAAGCTGGCGGTCATTGTCTGCTTCGCCGCCATGATCTCCGGTTACCGGGAACGCATGAAGACCTTCCGATGGGGCGTTTTGCCCTTCGCCGGCATCTTGGTTGCCATTGCGGGGCTGTTATTCTTGGAGCCGCATCTGTCGGCCATCGTTCTCATTCTGGGCGTGGGCGTGTCGCTCATGTTCGCGGGCGGCACGCGCGTGGGATGGTTTGTCTTATTGCTGATCGCGGCGGTGGCGGCGGGGTATTTTGCGGTGATCGAACTGGGGTACGCGCAAGACCGCATCGCCCTCTGGCAAGATCCCACTATAGACCCTTTGGATAAGGGGTATCAGGCCATACAATCCCTGTACGCCATCGGATCGGGCGGCCTGTTCGGGTTGGGTCTGGGGCAGAGTCGGCAGAAATTGCTTTACCTGCCCGAGGAACATAACGACTTCATCTTCTCCATCGTGTGCGAGGAATTGGGGCTCGTCGGCGCGGTCACCATCTTGGCGTTGTTTATCTTTCTCATCTTGCGCGGCTATTGGATAGCCGCGCGCGCCCGCGATCGGTTTGGATCCCTGCTGGTCAGCGGCATCTCCACGCTACTGGCGTTGCAAACTGCCCTCAACGTAGCCGTGGTCACCAACCTGATCCCGGTAACCGGCATATCCATGCCCTTCTTCAGCTCGGGCGGCAGCGCGTTGATCATGCAATTGGCCGAGATGGGTATCGTGTTGGCGGTATCGAGGCAGTTGGCGGCATCCCCCGGCGACGGCCTCAGCGCCGGCTCCGACCGTGGCGACGGCGTTGGCGGGCTACGGGTCGCCGGCTCCGGCAACGGTTCCAGCCTTGGCCTTGGCGACGGCGTTGGCCTTGGCGTTGGCCTTGACCTTGGCGATGGCGACGACGATAGCGTTGGCGGGCAACGGGCTGCCGACACTGGCTCCGGCAACGACGATAGCGTTGGCAAGAAACGGGCCAGGGGCCGGAAAACAAAGAAACGCAAATCAGAATCATGAGGCGAAGGGGGTATGGCGGGGTATGGCGGGGCATGGCGCGCGGCTGCTGTTTACCTGCGGGGGAACCGCGGGACATATCAACCCGGCTATCGCCGTAGCCGATTGGGTGCGCAAGCGGCAACCGGACGCCGAGATACTCTTCGTGGGGACAAACGGCGGTATGGAGACCGACCTGGCGCCCCGCGCCGGATATGAGATACTGACCATCCCGGCCAGCAGCCTGCAACACAGCCTCAAACCATCGGCCGTCTTGCACAACGGGCGGGTATTGCGCCGCATGGCCCGCTCGTTGCGGGAAGCGAAGAAGATCATACGCGCGTTTCACCCGGAGGCGGTGATAGGGACCGGTGGGTATGTCTGCTACCCCGTCATACGCGAGGCCGCCCGCCTGGGGATACCGACCGTGGTACACGAGTCGAACGTTTTCCCGGGGCTTACCACAAAATTACTGTCCCGCAAAGCATCGCGGGTTTTGGTCAGCTTTGGGGAAGCAAAGGCATCCTATCCCCGCCCCGAACGGGTAGCGCTGACCGGCACGCCGGTGGGCGGCGCGTTTTACGAAACCACCCGGGCCGAGGCGCGGGCCGCGCTCGGGATAAAAGACGACAAACCCCTTTTGCTCTCCTATTTCGGATCGCTGGGCGCCCGGGACATGAACCGCCATATGGTGGACTTTATCGCCCGGGGCGCCCGGGAGGACGCTTTTCACCATATCCACGCCACAGGGAAGTTTGGCTGGGAATGGATGCCCGACGCCGTGCGGGAAGCCGGCGTCGCGTTGGAGGACCATCCCGGCCTCCGCCTGACCGAATACATCTACGACATGCCCCATGCCATGATGGCCGCCGATCTGCTGATCACCCGCGCCGGCGCGTCGACGCTGGCGGAGCTGATGGTGGCCGGCCGCCCGGCCATCTTGGTGCCGTCGCCCAACGTGGCCGCCAACCACCAGGAGAAGAACGCGCAAGTACTCGCCCGACGGGACGCGGCCGTCATGCTCCGCGAGGCGGAATGCACGGGCGGCGTATTGTTACAAAAAGTCGGAGAATTACTGCAAGACAAGGAAAAGCGCGATGCCATGGAAAAAGAGGTGCATGGCATGGCAGTTCTTGACGCCACGGATAAAATATATCAAATTATCATGGAACTCGTGAAAGCTGTCCGCTGAGGGACCGCGCCCCGCGGGGCGTCATGGCACGGAGAACAATATGGGAGTCGCTTACAACCAAAAGCAAAGGAAACCCAGGCGCAGAGGAGCCATATACTTCTTTATGTGCGTTTTTTTAGTTGCTTTTGTGGTTTGGCTGTCCATGAACCTGTTCTTCAAGATCAACCGCATCGAGGTGACGGGCAGCACGATATACGGGGAGGGCGCCATCATTTCCGCCTCCGGCGTGTCCGTGGGGGACAGCCCCTTCTTTATCGATAAAAACGAAATCCTCCTCAACATCTTCAACAACTTCCCCTATGTGGCCGAAGCGAGCCTGATCCACCGGCTGCCAGGCACGCTGGTCATCGAGATCACCGAACGCCAGGCGATGGGGATGGTCGTGCATGGGAACAGCTGCTGGTTGATCGACGGCGCCGGACGGTTGCTGGAGCAAACATCCATGCGGACGCCGACCGGCAAACCCCTCATTTGGGGGCTTGACCTACAGGCGCCCGCGGCGGGCAACGACGCGGCCGTGCCGGAGGAGGATCGGGACAGGCTTACGGCGTTGCTGATTCTATTTCGCGAACTCACGTGGTATGAGCTCCTGCCCGATACGACAGAGATAGACGTCTCGCAGGCGCACCTGCTTCGGATTACGTATGACAACGAGCGATTCCAAGTGTTGCTGGGCGATGTGTCCGATCTGGACATTAAGATTCCCTTCATGCTGGCGGCGGTGCAAGAGCTCCCCGCCGAGGCGCGCGGGACTGTCGATGTTTCCAGGGCCGCCGAACAGAAAAAGGCCTCCTACATCCCCGATGCCACACCCGCCCCATAAAAAAACGCTTTCCATGATATATCATGAGCAAATCATGTGGTTTTTTGGGTGAAAAAAACGTAAGGCAGTTGCAAAGATGATCAAGGTGTAGTATAATGGCATCGTCCCGCGCATTTGGTTACATTTTTTCGAGTAACAGTTCGAGCGGCAGTTCGAGCGGCAGTTCGAGCAACGGTTCGCGCATCAGTTCGATCGACAGTTCGAGTGACAGTTCGAGTGACAGCGGTTTCCCAAGTTCCCATCAAATTTCAGGAGGGTTGTATATGCCATTTGAAATGGACACCGGTACCGACAATGTGGTCTCTATCAAAGTCATCGGCATTGGGGGCGGCGGCAACAACGTTGTCAACCGGATGATGACCGCAGGTGTGCGCGGCGTAGAGTTTGTCGCCATCAACACCGACAAACAGGCATTGGCCGCGTCGCATGCCACCCACAAGTTGCAGATCGGGGAAAAGCTTACCGGCGGTAGGGGCGCCGGTTCCGACCCCGAAGTCGGGCGCAAATCAGCTGAGGAAAACAGAGGACAAATCGGGAAACTGCTGGAGAACACCGATATGGCGTTCATCACGGCCGGCATGGGCGGCGGCACCGGCACGGGCGGGGCCCCCATCGCCGCCGACATCGCCAGGGAGGCGGGCATCCTGACCGTGGGCGTGGTGACCAAGCCCTTCCATTTTGAGGGGAAACGCCGCATGGAACAAGCCGAGGTGGGGATCGAAGAGCTTCGCTCCCGGGTGGACTCGCTGGTGGTCATCCCCAACGAACGCCTCAAGCATGTCACGGAGCAGAAAATCACTTTCCTCAACGCCTTCGAAATCGCCGACGACGTGCTGAAGCAGGCCGTGCAAAGCATCTCGGATCTCATCAAGCTACCTGGCCTTGTCAACCTCGACTTTGCCGACGTGGCCACCATCATGCGGGATGCCGGCTATGCCCATATGGGCGTGGGCCGCGCCGCGGGCAAAGGGAAAGCGGAAGAAGCCGCGCGCATGGCGGTGCAGAGCCCGTTGCTCGAGACTTCCATCAACGGCGCCAAGGGTGTGCTCATCAATATCACCGGTTCCATGGACATTGGCCTGGAAGAGGTGGAGATTGCCTGCAACCTGGTGCAACAAGCCGCCCATCGCGATGCGAACATCATCTTTGGCGCGGCTTTCGACGACTTGTTGGAGGACGAGATTCGCGTCACGGTCATCGCCACCGGCTTTGACGAGGGCGCCGTGATGACAGACGGCGGCTATTACGTAGCCCCCACCGCCCCGGCCCCGCCGGTTCCGGAAGCCCCGCCGCCCGAACCTGTTGCGCCAACGGGCAGGAAGCAGGCCAAGGAAAACGACGACAAGGATTATTTTGACGAGATATTCAAAATCTTCCACAAGAAGTAGAAGCCGTAGTTTTACACTGGGGCATTGGCTGGCGTATTGGTTGGTGCGTAACGCTCCTCCTCGCTGAAAATACAGCCGCAGTATTTTTGCCTGTACAACCCCATCTCCCGCGCCGCGTTTTGGCCGGCGCGGAACATCGGCCGGAAGTCCTGGTAGACAAACCTGACGCCGTATCGCAACGACACCTGCTCGCCTATCGCGCGCAGGCGGTCGTGCTGTTGGTAGGGGCTGATGAGAAGCGTGGTGGAAAAACCCTCGTACCCGCCATGCGCCGCATATCTAGCCGCCGCTTCCAGCCGTATGCGGTAGCAGATCTCGCATCGCTCGCATCGGGCGTCGAAGCGCGTCCCGACGGCGCGCAAAAAGGGCCGCAACCCATATGCGCCCCCGTTGCCCCCCGCATCCGCCACATCCACCACGGCCGCCGCGCCCTCGCCGTCCGCCATGGCCGCCATGGCCACCACGTCCAGCC
>WRCJ01000048.1 GCA_009784085.1 Oscillospiraceae bacterium | reverse complement strand
GGAAAAGAGGGTGGGTCTTTCCGTTCGGAAAGACTAACTGCATCTTCTCAATACTCTTCAGTTTGCACGACTTAATGCATCCCCACGCCCCCGCCCCGGTTGCGCTTAACTTGTCAACTTACCTTCTCAGGCCCCTTAGGACGGGCCCCTTAGGATGGGGTTGCAGGTTTTGCAAATGAGTGGTATACTGTTATCAAATCTTATAGAAACAGAGGATGTCCAACGTGAATATTATCCGTACAACTGTGGTCGAGCTGACAAAGATTCCCGCCCTCGCGTATAAATTCAAGATGTCGTCGGGGGGCGCGGGGATCAAGATCATCCATGAGGGATCAGACAATATCGAGACCTTTGCCATTACCCGTCGCGGCGAGCTTGTCGCCACTACGCCGCAGAGCATTGTCAGTGACGCGGCGCGGGAGGCGTTCGAGCTGACGCAGGGGTTGCCTTATTCCGCGCGTGGCAAGGTCAAGGCGATCTTTGTCGCGGATGTCGTCGAGGATGAACTTGCCCCTGATACCCCGGAATACAACATGGTTGAGTCCGACGAGTACGAAGCGTGGGTTGCGGCCTATACCGGCGACAACTTCAAGATGAACTACGCCAAGATGAATAAAGACATGATTCAATTCGCCGTCAAGAACAAGACGGTCGCGCAGATGGTTTCGGAAAAAGAGCCTGTCGAAGCCATCCTGCGGCGTATCGTACAGATACAGACCTCCAACCTCACAAAGAAAAAGGAATATTTGGCGCCAGAGATGACCGACGCTTTGATTGCCACGCTTGAAGAACTCGATGTCCGCTCGGCGTTCAAAGAGTTGAAGTTGCATATCCAGAAGATGTACAAGAAGTGATTCCGTGCCGTCAACGCTCCCGGCGACTTGGTGCGTACGCCGCGCGGTGACTGGCCGTGACTGCGCGGTGCCTGGCCGTGGCTGGCCGTGACTGCCCGTGACTGCCCGTGACTGCCCGTGACCGTACGCAATTGTTGCCCAAAACCCTCAGTCCGCCGAGCAATACCGTCATTTCCGGCGCGGCAAGGGTCAAAAGCCATGCCTTGTCAAAATATTATTATCTTGCAATTGATATAGGGGGGAAACCATGATTCAGCTTGATACACCGTATGTTCCCGAATCGCTGGGGTACGATTCATCGCGATTAGATGTGTTGCATCATTTCTTCCAGGGGCAGATCGACAAAAAAGTCCTCATCGGCGCGAGTTACGCCATAACGCGGGAGGGAAAGTTGTTCGCCGCCGGCGCGATAGGGAAACAATCCTTCCGCGAAGAAGACAAGCGGCCGCTGAAACCCGATACGATTTTCCGGATATACTCGATTACCAAACTGTTCACTGCGGTTGCCGTATTCAAGCTGGTGGAGGATGGCCTTTGCCGGCTGGACGAAACGATGAAAACCTGGCTTCCCGAGATGGATACCGAAGACTTTTCCAAAGTCACCATAGCGCACGCGCTTTCCCATACGGGCGGCCTGCCGGTCGCCGCCGGCGTATATCCGCTCAAAGAGGGGGAACTCGACTGCCGGCAGCTTATCGAGCAGGAATTTCAGCGTGGCGGACGCGATTGGATCACAGCCGCGCTAAAGAAAGGGCGAGAGTCCGAACCGGGAACCCGTTGGGAATACTCAAGCCTTGGGATGATATTGCTGGGCGTTTTGATCGAGCGCATCACCGGCGTTAGGGCCGAACGCTATATCGAGGAAAACATCCTGAGGTTCTGCGGCATGCCCGACTCCGGTTTTTGGGACACAATGAAAAACCGATCCGATATCGCTGACCGACTGTTTATTCAATTTGAAGACACCGAAAAGGAACTCAACAACCCTGATCAACATAGCCCATGGGAGGCAGTTCCGGGAACTGCGGGCCATATGTTCTCTACCGTGGCTGACTTGGCAAATTTTGGGAACATGCTGTTGAACGGCGGTCGCCTGGACGGGCGGCGGGTATTGGGTCGCATTGCAGTCGAGAAGATGACAAGCGTGTATACAAAACCGCATATCAAGAGTTTCTGCTGGCAAGATGGCGGCAGATACAAGCCTTATGGCCTTGGATCGGATCTGGGCCTGGAGGACTTTTATCTTATTACACCGGGCACGTATCATCATGAGGGCTGGGGACGCAGCCGTCTTTCCGTGGATCCGGAGAAGAGGTTTGTTTCGGCGTATTTTGTGCCGTTTGTAGAACCCGATGTCTGGGATCCCATTCCTAGCTACAACACGCAGGCCATAATAAGCTCTGGGCTGATATAATTGTCACTACATCAAGGAACATTAAAGGAGCATCAAGGAGGGTTTATCCATGCCCGCTACAGAATTCGCAATCCAAAACGCATCCACTTTAGGGATACGGACACAGAGGCTATCCATATTGGAGGATCTGATCCAAAATTATATGGCGAAGGATTACAGGCAGGCCATCGTCATAAAAATCACCAAAGGCGGCGACGCGATCTTCGAGGGCTGTTACGGTACGAACACAAAGGCTTACGGCGTCAAGCCCGATACGATTTTCCAGGTGGCGTCCGTCACCAAGCCGGTCGTCGCCACCCTGCTTATGATGTTGCAGGAGGACGGGCTGGTTGACCTATATGAACCGGTATCGACCTATCTGCCTGAGTTCACGGGCGGAGGCAGGGAAAACATCCAACTATGGCATTTCCTGACCCACACGAGTAGCTTGCGATATGAGGATATGCAGCCCTATATCGACGAAATCTGCGTGAAGGAGTACAGATTGTTGCCCCCGAAGGAGGGTTCCCCGCCGGAAGAATGGCAGGCTTTTCGAAGGCTGGCTTGCGAAAAAATGGGGCTCGACCCCGATGCCATAAACGACCGCCTCAACGACCCTGAGTATTTGGTTTCGCTCAAGATACCGATCAAGCACGCCCCCAGGAGCAATATGGCATACTGCAACTACGGCTACCAAAGGCTCAAGGAAATCATAGACGTCGTTACGGGCGAACCCATCGATACTACCGCGCAAAAGCGGCTGTTTGATCCGCTCGGCATGAAGGATACTTACTGGAGTGTCCCGGAGGAAAAATGGGGCAGAATACTCGGGCGCAAGGAGGTCTGCGAGGGCGCGGCGTGGCTCAATTCGACGGGGAGCTATCAGGACGAAAGCGGCGCGGGCGGCTTGAAAACCACTGTCGATGATATTACCAATTTTTGCCGTATGATACTAGGCGGCGGCGTGTTCCATGGCGAACGCCTCCTGTCAAGGCGCAGCGTCGCCGAAATGGCACGGAACCATAACGCAGGCGTTGCATCGGACGGTAACCTCGCCTTTGGCGCGTGGGGTTTGGGTTGGAACATTAAGATGGACAAGCAAGACGACACGGGGATCCTGCGCTCAAGCAGGTGTCTGGACCATGGCGGATGGGCAGGGACAAAAATCCTCATCGACCCCGAAGAGGGTATCACGGCCGCGATCTTCACGGCCGAATACAAGCCTGGTATCAATAAAAACATCTACGCGCCCGTGATGAATGTTTTGTATTCCGCGTTGGAATAGCTGACAACTGACAACTGACAACTGACAACTGACAACTGATAACTGGATAACGAAACGCGAATGATAAGTGTAATACGAAGGAATCTTGAAGTGATATACGCGGTAGCCGTCGCCACGTTCAAAGAGTGGAGCGTCTATCGCACGCATACGTTTGTATCCGTTTTTGTGGGGCCGGTTTATTTTGCCGTGCAGTATTTCATCTGGACCGCGGTTTATGGCAGCCGCCCGGAGCTTGCCGGCATGGCGCTCGACCAGCTCATACGTTATTTCGCGGCGACGGCGCTGATCGGCTACCTGACCATGGATTTTGCCGATTGGAATCTCTCCATGCTGATACGAACGGGGAAATTCCTGACCTTCGCGCTCAGGCCCATTCATCACCGGTTCTTCGCGCTTTCCCAGAAGCTGGGCCACCGCGTTTTGGGGTTCGCGCTGGAGTTTATTCCCTGCCTGCTGATTTTTCACTTTTTGTTCGGCGTGGATATGCGCCCGGCCAATCTGCCTTGGACATTCCTATCGGTCGCGCTGGCCTTTTCGATAAACTTCCACTTCAATTATATCATTGGCATGGCCTCTTTCTGGGTCGTGCGCACGGAAGGTATCAGGAATGTGGTGAGCCTCATAGCCAAAGTGTTTTCGGGTGCGCTCATCCCGTTGGCGTTTTTCCCGGAATGGCTGAGGATGGTGCAGTTTTTCCTGCCGTTTCAATACACCGTCTATGTGCCGGCCATGGTATTCACCGGGAGCTTCACGCCTTGGCTTGTCGGGTATCAGGCGGTCGCCGCGCTGGTGATGTATTTAGTCAGCGAGCTGGTGTACCGCCGGGCAATGCGGAGGTTTTGCGACGTTGGCATGTAGCCACGTAGCCATGTAGCCATGACAAGAGGCTAAGCGGCTAGCCGCTAGCCGCAAAGAGGCAAAGAGGCAAAGAGGCAAAGAGGCTGAGAGGCAAGGGGTTTTCTATGAAGAGCTTGTCTATCTATAAAATCTGTATCAAGACGGCAGTGTCGCAAGCTGTGGCATACCGGTTCAATTTTTTTCTATCGTTGCTTATCACTTTCCTGGGCAGTCTGCTGTTGCCGTTGGTCGCTGTGCTGATATACGGCGCGGGCGCCTCGTTTCCCGGCTGGAGTTTTCACGAAGTGCTTCTCATCCAATCGCTGTTCACCGTATCGCAGGCCATGGCAAAGGTCTGTCTCGGGAACGTGCTGTGGGATACCATGATCCATGTGCGCGAGGGTAGCTTCGAGGTAGTCCTGTTAAAGCCCATGGAACCGCTGGCCTACATGATCGCCACGACCTTTTCCCCCGATAGCTTCGGCAACCTTTTGTGCGGGCTCGCGCTGTTCGGTTACGCGGCGGCGCACGCGCAGATTGTGTCGGCGGCGGCGGCGATCGGCGCGGGCCTGCTACTGTTCATCGCGGGCGTCGCGGTTATGGCAGGGATACAGATTATTATGGCGGCGACTTCTTTTAAATGGGTGGGGAATTCCCGCCTGCCCGAAATATTCGGAAGCGTGGAGGCTTTCGGGCAGTACCCCATCGCCATTTTCCCGTCGGCGATACGGGCGGTGGCGACATTTATCGTCCCGGTGAGCTTGGTCGGGTTTTTCCCCGCTGCCGCGCTCCTGGGCCGGGCGGAACCGGAAGCGTTCTGGGGCGCGGGGCTCAGCCTGCTGTTTTTGGGGTTTGGCGTGTGGCTGTATCAGCACATGATTCGACGATACAAGGGGGCCGGGGGTTAAGTGCGCATTATCGTTGCGGAGAATTTGCGAAAGACATATAAAACATACAAAAAGGCCGCCGGTTTCTTCAAGCGGGAGACCACATATGTCCATGCGGTGGATGGCGTTTCTTTTGCCATAGAGGAAGGCGTCGTCTGCGGCTTGCTGGGGCCGAATGGAGCGGGCAAATCCACCACCGTGAAAATGCTGTGCGGCGCGCTGTACCCCAGCGACGGGAGGCTGGAGGTGATGGGGTTCTCGCCCGCTTCAGACCGCAAAAAATATGTGGGGCACATCGGGGCGGTGTTCGGGCAAAAATCGCAGCTGATTTGGGATATCCCACCGATAGAGAGCTACAAGATGAACCGCGCAATCTATGGTATCGCGCGGGCGGATTACAAAAGCATACTGGATGAGTTGGTTGCGCTGCTGGATGTCGCCGATGTCCTTGAAAAACCCACGCGTGCGCTGTCTTTGGGGGAGCGGATGAAGTGCGAGTTTATCATGGCTATGCTCCATAGGCCGCGGGTCGTCTTTTTGGATGAGCCTACCATCGGCCTGGACGTGATCGCCAAGGCGGGCGTGCGGGAGTTTATCAAAAAAATGAACGGGCGTGGCACGACCTTTATCCTGACCACGCATGACCTGGCGGATGTAGAGCAACTGGCCGAGCATATTATCATCATAAACCACGGGAAAAAGGTATTCGACGACAGCCTCACCCATCTGCGGCGGCGGTTGGGCGATAAAAAGCTTATCGAGCTGACGCTGAACGAGCCGCCCCCGCCAGGGGCGTTGGAAGGCATGGTTGTTACCGTGACAGGGCAATCCTCTGCATTCAAGATGACACTGGAAGCGGATACCCGGGACATCAGCGGGTGTATAGAATCCTTGTTTTCGCGGATGAGCGTACGCGACATCTCTGTGAAGGAACCCCCCATGGAGGATATCATCACAGCCCTGTACCAATAGGGACGGCCAACAACAAGCGGAAAACAAGCGAATGATCAAATGAACGGAGGAAAGGAAATGATGACGATGAACAATAGGGAACTGGTGGTCAAGGGCATCGGGAAAGCCGTTGTCGCGCCCGATCTCATCGTACTCGGCATGGATCTCGAGGTCATCGGGCGCGATTACGAAAAAACCATGCGCCGCAGTGCGGAAATGCTCGACGCGCTCAGGGCGGCCATCGTATCGGCAGGGCATGATGGCGCGAAACTGAAAACGACCAACTTCAATATCAACACAAAGTATGAAAGTTATCGGGAAAATGGTAGCCACAAACAGCGTTTTGTCGGGTATGCATGCAGTCATAATTTGAAACTGGAGTTTGACCTTGATATGCCGGCACTCGGCGCAACGCTCGGCGCCATCGCCGGCTGCGAAGCCAATCCGAGCTTCAATATCCGTTTTTCGATTAAAGATCCAGCCGCGGTGTCGGAGGCGCTTCTGGCAAGCGCTGTTGAAAACGCGAAATGGAAAGCGATGGTGTTGGCGAGGGCCGCGGGCGTGACGCTCGGGGCAATCCAGCGTATCGAATACAACTGGAGCGATCTCCACCCGTTTTCCCAAACGAATTATCAAGTCCGTGACACGGTTGTACGCGAAGCGGCCGCGCCGATGGCCATGAACATTGAGCCGAAAGACATCGACATGCGTGACACCGCTACCGTCATATGGATGATTGCGTGAGGCGTCAAATACGCACGGATGCCTTGGGCGGGAAATATTTCGTCGTAAAAATATAAGGAGGGACTGAAAATGAAAAGGACCTTTGCCATCGCGCTGGTCATGGTACTCGCAATCTCCCTGCTGGCCGCTTGCAGTGTCATCGGCGGATCGACAAACGGCGGCGGCGGCGGTGGTGGCGGCGGCGGCCAAGACATTGGCCCCGGCGGCGTCAACAACAGTGGCTACGACGAAGACGGCAACCCCATGGTATACATCGTCAGATACGACCCCGGCGCTTACGGTTGGGAAGAAGCCTACGAGAGCGAGAAATACTTCGACGAGCCGTATATGATTTCCTACTATGCCCTATTCTATCGCCCGGGGTACAGGCAGACGGGCTGGGCACTGACCGACGGCGGCGCCAAGGATTTCGATCTGGAGGGCATGGTCAGCATCAACCACGACTTCACGCTGTACCCATATTGGGAACTGGGCGTGGGTACAAAGGATACCCCATTCGACGACTGCTTTTTTAGCATATACGAGCCGCATTATGAAGGCTCGCTTGCGCTCTATTTTGAAAAATTCCCCGACGACAATCCCCACGTAAACTTCGCTGAAAACCCCACCTCGAAATTCTCTACTTCGGCCTGGGCCATATACAAGCCCGGTTATTATTATACGCAGAATGATCGCAGTGGGGAGAGATTGGAAAACATGATCGATGGTTGGATCCACTGGGACATTGGGGGCGCAAAATGGTTTTTCCTGCCGAATGACGAGTTTCCGGATGGCGTGTGCAAGGAGTACGGGTATATGAACGGCGGGGCCTGGCTGGAAACCAAAGACTTTGAACCCGGTGAAATGGAAAGCGAGTTCGACCAATTGCGCAATGGATTCCATATCGCGTTAAATACAATCATCCACAGCGGCACGCATCTGGATGGCAGTGGAACATTCGAGAGGACGGGCAGTGGCGAGCATCTCGGACGCGACTGCGCCATATTCAGGAAAGATATGGCGTTTAACGACGGTTATGATGAGTATTGGTTAGACAAGGAATCGGGATTTTGTATGAAACAAATCACCGAATTGACGGCTGAGGATGATTATATCCACAATAACGTGACTTGCACCAGGATAGTCCTCGGTGACGCAGTGGACAGCCTGCCCATTCCGCCCGTTCCGACACAACCCGACTATTTTGACATGGAGGACGAATAAAAAAATATTGAAAACTTTGGTTGCGGGGAGGTCGGGGCCAACTGTATGAACACTTGGGGGAATAAGCTCAAACTGTCGATTTTCGGCGAGTCCCACGGGCCGGCTGTGGGCATTGTGATCGACGGCCTGCCGCCCGGCGGGCCGCTGGACATGGACGCCGTGCAGGCGGAGATGCGCCGCCGCGCGCCTGGGCGGGATGACACGGCCACCGCCCGGCGCGAGGGGGACATGGTTGAAATCCTCAGCGGCCTGCATGACGGGCGGACAACCGGGGCGCCGCTGTGCGCCATCGTCCGCAACCATGACGTCCGATCCGGCGACTATGACGCGAAACTGCGGCCCGGCCATGCCGACTGGACCGCGTTGCTCAAATACAAGGGGTTTGCCGATAGGCGCGGCGGCGGGCATTTCTCCGGCCGGCTGACCGCCCCGTTGGTTTTCGCGGGCGCCCTCGCTGGGCAGTTCCTCTCGCGGCAGGGGGTGCGGATCAAAGCGCGGATGGTGCGCGTGGGGCAAACCGAGGATCCGGATCTGATGCGCGGCGAGATCCTGGCCGCCAAAGCCGACGGCGACTCCGTGGGCGGTATCGTGGAAGCGGTGGCGACAGGCGTGCCGGGCGGCCTGGGCGATCCGTTTTTCGCCTCGCTGGAGAGCGTGGCCGCTTCCCTGCTCTTCTCGATACCGGCGGTCAAAGGCGTGGAGTTCGGCGATGGCTTTGCTTTGGCCGCCATGCGCGGCAGCCAGGCAAACGACGAGCTGTGCGTGGAGGACGTGGTGGACGTGGAGGGCGAGCCGCACGTGGAGGGTAGCGTGGAGGGCGGCCGCATCCGCGCCCGCACCAACCACAACGGCGGCATCCTGGGCGGCATCACGAACGGGGAACCGGTCGTCGTGCGGGTGGCCATCAAGCCCACCCCGTCCATCGCCCGCCCCCAGCGGTCGGTGGATGCGTCGACCATGGGGGAAGTTGAAATCACCATCAAGGGGCGGCATGATCCTTGCATTGTCCCCCGCGCCGTACCGGTGGTCGAAGCGGCGTTGGCGTTGAGCCTGCTGGATTGTTGCCTGATGGCCGGGGTCGGGGCCGGACCCGAGGCCGGACCCGAGGCCGGGGCATGCCTCTGATGGGGAGGGACGCCAGAAACATCATACTCATCGGGCTACCGGGCTGTGGCAAGTCCACGTTGGGCCGGTGGGCCGCCGGGCAGTTTGGCTTGGACTTCATGGATATGGATCGGGAAATCGAGCGACGCGCCGGTTTGACCATCCCGGAAATCTTTGCGCGGGAGGGAGAAGAGGGGTTCCGGGAGCGGGAGGTTGCCGTCGCGCGGGATGTCGCCCGGCAGACCCGCACGGTCATCGCCGCCGGGGGCGGCGTCGTCTTGCGCGAACAAAACATGCGCCGGCTGGGGGAAAACGGGCTGATTGTCTTCATCGACCGCGCGCCCGAACGAATTGTCAAAGAGGTAACGACCGACGACCGCCCGTTGCTGGCCGGCGGCGCCGATCGTGTCTTTGCTTTGTCCGCGCAGAGGAGGCCGCTGTATCTGGCAAGCGCCCACGTAACGTTGCCCAACGACGGGGATTGGGATCAAGCGACCACGCGCCTGCGCGCGCTGATGTATTCCGAGTATCCGCCGGCGGGTGGCTTGGCGGTCATCGGCGACCCCATCGGACACACCCTGTCCCCCTACATCCACAAAACCGCCTTGGGGCGCCTTGGCCTCGACATCCCCTACGAAGCCATCCAAGTCCCCCCAGGGAGCTTGGGCGCCTTTACTTCGCGCGCCCGCACGTGCGGCTTGCGGGGGTTTAATGTTACCATCCCGCATAAACAGGATATCATGCCGTTCCTGGACGACATCGATCCGCCGGCGGCGTTGTGCGGGGCGGTCAACACGGTGGTCGTCCGGGGCGGTAAGCTGTTTGGCTACAACACCGACATGGAGGGCTTGTGGCGGGCGTTGCGCGGCGCCGGCCATGATTACCGGAACCGGCGCCTGCTCATCCTGGGCGCCGGCGGCGCGGCCAGGGGCGTTGCGGTTAAAGCGGCCTTGGAAGGCGCCGCCAAGATAGCGATCCTGAGCCGTCGCCCGCGGCAAGCCCAGGCGTTATGCATGCACCTCGCCTCGATCGCGCCCGAAATAGACTGCGCGGCCGATGATATGGCGCCCGATGCCTTGACCCGCGCCTGCCGGGGGGCCGATCTCCTCATCAACGCCACGCCGCTGGGCATGGCGGGCATGACAGGCGCGGCGGGTACGGGGGCGGAGTTCCCTTCCTTTGCCTTCCTGACATGCCTGCCGCCCCTTGCGCTGGTCTGCGATTTGGTGTATAATCCCCACGAGACCGCATTGTTGCGGGAAGCCGGGCGGCTTGGATTGGAAACGATGAACGGGCTTGGTATGCTCATCAGGCAAGCGTTGCTGTCCGACAAGCTGTTTTTAAGATGGGAGGAACCAACAACATGATACTCATCATGAAACCTCGCGTCACATTGGATCAAATCGACGCCTTAAAATCCGATATGACCGCCCGCGGGCTCATTGTACAGGAGATCCAGGGCGAGACCACGTTTATGCTGGGCTTGGCGGGGGATACCTCCGCGCTATCCGTGGACATGTTCGTCGGCCTGCCCTTTGTCGAGCGCGTGGTGAAAGTATCCGAACCTTACAAACTGGCGGGGCGGCGGTTCCACCCCCAGGATTCGGTCTATGAAATCTGCGGCAGGGTTGTCGGCGGCGGGAAGCTCACGGTCATGGCGGGGCCATGCTCCGTAGAGAGCGAGGATCAGGTGGTATCCATTGCCCGCGAAGTGGGACGCGCTGGCGCCGGATTCCTGCGGGGCGGCGCCTTTAAACCGCGCACCTCGCCCTATTCCTTCCAGGGCTTGGGCCTGGGCGGCTTGGAACTCCTGAAGCGGGCGCGGGAAAAGACGGGCCTGCCCATCGTCACCGAGATCATGTCCCAGGAACACGCCGAAGTTTTCGGCAAAGAGGTGGACATCATCCAAGTAGGCGCGCGCAACATGCAAAACTTCCCGCTCTTGCGGGAGGTCGGCCGGTTGGGCCGCCCGGTACTGCTCAAGCGCGGCCCCTCCTGCACGATCGACGAAATGCTGATGGCCGCCGACTATATCCTGGTGGAGGGCAACAGCCCGGTTATCCTGTGCGAGCGGGGTATTAGGACCTTCGAGACCGCGACGCGCAACACGCTGGATTTGTCGGCCGTACCGGTCATCAAGAAGCGTTCCCACCTGCCCGTGGTGGTCGACCCCTCCCACGGGACGGGGTATCGGCATCTGGTGGAACCCATGGCACTGGCCGCCATCGCCGCCGGCGCCGACGGCCTGATGGTCGAAGTACACAACAGGCCGGACAAGGCTTTGTGCGACGGCCCCCAGTCCATCACGCCCGAAGCGTTCGACTGCCTGATGTACAAAGCCTCCGCACTACATAAACTTCTCAGGGAGGTGGCGGGCAATCATGGCAATCATGGATCCGCGTGATGAACTGTACACATTGCGGGCGCGCATCGACCAGATCGACGACGCGCTGGTTTCGCTGTTCGCCCAGCGCATGGGATTGTCTGAACAAATAGGCATCATCAAGCGGGAGGCCGGCATGCCCGTCTTGGACGCGGCCCGCGAGCGACGTGTGATCGAACGGGCAGCAAGCCAAGCGCCGCCATCCCTGCGTGGGGGGGTGGCGTCGTTGATGCGCACGATCATGGCGCTCTCCCGGGAAAGGCAGGAAGTCTGATGAAACACATCGCTGTGATCAACGGCCCCAACCTGAACCTATTGGGTGCGCGCGAGCCGGATACCTATGGGCGCGATACGCTGGACGGGATCAATGCGATGCTGGCGGAACGCGCCGCCGCGTGGGGCGCCGCTTGCGATTTTTTCCAGAGCAACAGCGAGGGGGGCTTGGTGTCCGCCATCCAACGCGCGGCCTCCTGCGACGGCATCATCCTCAACGCGGCGGCCTACACCCACTACAGCATTGCCCTGCGCGACGCCATCGCGGCCATCGGCGCGCCGGTCGTGGAGGTGCATCTGTCCAATACCTCCGCCCGGGAGGCATTCCGGCACACATCGGTCATCGCGCCGGTTTGCCGGGGAAGCATCGCCGGGTTCGGACCCACCAGCTATGTCTTGGCGTTGTATGCGCTGACACATCCCTAACGGCTCATGCGTTGTTGTACGGGCGGCATCCAGGCCGCGCAAAAACGCTTTCGCGTCGCCCACCAAATATACTAACCTAAACGATATTTAGAAAATAATTGCCACTTTGAGCCAAGCGAGCTTCGCGACGCTGAAAAACGACTCAAACAGGGAGATAATCGAGCATTTAGAAGACGCAAACGAGTTTTCAGAGGAAAGTGAAGCGTTTTTTATCGCATCTACCAGCTTTTTTACGCCAAGGATATTCACAACCCGCCGTAGATTAAAGGCTAGGAACGCCAATTCGATCTCACCTGTACCCATCTCG
>WRCJ01000047.1 GCA_009784085.1 Oscillospiraceae bacterium | reverse complement strand
GGAAAAGAGGGTGGGTCTTTCCGTTCGGAAAGACTAACTGCATCTTCTCAATACTCTTCAGTTTGCACGACTTAATGCATCCCCACGCCCCCGCCCCGGTTGCGCTTAACTTGTCAACTTACCCCTGTTTTTTCCATCGGGATTTCAGGATTGAATTCATGGCCCATTTGTGGTATACTTATGTCAATGTGAATGTCAATGGTCAATGTCAATGTGAAAGGTCGGAGAGCCGTATGCAACTCCCTTCCAAAAGCCGCCTGATCTGGCAAGCCATCTACCCTGTGCTGATTTTTGTGGGCGTCCAATTCGTGGTCACAATCGTGGCAATCATAGGTTGGGTCGTGTATTACACGCTGAATGCGCCCCTCGACTCCCTCGATATTGATAAGTTTGTCGAAGAGCTTGTGCGGTGGACGACAGAAAACACCCTGGCCATCACCTTCGTATTTCAAATCATAAGCTTGATTCCGCTGTGGCTCATCTGGCGCGGCATGCGCAAGTGGATCCCCCAGTATCAGAAGAACCCCGGCACTGCTTTGATAGCCGCTTCCTGTGCGGCGTCATGCATCGGGCTAACCCTGTTGGTGGGCATCCTCCTTTCCTTCGTCGATGTGGGCGAATCCTATGCCCTCTTGGAGGAAGCCCTGTCGAGCGGGTCTGTTGTTATTCAGTTCCTAGCGCTTGCCATCGGGGCGCCCATCGTGGAAGAACTCTGCTTCCGCGGCATTGTCCTCAACCGCTTGTTGCTGTGGAACCGGCCTTGGGTGGCGGTGCTTGTCCAAGCAGCGATGTTTGGCCTTGTGCATATGAACCTGGTGCAGGGCCTATACGCCTTTGCCGTGGGCGCCGTCTTCGGGTACCTGTATGTCCGCTACCGCAAATTATGGCTGTGCATTGTCGGGCATTTCGCCTTCAACTTGCCCAACGTCATCGTCGGGCTTATCGAAGACATGGGGGTAGAGCTGACACTGTATGCCCTCCTGATTCCCGGCGTACTCCTGCTGGCTGTCGGCGCTTTCTTCCTGATGCGATGCCCCGCCGCCGTCCCTGTGATGAGGGGTGCGGGATGCGGGATGCAGAACGCGGCGTCGACGGAGGCGGAGGTTGCGTTGCCTGGGAGTGATGGGCGCGGCGAGTGACAAATATGGAAAAAATGCCGAACGCTGAGTCCCCAATTCCGAATTCCCAGGTCGAGACCATAACGGGCAGGCTGGTTGACGTGGTGTACGCAAACCCACGCAACGGGTATGTCGTGTTAAAGATAAAGCGGGACAGCGGCGACAGCGGCGGCGACAGCGGCGGTGACAGCGGCGGCGGCAGCGGTGGCATTGACGGTGACAACGGCGGCATTGGTGGCATTGGCGGTGACAGCGGCGGCGGCGAAACCACGCTGGTCGGGATTGCGCCCGATCCCGCCCCAGGCGAGCGCATAGAAGCCACCGGATGCTGGCATTCCCATCCCCAGTACGGGTCGCAATTCAAGGCCGCGACCATCGTGCGCATCCTGCCCACCGATACGGAATCCATCGAGGAATACCTATCTTCCCGCGTGGTGAGCGGCGTCGGGAAAGCCACGGCGGCCAAACTGGTCGCCTGTTTTGGCGAAGATACGCTGTCGGTGATGGCCTTGCAACCGGAGCGGCTTGTCGAAGTCCCCGGCATCACCGCCCGGCGCGCGGCACTCATTGGGGACTCCTTCGCCCGGCAAAACAGCACCCGGAGATTGATGGAGTTTTTGTGCCACAACGAGTTGCCGTCCCATCTGTCGGTCCCCTTAGCCAAGCTGTACGGCGCCGAGGCGATTGAGGAGGTATGCGACGATCCCTACCTGTTGGTGGGCGATCCTTTTTTTGTGGAATTTTCCGTGGCCGACAAGCTGGCCGGCAGCCTGGCTTTCGATGCCGACGATCCGCGTCGCCTACGGGCCGCCGTGCGCTATGAGCTGATGATCAACGCCTATGAGAGCGGGCATGTCTATCTCCCGGAAGATAAGCTGTCCGGCGCCGTGTCCGCCCTCATCGGCGCCGAAGAAGAGGAGATCCATACCGCCACACGCGATCTGGCCGAAGAAGGTAGCGTGGTACGCGAGGAGGGGGGGCGGCGGCCTGTTTGCTATCTGTCCGCCCTCTACGAGGCCGAATGTATGGTGGCAGGCAGGTTGCGCGCCATGAACCGCATGTTGCCTGCGCCGGAGTCGCTTCCCGAACTGATTGCCGGGGTACAGCGGCAGCTCGGCGTGCGTTATGCGCCCGCGCAAAAGGAAGCGCTCATGATGGCGGCCCAGCATCAGGCGATGCTGCTCACCGGCGGCCCGGGTACCGGCAAGACCACCACGTTGCGGGCCATGCTGGCGCTGTTCGGCGAACTGAACCTAAAAACAATGCTGGCCGCGCCCACCGGGCGCGCGGCCAAACGGATGAGCGAGCTGACCGGGGAGGAAGCCAGCACCATACATCGCCTCTTGGAGGTGGTCTTCGATGGGGACGATGGGGTCATGTCCTTCGCCCGCCACGAGGACAACCCTCTCAAAACCGACGTAGTCGTCGTGGACGAGGTATCCATGGTGGACATCCTGCTCATGCGATCGCTGGTGGCCGCCCTGCCGCCCCACGCGCGCCTGGTGTTGGTGGGCGACCCCGACCAGCTCCCGTCGGTGGGGCCGGGGCATGTGCTGTCCGATCTGCTGAAGAGCGGCGTGATTCCGTCTGTCCACCTGTCCGAGGTGTTCCGGCAGGCCAAGCAAAGCCGCATCATCATGCGCGCCCATGAAATCAACAGGGGCGAGCTGAGCCCCTTGCGCCAAAACGGGGACGACTTCTTTTTTTTGTCCCGCCGCAACCCGCAAGCCGCGCAAGAGACCATCGCAGAACTATGTTCCGACCGTCTGCCCAGCAAGATGGGCATCCCCCCGGAACACATCCAGGTGCTGTCCCCCACGCGCCGGGGCCAGACGGGCGTCATCCAGCTCAACAGGCGCCTGCAAGACGCCCTCAACCCAGCCGCCGCCGACAAACCGGAGCACCGCTTTGGTTCGTTCGTGTACCGCGTGGGCGACAGGGTCATGCAAATCAGGAACAACTACAACCTGTTGTGGCGCACGGGCGACGGCAAAGAGGGCGGCATGGGCGTATTCAACGGCGATGTGGGCGTCGTGCTGGCTGTGGACGCCCGCGCCGAGCAGCTGATTGTCTCCTACGAGGATCGCATCGTGACGTACACCTTCGATATGCTGGGCGATCTGGAGCCGGCCTTTGCCATGACCGTACACAAGGCGCAGGGCAGCGAATACCGCGCGGTGGTGCTGGCGGCGTTGCCGGGCCCGCCGCTGCTGATGAACCGGAAGGTGCTCTACACCGCCGTCACGCGGGCAAAGGAACTGATGATTGTGGTGGGCGACGAGGAAACGTTGTACGGCATGGCAAGAAATCTGCGCGCCTACGGACGCTATTCAGGATTGCGTAGGCGGCTGTGCGGGGAAGGATGACTTTACAAAAACCATACATAAACTTTACAACTACTTGGTAGTCCCCTCGGTATTCTCCTGCTACAATGGAGACGGCTTAAAAAACCAACATCAAACGTAGAGGAGAATAAGAAAAGATGAAAAAGTTGAAACAATTGAAAAAGCTAATTGGTCTGGTTGTCATCTGCCTGTTCGCGTTTTCCCTGTTCGCCGGTTGTGGCGGCGGCACGACCCCCCCATCCGCCGCCGCGACGACGCCTACGTCCACACCTGAGTCCACGCCCGAGTCCACGCCCGAGTCCACGCCTGAGGCGACGCCTGACAATCCGGCTACCGATGACCCCCCCACCGAACTCAGCGGGACGGTTTCCACCAGCGGATCCACCTCGGTGGATAAAGTGCTCAATTCCCTCATTGAGGCTTTTCGCGCAGATCATCCCGGCGTGGTGATTACCTATGAGTCGCCGGGTTCGAGCGCGGGCATCAACGACGCCGCCGAGGGCGCCGTGGACATCGGCTTGTCCAGCCGGGCGCTGAAAGATTCCGAAACCGGATTGGATGCCCATGTATTCGCGCTGGACGGCATCGCCATCATCGTCAACAACAGCAGCACCGTGACCGATCTCACCAAAGAGCAAATCGCGGGTCTGTATACTGGCGAGATCACCAACTGGAAAGACGTGGGCGGCGAGGATGGACCGGTGGCCCTTGTCGGGCGCGAGCCGGGTTCGGGGACCCGGGACGGCTTTGAGGACATCATAGGCGTAAAGGAAAAATGCCTCTACGATCAGGAGCAGACGTCCACCGGCGCCGTGATCACCGCAGTGGAAGCCAATCCAAACGCCATCGGATACGCGTCTCTCTCGGCCCTCAAGGATACGGTCAAGAAAGTCACGGTCAACGGCGTCGCCTGCACGGAAGAGACTGTGCTCGACGGCAGTTACGCCGTACAGCGGCCCTTCGTCTTCGTGACGATCACCGGCAAAGAACTGTCGGCGGAGGCAAAGGCGTTCCTCGAATTCTCGATGAGTCCTGAAGTCGCCGAGATCATCGCCAACGCCGGCGCGGTACAGCCGCGATAAAGATAATTTCCACACCTCGACCGGTAAAAGGGCGGCCTGTACATGCAGCCGCCTTTTATCGGTCCCAGTCTGGTTTATATATGGCATATGGTATAAAGATATATGGTATAGAATGATCGGGTAAAGAGGGGGGCGCCATGAAGGCTAAAGCCGCCGTCGAGCGGATTATGGGCAGCGTCTTTTTCGTGTGCGGCATGGTGACCATTGTTGCGGTTCTTGGTATTACGGCTTATTTGATCATCAGCGGGATTCCGGCTATCCGTGAGATCGGATTGGTCGATTTCTTGTTCGGCCAGGTGTGGCAAAGCACCGCCAGTGAACCGTTGTTCGGGATCATGCCTTTTATCCTCACCTCGGTCTACGGCACGCTGGGCGCGTGCCTGATCGGCGTCCCGGTGGGGCTGATGACAGCGGTATTCCTGGCCAAGGTCGCCAGCCCAAAGGTGGCGGCTGTCGTGAACACCGCCGTGGAACTGCTGGCGGGCATCCCATCGGTGGTGTACGGCCTGATCGGCATGATCGTGCTGGTCCCGGCCGTGATGAGGTTCTTTCAACTGAAAAACGGGACCAGCCTGTTCGCCGCCATCATTGTGTTGGCCGTGATGATCCTGCCCAGCATCATCAGCGTGGCCAGGACTGCCCTCGTGTCTGTGCCTGGCGAATATGAGGAAGCCAGTTTCGCGCTGGGCGCGACCAAGATGGAGACGATTTTCAGGGTGAGCATACCCGCCGCGAAAAGCGGTATCGCCGCCGGCATTGTGCTGGGCATAGGGCGCGCCATCGGCGAGGCCATGGCTGTCATGATGGTGGCCGGCAACGTGGCCAACATGCCCGAGCTGTTTAAGAGCGTCTCCTTCCTCACCACGGCGATCACCAAAGAGATGGCTTACGCGCCAACCGGCAGCCTGCGCCAGCAGGCGCTGTTTTCCATCGCGCTGGTGCTGTACGTGTTTATCATGCTGATCAACACCATCTTGAACGCTTTCCTGAAGAGGAGGGAGAAACCGTGAGGTGGGGGGTCGCTACGCCTTCGCGCAACAAGAAACTGTCGGCTAGGCGCCGGATTTCCGGCGGGCTCCTCAAGGGGATCGTTTTTCTGTGCGCCGGCGTCACCGTGGCCCTGCTGGTCGGGCTACTTGGATTCATCCTGTACCATGGCCTTGGCAACATCAATTGGGCGTTCCTGACGACAGCGCGCAGCGCGTTGAAAAACACCATCGGCATTTTCCCCAACATCTTATTTACCCTTTATATTATCATCACGGCGCTGCTCATCTCGTTGCCCATCGGCGTCGGGGCGTCCATATACTTAAACGAGTACGCCTCCCATAAACGGTTGGCGCGGATGATCGAGTTCACCGCCGAGACGCTGACAGGCATTCCTTCCATCATCTTCGGGCTGGTCGGGTATCTCTTCTTCTGCCGCATGCTGGGACTGGGCGCCAGCATCCTGTCCGGTGCGCTCACCCTTGTGGTCATGGTGTTGCCCATCATTGTCCGCACCACGCAGGAGGCGCTCAAAACCGTGCCCGATTCTTACCGCGAAGGCGCGGTAGCCCTGGGCGCGACCAAGTGGTACATGATCCGCACCATCATCCTGCCCAGTAGCCTAGACGGCATTGTGGGCGGTTGTATCCTTGCTATCGGGCGCATCGTGGGCGAAAGTGCCGCGCTGATCTTTACGGCGGGGGTGGGCTATCAGCTAGTGACCAATTATTTCCAGGCGCTGGGGACCAGCGGCGGCACCCTGAGCGTGGCGTTGTACGTATATGTCTACGAGCAGGGGGAATTCGAGGCTGGCTATGGCATCGCCGCGATCCTTGTCATGATCGTATTGCTGGTCAATTTCGCGACAAAACTCGTAAAGAAAAAATTCAAACGCATATAGTGTTTACCGCATATAGCGGTTGTGCTTGTATATAATGGTACATATGTATCAAGAGGTGTGAGTGATTTGAGCATTATTGTTAGCGCAAAGGACTTAAATCTGTATTACGGCGCATTTCAGGCATTGATCGATGTCTGTCTGGATATCCCTGAAAAAGAGATCACCGCGCTGATCGGGCCGTCCGGTTGCGGGAAAAGTACGTTTCTTAAAACGCTCAACCGTATGAACGATCTGATCCCGGGCGTGAAAATCACGGGGGAGCTGACATACCACGGCGAAAATATCTATAACGGCGGACTGGATGTGACCGTTCTGCGCAAGAACATCGGCATGGTGTTTCAAAAGCCCAATCCCTTCCCCATGAGCATTTACGACAACATCGCCTACGGCCCGCGGCTACACGGCAAGCTTAAAAAAGCCGCGCTGGACGATTTGGTGGAACGCTCGCTCAAGGGCGCGGTCCTGTGGGACGAGGTGAAGGATCGGCTCAAAAAAAGCGCGATGGGCCTTTCGGGCGGCCAACAGCAGCGGTTGTGCATCGCCCGGGCGTTGAGTGTGGAACCCGACGTGTTGCTCATGGATGAGCCTACCTCGGCGTTGGATCCGGCCAGCACGGCGAAAATCGAGGATTTGATGAGCGAACTCAAAAAGAACTACACCGTGGTCATCGTCACGCACAACATGCAACAGGCCGCGCGCATTTCGGATCGGACCGCCTTTTTCCTGGTGGGGGTGCTTGTGGAGGTCGGCCAGACAAACGATGTGTTTTCCATACCCCGTGACAAGCGCACGGAAGATTACATCTCGGGACGGTTCGGATAAATTGATTGATAGATCCATAGAGCGATAGAATTGCTTGATCCATTGTATGCAAGGGGAGGCCATCATGATGAACTACAGGCAGGCATTCAACACGGAATTATCGGATTTGTCCAATTCGCTGATCCGAATGGGCGCCACGGCGGCCGACGCCATCGACAGGGCAATCGCCGCGCTGAATACGGGCGATAAGGATCTGGCGCGCCAAGTGATCGAAGACGACAATCAAATCGATGATTTGGCGCGCGACATCGAGCAGCGGTGCCTGCGGCTCTTGCTCAAACAGCAGCCCGTTGCGGGCGATCTCCGCAGAATCAGCACGGCCATCAAGATGATCACCGATATCGAGCGCATCGGCGATTCGGCTGCCGATATCGCCGAGATAAGCCTGCAACTGAACGCCCCCGCGCCCCCGGAGGTCGCGGCGGACGTCGAAACCATGGCTGCCGCCGCCCGCAGCATGGTGGGGGGCGCCATCGACGCCTATGTCAAGGAGGACTTGGAGCTCGCGCGCGCGACCCGGGAGAAGGACGACATCGTAGACAGTTTATTCTTGAAAATCAGGGCCGAACTCGGCCAAAGGATGGCCGCCGACGCGACTGCGTGGGACGAGATCATGGACTATCTGATGATTATCAAATACCTCGAACGCATCGGGGACCACGCCGAAAACATCTGTGAATGGGTGGAGTTTTACAAAACCGGCGTTCACAAGAATGTAAGAATCATATGAGCATGAGCGAGAAAAACGAGAAAAACGAGAAAATAATGATCGTCGAAGACGATGAGAGCATCCGGCGGCTTGTCGAGGTGGCGTTGGAGAGCCACGGCTATGGGACCGTGAGCTATACAAACGCCGCTGAGGCACTGGCCGGGATGAAAAGGGAGACCCCCCCGGCCGTCGCCATCTTCGATATCATGCTGGAGGGGATGGACGGCGTGGAAGCGGTTAGGCTGATGCGCCGCGACCCGCGGCTTTTGACCGTGCCGGTCATCATGCTGACGGCCAAGGATACCGAACTGGATAAAATCGTGGGGCTCGACGCCGGCGCCGACGACTACATGATAAAACCATTCAGCGTACTGGAATTATGCGCCAGGGTGCGCGCACAGATCAGGCGATCCGGCGCCCCGGATAGAGGCGGTCTCCCCCTCACGCTTGCGGGCGGCGCGCTGACCCTGAACACAGCCACGCGAGAGGCGACGCTTGCGGGCAATCCCTGTGAACTCACATTCAAGGAATTTGACTTGCTTCGCGTGATGATGGAAAATCAGAGCAGGGCGCTCTCCCGTTCCGAGCTTCTGCATCTGGTCTGGGGGGACGATTACTGCGGGGAATCCAGGACGCTGGACATCCACATCGGGAACCTGCGGCAAAAATTGGGCGACACCGCCGAGCGCAGTCGGTTCATCAAGACAGTCCGCGGGATCGGGTATCGGTTTGTGGGAGGGGCGGATAATTCATGAAAAAAGCGGTGTTCCGGGGATCGGTTTTGATCCTCGTGGTGGCGCTCGTCATCTGCGGGCTTTGCAGCGCATATATTTACGGCATGCAACAGACGCGGCAAAAAGAAGAAGAACTCAGCCGTCTGGTGCGGATCCTAGCCGCACAATTTGATCCGGCGCAGGATCAAAACGCGCAGGCCAACGCCTATGCCGCCATGCTGGATAGCGTCCGCGTAACCGTCATTGCCGGGGACGGGCGTGTGACGGGGGATTCGCAGGCGGATTACGCCGCCATGGAAAACCACTTGGATCGCGAGGAAATCCTGGAAGCCCGGGCGACAAAGGCCGCTGTCAGCGTCCGGCACAGTAGCACCATCGGCAAACAGCTCATGTACGCGGTTTACAAAACACAGGATGGATCCTATCTACGATTGGCGGAAGAATATGGCGGCCCGCTCCCCGGCCTGCTCTCCTTCCTGCCCGCCGTCGCGGTATCGGCGTTGTTGTCGCTGCTTATCGCAGCTATCTTGACCCGCAGGTTCTCCCGAGGCGTGACCGGCCCCATCACGGCACTCCTCGACAGCCTGACAGGGGTCAAGGGCGGCGGCGTCCTCTTACAACCCGATACGTTTCGCTATGAAGAATTGCGGGGCATGGCGGACAAGATCAATGCGCTGGCCGCCGACATCAGCGTGCATATCGAGAGGCTTCAAAAGGAAAAAGATAAAATCGCCTTCATCCTGGACAATATGAAAGAGGGCTTTTTGTTGCTGGACGACAGGCAAACCGTACTGCTCATCAACCAAAGCGCCTGTCTCTACCTGCGATGCGATAAAACCGCGTTAGGCCAAAACCTTGTGCATGCGACGCAAAACATGGTTTACCTGCAAGCGGCTGAGGACGCCATTTCCAGCCAAAGCAACAAATCTGTGGACATCGCGGGGGAAGGGCGCGTGATCGAGGCGCAGTTTACCTTTGTGGATGAACAGCGGGGGCTGGGCGGAGCGAGCGTCGCCAACGGGGCGGCTGCCGACTGCGGGGCGCTTATCATCACCATGGCGGATGTAACCGAAAACCGAAATGCCGCAAAAGTGCGCCGCGACTTTTTCTCCAACGCCAGCCATGAACTCAAGACGCCTATCACATCCATCAAGGGCAGCGTAGAGCTGCTGTGCGCAGGCTTGCCTTTGGCAGTGGAGAAGCGCATGGAGCTGTTGGAGCGGATTGGATTGGAAACCGAACGGATGCACAGCCTGATCGACGACATCCTGATGATCAACCGCATAGAAAGCGGGGAAGTGCGCGGGGACAAAGAGCAGGTCGATTTGGCGTCGGTGGTCCGCGAACGCTGTGATGAGATCATGCCCCTGGCAGGGAGGAAGAATCTGTCGGTGCAGGTTGATGTGGCGCCGGCGACGTTGTACGCGAACCACAAAAACATATGCGAAATGGTCGGAAACCTGCTCATCAACGCGGTGAAATACAACAGGCAGGATGGCCGGGTGGACGTCACCCTCAAAAACACCGGGCAAGAGATCATCCTGGCCGTGCGGAACGACGGCGATCCCATACCACCCCAACATGCCCACCGCATATTCGAGCGGTTTTACCGCGTGAACAAGGGAAGGAGCAAAACCGTGGGAGGCACAGGCTTGGGGCTGTCTATCGTGAAGCATGTCGTGGACGGCCTGGGCGGCGCGATACGGCTGGAAAGCAATGACGAGCGGGGGACCACATTTACGGTGACGATCCCCGTCCTCTCCCGTCATCCTGCGCGATAGTCGTCGGGATCCAGAATCCATACCCCCGCCTCCTCCCGCGCCTCCGCCCCCCCCGCGGCATCCTGCGCGCAGACATTCCGCCCTTCACGTCATCCCTCTCCCGTCATCCTGCGCGATAGTCGCAGGATCCATACCCCCGCCTCCCCGCGCCCCACTTCATCCTGCCCTTCCCGTCATCCTGCGCGCAGACATTCCGCCCTTCACGTCATCCCTCTCCCGTCATCCTGCGCGATAGTCGCAGGATCCATACCTCCGCCTCCCCGCTTGCAAAAACAAGTGGCGCCACTGTACAATGCCAGTACGATTATGATATACTTGTACTGGGAAAACAAAAGGCGGGGCGGCAAGGACACGCGGAAGAGGCGAACAGTGTGAAAGAAAAAGCAAGAATAGCAATAATAGTCCTTTTTTTCGTAGTGCTTGGGGCTGTATTATTGCTATTTGCATATAGATTATGGTTTTTTAGTAGATTTTTAGTTACTGAAAATTTCGTAGAATCTTTCGACAAACAGTATATGTACACGCAGTTAAGCTCGCCAAAAAAGACAATATGCACCCTTGTCATTTTTGAAAACTCTGATTCGGGAAAAGAGATTTCCTACACATTGCCATACTTTAGCGAAAGAACCATGAAGAAAATTGTGTGGGGGCTTGCTACAAACGATTTGTTTTTTTCTTCCTCCGACACAGGGCTAACAATTTATAGAAGTATCGACGGAATATGGACACCGTGTTATTTAATTGTTGAAGATAATCCCGACGGCACGCTTGCATATTCATTATATCAAGGTGGCAACAAAGAGCAACGTGAACTTCGATATGAACTACCAAGCGAAACAATCCCTAACGATATAAAAACCCAAATATCTGATGACATGCAAAAATATGGTGACAAAGTGTATCAGGCTCCCGATTGGTAAACTCTTATACTCAAACTTCGCAGGAAACAAAACGGAGGAGGGAGCATCTCAATGAAAGTGATAATGAAAGTGATAAAGTTTTTTGGCCGACATAAAACCTTCACGAGTATCATTATTTTCGCTTTTATCGCAATGGTTACCTGTATTAGTCTCTCTCCGTACGTAGCGATTAGATTCCCAACATCAGATATTGGTGGAGCGTGCGGATTCATTGTGTTCGATAAAAAACAAATGAACGCTGTTGATCGTATAGAAATTCAAACAGTTAATAAAATGATGTATGCTGTAAAGGGTGTTTCGGATAGGCACCTACTACAACATACGCAATCGGTCTGTTTGCGGCACATTCCGGAGATTGCGAGCGAGGGGGGGTGGTACCCTAACATATAGCCCTGAGGCCACATGTTGCGCATTTTAGCCCTGTGTGCGCAGAAACGGACGGTTTAGATGCTCTGCGCTTTGTCAATATATTGCATGAAAAAATTTTGTCGATGATATACTCGCGCTTGAGAGGGTTAAGGCCCTCTCTTTTCAATCTGTCAAATGGAATCCCGCCAGTTGTGGCGTGTACTTTCCCGCTTGCCTTGTTACACCACGCCAGGGCTTGTCCATTGAGATCATCCAGTGAGTCGTATTTGATTCCCACCATGAAATTATCCCGGACAAACTGGACTGTGCGCTCGACCTTGCCCTTGGTCTGGCCGCGATACGGCCTGCATAGTACCGGCTTGAACCCGCAGAACCCCGCGAAGTCCCCAAACTGCCGGTTTAACGTGCTGTCCTCCTGTTTGAGCAGCCGCTTGATTACGGCCTGTTTCATGTTGTCGTAAAGCATCTCCTCCGGGTAGCCCCCAAAGTAGCGGAAAGCATTGGCATGACAGCGGGTGAGTGTATTGGTCGTCATATCGGTCACAAACTCTATGTGCCTTGTCCGCGAGTATCCAAGTATCAGCAGGAAGCAGTACAGCTTTTTCCACTTGCCCTCATCACAAACCAGATGATCTTCAAAGAATCCCCAATCCATCTGCCCTTGCAACCCCGGCATCGTCTCGAAGCGCACCGTGGCTTTCTCGTCATTGTCAATTTTCTTGCCCCGGACGTACTCCTTGACCATACTGCATTTGCCCTCAAAGCCCTGTTCCGTCAGCTTTTCCAGTATCCGTACCGCTGAGTATGGTGCATCTTCCAGCCACACATCCACCTGGTGTTTGTATTCGCTTGGTCGGCTTTTTCCCTGTCGGCGTGTACTCAGGCCTCGCAGGCGACTCGGCATACCGCTTTGCCGCCCGGGGATCAACATTGTATTTCCTCCCCAGTTCTGTGCAGCTCATCCCCTTGAGCCGGCCGTTTCGGATCTCCAT
>WRCJ01000046.1 GCA_009784085.1 Oscillospiraceae bacterium | reverse complement strand
TGCACCTACCTGCAACAGAACTACTACCTCTTTGACTACTGCGACGACGTCCTGAAAGATATCGGCGAAACATTTGGCATCGATTTCACCAAGAGGGTCAGGGGGCTTGGCGAGATAAAAAAATCCTGGCTTCCACCAAAAAATAATAAATACACTATGTCTTTTTGACGTTAGTAAAGAGCGCGAAGTCCTCTCTCGTAATGGCTGTCGCGCTCTCGCTTTGCAAAACTCAGGTTATAACACAGCACACCCATCGTGTCAAGGGCAAATATTCATTTTGCCCACCGCTGGCACCCGAAAGACACCCGAAAGGCAACCCCTAAAGGGACCCCTAAAGGCACCCTAAAGATCCGCTAAAGGCGCCTTACAGGCAGTCCAGCTTTTTGGCGCACGATATGGCAAGGGCGCCCGGGCCGATGTGGCAGGAAACGCTGAGCGGCAACGGATCCATGTGGATGTCAAAGCCGGGGAAGGCCCGCTCCACCTCCGCTTTGAAGTCCAGCGCGGCCTGTTGGTCGTAGGTGTATGCCATCTGCAGCCACATGTGATCGGGGTCGGAAAAGCCCTGGAACCGGCTGGCGAAATCGCGCCGCATCGCCTCGATCATGATCTCACGGGCTTGTTTGACACTGCGCGCCTTGGCGTATGAATCCAGCTTTTCGCCCTGAATCTGCAACACAGGGCTGATGCGCAACAGGGAGCCGATGGCGGCGGCGGCCGGCGTGATACGCCCGCCCCTTTTGAGGTATTTGAGCATGCTGAGCATGATATAGATACTTGAGCAGAATTTTTCACGTTCCAAGTGTTCCTTGATCCGGGCAGCGCCCCAACCGTTTTGCGCCAACGTGACGGCATCCATGACTGATTGCCTCAGTGTCACCGAGATGCGCTGGTTGTTGACCACCTGCACCCGCCCGCCGTACTCCCGCGATAGATACTCTTTGGTCTCGTAGGCGGAACTGAGGCCGCTGGACATGGGGATGTGCACGATTTCCCGGTATTCCTCCAGCAATTCGTCCCATAGATGCGTAGTGGCGCCGACCGACGGTTGGGAGGTGGAGACTTCCACATCCTCTGTCAGCAATTTCTGGTAGAATTCCGCCTGTGTCAGGTTGATCCCCTCGAAGAACAGATCGCCGTCCAACATAATTGGCATTGGCAATACATGAATTTGCGCTTCTTGCGCTTGCTTTTGTGTAATCCCACTGTTGCTGTCGGTGATGATAGCAACATCTCGCATACGGACAATCCTTTCAACTAATATCGGCCAAATCGAGGTAGGCGGCCCCCCGCTCGGCAATAAATGCCTTACGCCCGGCTAAGTTGTCGCCTAAAAGCGTGTCGAAGTATTGCGCGGTGCGCTGTTTTTCGTCGGGCAGCACCTGGATGAGACGCCTCGTCTCCGGGTTCATGGTGGTCAGCCACATCATATCCGGCTCGTTTTCGCCCAAACCCTTGGATCGGTTGACAGTCGCCTTGGCGCCAGACAGCCTCCCAATAACGTCGTCCTTCTCCCGATTGGAATAGGCGAACCAAGTTTTGCCTCGCGCGTTGATCTCGTACAGCGGGCTCTCGGCGATGTAGCACAAGCCTTGCTCAATGAGCGCGGGCGTCAGGCGATACAGCATGGCCAGGATCAGCGCACGGATCTGGAACCCGTCCACATCGGCGTCCGTGCAGATGATAACCTTGCTCCAGCGCAGGGCGCCCAGGTCGAACGTGCCCATTTCCTTGTTGCGCCCGCCGGCTTCCACGCCGCATCCCAGCACCTTGATCAGATCGACGATGATGTCGTTTTTCAATATCTTTCCATACTCGGCCTTCAAACAATTGAGAATCTTGCCGCGCACCGGGATGATGGCCTGGAATTCGGCGTCCCGCGCCAGCTTGCAGGCGCCCAGCGCACTATCGCCCTCCACGATATACAGCTCGCGTCGCCCTATATCGCGTGTCCGGCAGTCGACAAACTTCTGCACCCGCGAGGCAATGTCCATACCTCCGGTCAATTTCTTTTTGAACCCCTGGCGGGCTTTCTCGGCGGACTCGCGGCTGCGCTTGTTGATGAGGATCTGGGTAGCGGCCCGGTCGGCTTCCGCTTTGTTTTCGATGCAAAAGACCGTAAACTGCTCTTTGAGGAAATCGGCCATGGCTTCCTGGATAAACTTGTTGCTGACAGCCTTTTTGGTCTGGTTTTCATAGGATGTGGCCGTGGAAAAGTTGTTGGACACGAAAATCAGGCAGTCAGCAATATCCTGGAAGGTGATCTTGCTTTCCCCTTTTTGGTATTTCCCGGTGTTCTTAACATGGGCATCCATCGACGAGGTGATTGCCTGGCGCAAAGCCTTTTCCGGGCTACCGCCGTGCTCCAGCAAAGAGGAGTTGTGGTAGTGCTCAATGAGATTGCTTTGGTTAGAAAAGCAAAAGGCCATAGATAAACGCACCTTGTACGCAGGCTTGTCGGAACGGTCGCGCCCCCGCCTCTCGGCTTGCCAACGGCGCGGCTGGGTGAAAGCGTCCGGACCCGCCAACTCGCGGATATAATCCATGATCCCGTCGGCGTACAGAAAATCCTGTGTGTGCGCGCCTTGGTCCGTTTGATATTTCAAGCGGAAAGTCACCCCGGCGTTGACCACGGCTTGGCGTTTGAGCATATCCGTGAAAAAGGACAGCGGGATTTCGATATCGGTAAAGACCTCCCGATCCGGCTTCCAGCGGATGCGAGAACCGGTCTTCCTGCGGGTGGTCGCCTCCTTCTTCATCCCCCCGACATTTTCGCCCTTTTCGAAGCGGAGGCTATAGGCGAACCCGTCGCGCCAGACCGATACATCCATGTATTCCGAGGCGTACTGGGTGGCGCAGGCGCCCAAGCCGTTGAGCCCCAATGAGTATTCATAGTTTTCATCCGCGGCGTTGTGGTACTTGCCCCCGGCGTACAGCTCGCAAAATACCAGCTCCCAATTGTAACGCCCTTCCACGGCGTTGTAGTCCACCGGGCATCCGCGCCCGAAATCTTCCACTTCCATGGATCCGTCGGGGTAGCGGTTGACCGTGATGAGCGTACCATAGCCTTCCCGGGCCTCGTCTATCGCGTTGGACAGTATCTCAAACACCGCGTGCTGGCAACCCTCCAGCCCATCCGAACCGAAGATGACGCCGGGGCGGCGGCGCACGCGGTCGGCGCCTTTGAGGGCGGAGATGCTCTCGTTGTCGTATAGGGTTGTTTTTTTCACGTTCTGCCTCCTACGATAATTGCAACCCGATAATTGCGGCATAAAATTACGACTTTAGTATTGCGGCCCGATAATAGCGGCCCGAAAAGGAAAAACCACCCGCGATGGCCTTGCAGATACCACCGCGAGTGACTTAGCAATCGTACCCAGTCGAGGATCCGCACCCCGGCGGCGACTTTTGGGCGCCCCTTAGGACACTTTTTAACCCCCTATGCGGTAAGCCTCTGTCAGAATTTCAGCTCTTCCTCGTCGTCTGCTTCTTCGTCGGAAAACTCGTTGCCTACGAAATCTTCCACCGATTCTTCCTCGCTGGCATCGCCGTATTCGTCGCTAAAGTCGCCATCGCGGGTGGCGCCTCCGTGCCGGCGCGCCAACAGGCCGCGTAGGAAATCAAATTGTTTCTGCAAGACGTCCATATAACGCATGGTCATTAGGATGGCGGCGGCTACAGCTGCGAGAACCAAAAACAGGACGGCGAAAAACTTGACAGGGTGTTTCATACAGGAACCTCCTCCAAATAATTTACTGTCTTCCCATTATACACCATCAAGGCAAGAATATCAATACGTTTTTTCAATGTTTCCGAAAGACGAACCTTTTGGAAAAGAGATAATTGAGAAGTATGGCGACCACAGTCACGGGTGCCTTCTTCCAGAAGTCCGGAAGGCCCGTCAGCATATCTAGCAGTAAAAACCCGCCGGCTTCCATAGCCATCGTGACGGCGCGGCCCGAAAAAAAGGAAGCCGCCTCCCGTAGAAGATCCCGCTTGTTTTGGCACCGCGTCTTGAAGACGAACCACTTGTTCGTGAAATAGGCAAACAGCACGGCGACCACGACCGCGATGATATTGGAGAGGTTTTGATCCCAGCGCAGCGCCTCGCGCAGCAACACGAACACACCAAGGTTGACCGCCGTGGTCAACCCCCCCATCGCGGCATACCGCACAAAACGCAAAAACTCCGGCGCCTGCGCCCACGCGGGCAGGCGATCCAGCAACCGCCGCATCCGGGTGCCATCCTTTTCCCGTGCCGCTTTCATGCAACACCCCTTCCCCAATGCCCCGGGCAACACATTATATCCCCATGCCAACCGTGCCAACCGTGCTAACCATGCCATCATGCCATCCGTGCCAGCCATGCCAACCAGGCCATCCATATCGCACATAATTATACACCGCCGCGCCGTGGAATGCAAGCTCTGGAATGCAAGCTCCCAGTTATTCCCTGTCCTTTGTTATTGACAAAACAGGCAATATCATGGATAATACTAATGACTATCACAACAAACGCACTCGATGGAGGAACGACATATGCCCTTGTTCAATAAAAACATCGACCCGCGCTGCGCCTATTGCGAGCACGGCGTGCCGCTGCCCCGGCACAACGAGGTGGGATGTGCGCAACACGGCGTTGTGGATCCATCCTATCACTGCCGCCATTTCCGTTACGATCCCATCAAAAGGGTGCCGCCCAAGCCGGTCAAGCTACGCCGGGACTACGACGACGCCGATTTCCAGATTTACTAGCCCTCATGATAGGCGACACAAACGACACAAGCGATACAAGCGGCACGAGCGGCACAAACGACAGGCTTGCCCGGTTGGATCCCGCCCGGGAAAAACGCATTGTCGACGCGGGGTTCGCCGAGTTCCGCGACGGATACAAATCGGCCTCCACCGCCGTCATCGCTAGGGGCGCCGGCATCTCCAAGGGGCTTTTGTTCCACTACTTCAACACCAAGCATGCATTGTTTTGGCACTTGGTACACCGCGCCGCGTCGGCAGTCAATAACGGGTTTGCCTCCGCCATCAACCTCCAGGAGGGCGACCTGTTCCGTCGGATGCTTCAGGCGGCCTATGCCAAGCTGGAGCTGTCTTTTGAGTGCCCGCGCATCTTTGCTTTCCTCGCCGGGGTGACGCGCGGCGGCGAACCCGAGATGGCTGACGCCGCGGCGTGGCTCAGGGAGAATATGGGGGCCGCCTCCCTGGACGACGATCGCCTCATAGCCGGGGTCTGCCATCGCCGCTTCCGGGACGGCATCGACCTCGAAACCGCCGTCTCCGCCATACGCCTCGCCCTGTCCGCCCGCCTGCAGGAGGAGATGGATCGCCTTGATGTGGAGGCGCTCCATGGCAAGGGGGCGGATCATGTGATGGCTTGCTTGGAGCATGTGATGGCTGGGTTTCAGGGGTATGTGGATTTGTTCCAAAAAGTTTTTTACGCCTCATGATGTGGGGGAGAACACACGATACAAAGGAGGACACGTTGCTATGATAAAAATCACAGCCGATAGCGTTTGCGATCTGACGCCAGCCATTCTGGAAGAGCTGGATATCACGCTTGTTCCCCTGTATATCCACGCGGGCGATCAGGTTTTTCGCGACGGTGTCGACATTACGCCGGAGGAAGTGTTCCGCTTCGCGGAGACCCATGGGAAGCTGTGCCGGACGGGTGCCTTGAATTCCGAAGAATACAAGGATTTCTTCGCCCCGTTGGCCTCTCGGTACGAATCCGTCATCCATATCAACATCGGCCAGCATTTTTCCATCTGCCATCAAAACGCCTGCGTGGCGGCCCGGGAGTTTACCAACGTGTATGTGTTGGACTCGCAAAACCTCTCCTCCGGTAGCGGGCACCTGGTCTACGACGCCGCGCTGATGGCCCGCGATGGGGTGGGCGCGCAGGAGATCTGCCGCCGGATACAAGAGGAGGCGCCCCTCGTCGACGCCAGCTTCGTGATAGACCGGCTGGACTACTTGTACAAGGGCGGCCGCTGTTCGGGCTTGGAAGCCATCGGCGCGCGGCTTTTGAGCATCAAACCGTGTATCGAGGTCGCGGATGGCAAAATGCGGGTGGGGAAGAAGTATCGGGGCAGCTTTGAGCTCTGCCTGGAAAGATATGTCGAGGATCGCTTGCGCTTGCGCGAAGGCGACAGCATAGACAAAAGCCGCCTGTTTATCACCCATCCGGCCTGTTCCCCGGAGACCGTGGCGCGGGTGAGGGAGGTCGTCGCGAAACTGGCAACCTTCGAAGAAATCATCGAAACCCGCGCCGGTTGCACCATCTCCAGCCACTGCGGCCCCAAGACGCTGGGGGTTTTGTTCAAGAGGTTGCCATAAGCCAGGGCAGGAGGCCAGCCGGGTAGAAGGAAAAGCAAAAAATTTGATAAAGGGAGAGGGGAGATAAAGAGGGGAGAGCAAAAGAAGAGAGCAAGAGAGAAGAAGGAAAGATAAGATGGGCAACTAAGGAGAAGGAAAAACAAGGAGGTTTTTATGCTGCATCTAAGGAAAAAGAGGCAATCCCTTGCCCTGCTGGCAGCCGCCGCTGTCATGCTGGCATGTTTAGCCCCTGTGCGGGCATCCGCGCAGGGCATTCCCTTTGAAGACGTGCCCCAAGACGCCCCCTACTATGACGCCGTCGCGTTCTGTTATGCGAATGACATTGTGAAAGGGGTGACCCCCACCCGTTTTGTGCCAAACGGGATATTCCAGCGGGCTGAGGTCGTCACGCTGTTAGGGCGCGTGGCGAACTACCTGAAACTCAAAACCGATGGGTACAAATCCCCCTTCACGGATGTCCCCCCCGGCAGCTTTTACGAACGATACGTGGGTTGGGCAGCGTCCACCAAGATTGTGGAAGGCGTCACCGCGACCACGTTCCTGCCTTCCCGTGAAATGACCCGGCAGGAAGCGTCGATGCTTATCGTCCAGTTCGCCGACAGACTCGGGTTCAAACTGGATTCCTCCGACAAAACTGTCTTTGCCGACCGCCACCTCGTCAGCTCTTGGGCGGAGGCGGCCGTGAAGCGTGCCATCGCCGCCGGGCTGGTCATCGGCAAAGAGGAAGGCCTGTTGCGCCCGCTGGATAAAATCACCCGCGCGGAGGCCGTCACCCTGATCCATACGCTATGCGAGCGCTACATCGGCGACACCAAGCTATACTATATCTTCAGCGAATACATCAAGACCGACCCGCGCCTGCCCCTCAACAATTACATCGCGGCAAACTTTAAGAAAAATGGCAGTTTCCGCTCTTATCAGGATGAAAACGTGGTCTCCATGCAGGGCGTGGACGTTTCCTCCCACCAGGCCACCATCAACTGGGCCAAAGCGCGCGCCGCCGGCGTCGAGTTTGCCATGATCCGCGTGGGTTACCGAGGGTATGGCGTGACGACCGGTGGGAAAATTATCGCCGATGCCTATTTCAAGAGTAACGTCCAAGGCGCCTTGGACAACGGTATCAAGGTAGGCGTGTACTTTTTCTCCCAAGCCATCTCGGTGAAGGAGGCGCAGGAGGAGGCCAACTTTGTGCTCTCCCAAATCAAAGGGTACGACATCAGCTTCCCCGTGGTTTTCGACTGGGAGAATATCGCAAATGCCACAGCCAGGACTGACAAGGTCTCGGCCAAGACGGTGACCGACTGCGCCCTCGCCTATTGCAGCATTGTGGAGAGGGCGGGCTATATCCCCATGGTCTACTTCAACATCTACATCAGCATGAGGCTGTACGAGATTGGCCGGCTGGAAGGTTTGGATTTTTGGCTGGCTGAGTATAAGGACATACCGGGTTACGTTTACGACTTTAAGATCTGGCAGTACACCGAAAGCGGCAAGGTGGACGGCATTCCGTGGAATGTGGACATGAACCTCAGTTTCGTCGATTACAGCAAGAGATAGCAAGATGGTTAGCTAGTGCCGGAAGTCCCGGGCGCCCCAGAGGTAGTTGCGGACGTCCGGCGCGAACCATGCGATGCCGATGGTGTCCCTGCCGGTTTCGTCCCCGGCCCTCACCAACAACGCCTCGTCTACCGGTTCCCCTCCCACGCGGATAGACGCCGTGTCCTTGTCCTGCACGTAGAAGGTCATCCCGCGCAACATGTCCAGGGTGGGGGACGGGTCGTACCCCAGCTGCGGGTCGTCCACCCCCAAGATGTCCACCGTTTGCCCGTGGGACACCGCAAAAACCAGATGGTCGCGCACGCGCAAGTATTCCAGTAGCCGCGAGGTGCGCGCCACCAGGATCTCCCCGCGCCCTTGACGCGCGGCCAAGCCAAGAAGGGCCTGCCGTGCCGCGGTTCCCAGGGGGTGGTACGTACTGCCGCCCCCCAAATGCTGGGTCACGATGACAGGCGCCCCGATGGCCGTGCAATAGTCCAAGTTGGCGTCGCAGAGCTGCATGTGGAGCCCGTGCGTGCTCCAGTCCGCCGTGTAGCGGCGAAAGCCCCATACCTTCCTGCCGTCGGCCAGCGTCACCGGGTAGAGGATGTTGTGCCGCCCAAAGCGTTTGTCGTTGTCGGAGAACCAGATGAACTTGATGCCCGCCGGGATGGTGATGTCGGCGTGGTAGAAGGGCGTGCCGGGGCGGGCGCCCTGGCGGTAGCTGACGCGGCTTCCGATTTCAAAATTTTGCGTGTTGGCCTCGTTGCCATGGTTGATCCACACGGTGGGGAAGACGTCTCTCGCGCTGAGGGCCGTCGCCGCCTGTTCCGCCAACGCCCGTGAAAAGCGCGTATCCGTTGTGTCATCCCGGGAGAAGTCCCCATAGCTGTGGATGGCGTCGATCCAGCCCCGCTTGAAATAATAGGCGATGAGCTTGGCGTTTTTGGGCGTATCGGAGACCCCCTCAAACCAAGTCATGACCGCGTCCTGGCCGCGTCCCTTCGAATCGGCGTCCGCGCCGCTATCGCCGCCCATGTACATCCAGAAGGAATCGCCCACATCCAAGCCTAGGCCCTGACCCATTTGGGTGTCCCTCTCCGTGTTGAGGTACTTGTGATACGCCTCGAATTCGTCGGGCGTCGTGCCGTCGATGTCGGAACAAATCGCCAGCATGGTGGAATACGGGCAGGGAAACGGGCGCATCCCACGGGGCGCCACAGGGGGACCCGGGCGGAAAAAAAACAAAACAGCGACAAGCAGCGCATAGATTAACGCAACAAGACGACTTTTCAAAGGGGATCCTCCAATAAAGTTGTGCACGATTCACGGTTCGCGACTTTCGATTCGCACGACCATTTTCTCTACTTTGGCACGAGGCAGCATCACCTCGTGGCCGCAACGCGCGCAACGCAAACGCACATCTACGCCTGTGCGCAGGACGGCCAAACGATCACCCCCGCAGGGGTGGTTTTTTTTCATCAGCAAGATATCACCCAACGCAAAACGCAAGGGAATACCCCCTCTTGACGTTCTCCTGGGAATGCGGTGCAACGTCTTTAATAACGGCTTTATTATACACTGCATGGCCCAGGATTGTCAACGAAGGGGGATAAGGGGGATATAACACATTAACATCCAAATAAATGAAATATATTGATATTAGGCGGCTAGCAATGATATCATGGTGGCGAAATCACCCGACACGAACAGGGGGGTCCGACCATATGGAAGGCCGTTCCATTCAGACGATTTTAGGTGGCGATTGCGTACTACGCTACGAGCAGGCCAAAGAGGTCGCCTTGCGTATATTGAGAGTGCTGGCGCCCATGCACAAGGTGGGCACCATACATGGCGGGATTTCGCCAGGCAAAGTATTTATCACCGACGAAGGCGATGTGGAGTTGCTCGGCTTGGAAGATGCCAGCTGGGCGATAGGGCCAAACAAGCGGTTGCATGCAGGGTACGCGGCGCCGGAACAGTACGGCGTGCGGGGCGCGCGCGGCGGCCGGGGGCCTTGGTCGGATGTTTACGCCGTGGCGGCTGTCCTGTACTTCATGATCACCGGGGTGAAACCGCCGGATGCGCAGGCGCGTACGGTAAAGGACAGGTTGCGCCGGCCGTCCAAGCTGGGCGCCGATCTGCCGAAGGGCGCCGAGGACGCCATCATGTCGGCGCTTTGCCTAAGGCTCCAGGACAGAACGCAAAATGCGTCTGCCTTCGCGGCGGTACTGCAGTCTGAGGAGACCGGGCAGACGCCCGCGCGGTTTGCCGCCCGGCGCAAAGCAACGCTAATTGCCCTGGTTACCTCTGCCATATCGGCGTTGGCCTTGGCGATAACAATTGCCTTGTACACGACGGGCGCCCTCTCGGGTTCACCGCCTATGCCCTCCCCAGATCCAGATGGGCCAGCGAGCCAAATCCCCGCGTCGCCGCCGGAGCCACTGTCAACCGATGAGCACAACGACCCTATCGTTGTGGAGTCGCCAGAGCCTACGCCCACACCAGAGCAGCCATCGGCGCCGTCGCCCACGCTGACGCCAGAATTGTCGCCCACGCCGCTATCACCAACGCCAACACAAGCGCCGGCACCTAACCCACCGGCGCCGAATCCGCCAGTGCCGAACCCGCCGGCGCCAAATCCCTCATACGCGCCCTCTGTTGCGCCGCCCTATACGCCGACACGCATCACGACGGCGCCGAGTCCCCCCAGCCCTAGCCCCAGCCCCAGCCCATCGCCGACCGCCGCGGTAACGCCTACGCCAACGGAAACGGCGGACATCCCCCCCACAGGAAACACCACGCCGCCGCCCACCGACGATCCCCCGCCGACGACCGCGGACGACACCACGCCGCCGCCCACCGACGAAACCCCGCCAGAGAACCCCTACAGGAATCCCTAGTGGTTTCCCCCTGGGTGGTTCCCCCTGGGTGGTTCCTCGCGTACCCCGCCCGATCCACATGCGGCTACCGAAAGAGGCACCCCGCGCTGTCCAGCAACGCCGTGCGCGTGATATGGGCATTTGTCCAGGGAAGGAACCCCTCCCCTGCGGCTTGCCGCACAGCTTCGAGCAATTGCCCGGGGCTAAGGGAGGAGCCTCCCGCCGCGAGCCATGCATGCACGGCGATACGACACTCCTCGGGGGAGGAGAGCGAAACCTTCCCGATCAGCGCGGCGGCATTGATCTCCGTCGCGCCCGTTTTACCTGCCGTGACCGTCTTGTCCGTCATGCCCGACGTACCCGTTTTACCTGTCGCGCCCGTTTTACCCGTTTTGCCCGCCTTGCCCTTTTTGGCCACCGGCAACGGCCGCCCGTCAAACACGGCCCGGAGAGTATCCGCGTTGCCGTCCGGCGGGGGCTCTTCCCAAGTCAGATCGATGTCGTAGCACGCGATGGCAATCTCCAGGAACTTCCGCGCGGCCGGCCAAGCGTCTGTCACGCACAAGCCGGGCGGTAGCACGCGGCTTATGCGCCCGGGCAGCGTGGAAGGCGCCACCGATGTGGCCAGCCCAAAATCCAGCAGTTCGCACACGCTGCTCACGCCCACCGGCAGTGGGCGCGCAATGGACAGATAGGGGTGGGGGTTGAACCCCTCGCTGTAGGCCAGGGGCAATCTGGCCCGGGCGAAGGCGCGTTGCATCGTGCGAATCAGATCGAGATGGGAAATATACCGGGCATGGCTGGTCTTTTCATACCGAAGCCTCACCTTAAACATCGCAGGCGCCTCCCCCCAGCAATGCCGACGCGCCGCATGTCAGGCAGTTCTGCCGGCAATCGGGCGAGGGGATTCCCTCATAGGCCCTCTCCCTCTCCCGCCAAAGGTGGGCGGCGTCCACGCCGGTTGCAATATGCGCCCAAGGCAAGCACTCGTCCCGCGCCCGGACCCGCCGGGCGTAAAACGGCATGTACAAGCCGGCGGCTTCAAAAGCAGAACGCCAGGTTGCCAGGGAAAAATGTTCGCTCCACGAATCCATGCGGCAACCGCTTCGAAAAGCTGTCTCTATGGCGTCCGCCACCCGGCGGTCGCCCCGCGACAACGCCGCTTCCAAGTAGCTGGCATCGGCGGAGTGCCACCGGAAGTTTATCCGCTTTGGCAACGCCGATATCAGCAGTTCCCGCTTGCGGGCGAATTCCTCCATCGTGTCTTGCGCCTCCCACTGGAAGGGCGTGTGCGGTTTGGGGACGAAACAGGACATGCTGACCGTGATTCTCACGCCGCGCGCGCTGTTTCGCGTCCTCTCACGCCAAGTTTGGCGCACCCGGCTGGCCAGCGCGGCGATGCTCAGGATGTCGTCGTCGGTCTCGGTGGGCAGGCCGCACATGAAATAGAGCTTTACGCTGTTCCAACCGCCCTCGAAAGCCAGCCCGCAGGCGCCGAGAAGATCCTCTTCGGTGAGGTTTTTGTTGATGACATCCCGCAGGCGCGCGCTGCCGGCTTCCGGCGCGAAGGTCAACCCGCTTTTCCGCACGGACTGCACCCGCTCCATCAGCGCCCGGGAGAAAGAATCGGCGCGGAGGGAGGGCAACGACAGCCCCACCCGCAGGGGCGCGCAAGTCTTCAGCAGATCGCCGCATAATGTCTCCAGCTGGCGGTAGTCGCTGGTGGACAGCGAGGTCAGGGCGACCTCCTCGTAGCCCGTGTTCGCGAGGGAATCGATGCCCTGGCGGGTCAAGGTCCCGGGCGATCGCGCGCGTACCGGGCGGGAGACGTACCCTGCCTGGCAGAACCGACAGCCGCGAATACACCCGCGAAACAGTTCCAGCATGACCCGGTCGTGTACCGCCTCGGTGTTGGGCACGAGCGGCGCTGTCGGGAAATAGGCGCCGTCCAGGTCTTGGACAATACGCTTGCGCACGGGGCAAGGGGCGCCCTCGCGGGTGGCGATCGCCTTCACGCGCCCGTCGGTTTCATAGGCGAAATCGTACAGCGACGGCACATAGACGCCGGGGATCATGGCGGCCAGCCGCAGGGCTTCGGCCTTTTCATACCCTTTTCGCTTGGCTTCGAGGAAGAGTTCCAGCAGTTCCCCGACGACTTCCTCGCCTTCCCCTATGGCAAACAAATCCACAAAAGGCGTCATGGGCTCCGGGTTGAAGGCGCAAGGTCCACCCGCGATGACCCACGGGGACCCTTGACGCCGATCCTCCGCCCGGAGCGGCAAGCCGGACAAATCCAGCATATTGAGGACGTTCGTGTAGGACAGCTCATATTGCAGCGTGAACGCCAGCACGTCGAAGTCGCCCAGCGCGTCGCCGCTTTCCAGC
>WRCJ01000045.1 GCA_009784085.1 Oscillospiraceae bacterium | reverse complement strand
TGGTTACCGCGCCATTCGCCCCAACCGCCCCGCCCGCACCCGCACCCTTCGCCCCGCCCGCGTCGCCCGCGCAACCCGCGCCCTTCGCGCCACCCTCCCCATATGCGCCGTTCGACCCCTTCGCGCCCTCCGCAGGCACGCCGGCTCATTTTGGCGAGACCACCGTGCTGGGCGGCCACAGCGCCGGCGCCACCACCGTCCTCGATCAGGGCATCCCTATGGTCGTCACGCCGCATCTGATCCGTATCAAGAACAACGAGAGGATCACGCTGTCGAAGCCCCTGTTCCGCGTGGGCAAAGAGAAGAGCTTTGCGGACTACTTCATCGGCGACAACCCGGCGATAAGCCGCAACCACGCGGAGTTCTCCCAGCGCGACGGCGAGTACTACGTGACCGACATGAACTCCACCAACCACACCTACCTCAACGGCGTGATGGTGCAAAGTAGCGTCGATGTCAGGCTGGCCCACGGCGACAGCATCAAATTTGCCAATGAGGAATTTATGTTCAAACTGAGTTGAGCGAGGGATAGCGATGCGGTACATTGTTTCGGCCAGCACCGACGCGGGGAAGAGGAAGCCGATCAACGAGGACAGCCTCTCGGCGTACGTGCTGAACACACAGCAGGGGCGCATGGTTTTTGCGGTTCTATGCGATGGGATGGGCGGGCTTGCCAAAGGTGAGGTCGCCAGCGCGTCGCTGATCCATGCGTTTACTAAGTGGATGAATATATCCCTCCCCATTTTATCCCGGCGCCCGATTGAGGACACGGATATCCGCGCGCAGTGGAATGGCATTGTCATGAGGCTCAATGTAAAAATGAGGGAGGTCAGCAACCGGGAAGGCTTTGCCATGGGTACCACGGTGGCCGTCGCGTTGTTCACGGAAAGGCGTTACTATGTGATGAACGTGGGGGATTCCAGGGTCTACGAGATTGCCGGCGGCATCAGGCAAATCACCTGCGACCAGACCGTCGTCGCCCGGGAAGCCGCCTTAGGCTATATCACGCAGCAAGAAGCGAAGAACAGCGCGCGCAGGCATGTGCTACTGCAATGCGTCGGCGCGTCCCCCACGGTGATCCCCGACTATTTCTTCGGGGAAACCCAACAAAACGCGGTCTACATGCTTTGCTCGGACGGTTTCTGCAACGAGATCACCGCAGAGGAAATCTTCTCCGCCATGGCCCCCGGCAGGATGACATCGGAGCAGGAGATGAAGAGGAACGCGGAGATGCTGATTTGCGCCAACAAAGAGCGGAACGAACAGGACAACATCTCGGTGATCACGATTTCCACAATGATGTGAGGAGGGTTCCCGTCATGCTGAGAATTGGTTCCTATGTGGATGGGAAATATAAGATACTCAACGAGATCAGCAGGGGCGGCATGGGCGTCGTCTACATGGCGGTCAACGAGAAGGTCAACAAGACTTGGGCCATCAAGGTCGCCTGCCGCAGCGGCGTACACGACAACAACATGGCCATCCAAAACTTGGCCGCCGACCGGCGGACGCTGATCGGGCTGAGCCACCCCCATTTGCCCAGCATCGTGGACATTTACGAGACCGAGAACTCCATGATGCTCGTCATGGACTATATCGAAGGCCAACCGCTGTCCCAATCCCTGAAAGAATCCGGCGCGCTGCCCCAGGAGGACGTCATCCGCTGGGCAATGCAGCTTTGCGATGTGCTGGGGTACCTGCACAGCCATAGGATCATTTACCGGGACATGAAGCCTTCCAACGTGATACGTCGGCCGGACGGTAATATCGTCCTGATCGACTTTGGCGCCACGCGCCGGTTCAAAGAGCAGGGCCTGGCGGACACCCAGTGCTTGGGCACCATCGGATATGCCGCGCCGGAACAGTTTGGCGGGCTCGGGCAGACCGATGCCAGGACCGATATTTACTGCTTGGGCGCGACCATGCATCACTTGCTCACCGGCATCGATCCCTGCCGCGAGGCCACCTTCCGCAAAGCGCCCATCCGGCAGGCCAACCCCGCGTTGTCGGGCGGTTTGGAGCGGATCGTCGAAAAATGCCTTCGCGACGACAAAAGCCAGCGTTACCAATCTTGCGCCGAGCTCATGTATGATCTGGCGCATTATGAAGAGATGGACGACATCTACCGGAAAAGGCAGAAACGGAGGCTTATGTCCTTTGCCGCGCCCACCTTGATGGCCATCTTGTTCACCTTTGCGTCCCTCTTTGGGCATGCCTCCGCCGAAAACCGCAAGAACGCCGACTACAACCTGAAGCTTGCGGCGGCCGAAGACGCGCGGCTCTCCCAAGAGGAGCGCCTTGCCCTGTACCTGGACGCCATCCGGTTCAACCAAACCGATGACGCCGCCTACCTCTATTTGATCCGGCTGTTCCTCACCGGCGACCAGGCCGCCCGCTGTTTTTCCCGGGAAGAGGCGTCTATCGTCACACAGCTCAAAGCCGGCTTGGATATACAAGACAGCAACGGGCACACGGTGACGATCTATCCGCTGGAGTCACTCAAGGCGAAAAACCCGGAGGGCTACGAACGGGTTTGTTTCGAAATCGGCATGGCGTACTGGTACGACTATGAGGTCGAAGCGGATCGGTATGCGACCGCCATCGAGTGGTTCTATGAAGCGGCCAACAGTTATCCCATTTCCGCGACCTACGCGGATATCGGGAATTGCCATCTGGATATCAATCGGTTCGAGGGGCAACGCCGCACCGAAACGATGTATCGGGCGTATGAGCAATTGTGGGACAAACTCCCCCTGCTGGCGGGGGAAGCGGAGAAGCTGGAAGATAACGACGCCAAGCTGTTGGCCTGGCGCGTGATCGTGGAGAACATCTCGTGCAAAGCGGCTTATTTCTTGGTCCATGTGAGCCTGAACGATGTCCTGGTATTGCTGGACGATATCGCCGCGGAGGCGAATTTGCTCAAAAGCGGGACAAAATTCCAGGACTTCAGGGACGCCGTGGACGACTTGCAGCGCGATATCGACGAGGCCGCCGCGCGCGTCCGATCCGCCAGCGCGTCACGGGAGGGAAAGCCATGACCTATGAGACATACCAGGGGATATTTATCGCGTCTACGATCCTGGCCGGCCTTTTTTTCTTGATCTCGGTCGCGCTGTGCATCAAGTGGAACATCCCCAAGGTGATTGGGGATGTGACGGGCCGATCGGCCAAGAAAGCCATCCGGGGCATGGCCGCGACCGGCGGTAGCCTTAGGGCGGAACCGGAATCCGGCGGTAGCTTACGGGCGGGGCTGGAATCCGGCGGTAGCTTACGGGCGGGACTGGAATCCGGCGGTAGCCTTAGGGCGGGACTGGAATCCGGCGGCAACTTACGGGCGGAACCGGCATCCTTGGCTCCTCCCCCTTTGCCCCACGCCATGCCCCACGCCCCTCCCACGATGCTCCCCGCAGAGATCGGGCCTCCTTGGGAAACCGATGCGCCAACGGCGGCGACGGAGGAGCTTTCCCTCGTTTACGCCTCGGCGGAAACAGTGCCGCTGGGGGGCGCAGGCAGGGACATAACCTTTGTCGTAGAGTACGATATCACCTTTGTCCATACGAATGAAATCATAGAGTAGGAGAAGCAAATATGTGGCTATATAAAAGGCTCTCTCTGGGGAGGCGGCTTTTGACGCTTGCCCTGTGCATCGCACTCCTCTCCTCCGTCAACCCCTTGATGCTGGAAGCCATGGCAAAAACCAACAGCGGCACTGGCGGCGGCGGCAAGCTCCACATCCACAGGGCGGTGGCAGGGCTTGAGGAACCCCTCGACGAAGGCGAACCCAACGACGATGATGAACCGTATGACGATGAAGGCGAACCCAACGACGAAGGCGAACCCAACGACGAAGGCGAACCCAACGACGAAGAGGATCCCCTTGACGATGAAGGCGAACCCAACGACGAAAACAAAAAGGATCGCGTGGATCTGGTGGCGCCGGAAGGCTTGGCGACGGTCTACCCCCGCAAAATAGACGTATCGATCGCAAGCGCAGGCACAGACAAAGGCAAAGGCTCAGGCAAAAAGCCGAACCGCGGAAAAGTCACCTATTCCATCCTGCCGGAAAGCGACGGCGACGGGACAATCGATGAAAACGGCATCCTCACGCCCACGCGCGCGGGGGCTGTTACCGTGTGCGCCTTTGTGCCGGGGAACGCAACCTACAACCCGTTTACTGCCCACTATACGGTCACAATCGCGCCCAAACCCCTCCATGCCAGCGACATCCTCCACACCGCCGTCGCTTGCAAGGTGTATGACGCCACCACGGACGCGGCCTTCCTCCAAACGCCCGCGCTCGCGCCCCATGCCATCGAGGGGAATGACCTCGGGGGCGTCATGCTGGTTCCCGCCACGCCGTCCTTTGTCTCCAAAGACGTGGGCAAGAATCAAATCACTTACGGCGGCACGGTATTCCGGCTGGTCGGAGACAAGAGCGCCAACTATCGGATTGCGGAACAACCCGAGCCGGGCACGGCGCGCATCGCGCCGAAGCGATTGCACGCGGTCGCCGTCAGCCAAACGATTGTATATGGCCAAGACATTCCGCTGGATTTCAATATCATCGGTTTCGCGGAGTCGGAGGACATGTCCGACCTGACAGATTTTACACCGCCCACCGCCTCTTGCGACGTGAAAAAGACCGCTCCCCATGGCGTATACCAAGATGCCATTGTGTTGGCCGGCGGGGCGGTAGGCGGCAACTACACCCTCATCTGCAAACCAGGGGACCTGACCATACAGCAGGTCGCGCCGGTCAGGGGCGTCCATTATACCGTGAGCGAGCCGGACGGCGAAAACGGCTGGTTTTCCCAAGACGACTTTGTCATCACGCCCCTCCATGACACCTCCGAGGGATCGGTGAGCACCTTTGACAAGATCTCCATGAATGGGATCGACTGGGAGCCGACGCTGTCGCTCTCCGCGGAAAGCATATTGTCAAACGTGTCGTTCTACCTGCGCGACAGCCAGGGCGGCGCCACATCGCTCCTATCGGTCGATGAAAAATACCAGATCGACCGGACGGCGCCGGATAACCTGACTATTTCCTATTCCACCCCTTGGATAGAGAAGGTCGTCAATATGATCACGCTCGGATACTACAATCCCTCCGTGGTCGTGACCATGACGGCCCATGACGCCACATCGGGCGTGGCGCGTTTTGCCTGGTCATATCAGCGGGATCCCGACGCCAGCAACGCTAATGTCGCGAAAGAAAGCGGCGTCGCCGAGGCGGAGCGGAACCCCGAGACCAACACCTACAGCGCCTCCTTCACACTGAACGCATCGGACGCGGCGCAATATAAGGGAATCATCTCCTTTGTCGCCGTCGACGAGGCCGGGAATGAGGGCAAATACGACGGCGACGCCCTGTTGATCGTGGATAGCATCGCGCCGGAAATGGAGATTTCCTTCAGCGGCCCGACGGCAAGAAAGGTCGCCGGGGAGAGAAATGACCCGGTAAACACGGCGGATGCCGGCACGCGCTTTATTTACGGCGGCCCTGTCACGGCCACCGTCAAGATTACCGACGCGAACTTCTACCCCAACGACAACCCCGGCGGCGCGGACTACCAAGAGGACGATATCACGATTGCCGTGACCAGGGCATGGGGTGGCGCGACGGCGGATTACCCGCTTAGCTACACGAAATCGGACTGGATCCGGGGTGTCGGCGACACCTGGACGCTCTCCTTCTTGCTGGAAGAAGACGGCGACTATTTCGTGAGCGTCGCCATGAGGGATCGCTCGCAAAACAATGCGTTATGGTCGGCTGACGATGAATATAGGGGCAAATCGGGCGAATATTTTTACGAGTCCAACCTGCTGACCATAGACACCTCCACGCCCGCTATCGGCGTCTCCTTCGACATCTCGGGCGTGCCGGCGAACGAGAATGTGTTTGGGCGCGACAGGACGGCGACCATACAAGTGACGGACAGCCTCTTCCATCCGTCAGGCTTGACGTTCCTGTTGAAAATGGACGATCTATTGGGCAACCAGGCGGCGGGCTACCAGGAGACATGGGCGCGGTTGGATCGGCTACGCTCCTGGGGCGCATGGGAACGCGTCGGGAAAGGCGTATGGCAGGCGAAGGTAACTTTCTCCGAGGACGCGAACTACGAACTATCCTTGGACTATCGGAGCCTGGCCGGCCACGCCGCCAAAACCTACACATCCGGGCGTTTCACCGTCGATCACATCCCGCCCGAAAACCTGCGCGTCAGCTATTCGTCCTCGCAACCATGGATCCTCAAGGCCATCGAAACCCTCACGATGGGTTTGCTATACTTCAACCCCGATTTGACCGTGACCTTAACGGCCGACGATATGACTTCCGGCGTGGAATACTTTGATTGGAACTATATCGTGGCGCCGGGCGCCGATCCCATCAACGTCGGCGCGGAAAGCGGCACCGTCCCCGCCACGCGCGTGGGCGAGACCGCCGCCTACACGGCGCAGTTTACGCTGCCCGGCGCGGACGGGGCGCAATATTGCGGCAGCGTCTCCTTCACCGCCACCGACAGGGCCGGTAACGAGAGCGGCGTCTACGACGACAAAAACAACCACGTCATTGTGCTGGATACCATCGCGCCCGCCGTGACGATTGCCTACAGCGGCAAGGGGCCGGACACGGCGCCCAAGAACCGGGTCAAACCCGGCGCCGCCAAAGACACGGTGAGCCGCCCGGACTCGGACGGTACCACGCGGCTGATCTACGACGGCGCGGTCACCGCCACCATCGAAGTGACGGACGCCAACTTCTATCCCAACAGCGGTATACAATCCCAGGCGCATGACGCGGATGACATCCGCATTACGGCGACCAAGACACGAGACGGCGTCACCAGCGACTACGCGCTGCCCTTTGGCGCGGGGGACTGGGTTTCCCTGGGCGGGGGCAAATGGAGGCTCGCCTTCACGCTGGGCGGCGACCAAGGCGCCGGCAACCAAAGCGCGGGCGGCCAGGGGGGCATCGACGGCGACTATGTTGTCACGGTAGCATACAAGGACCGCTCCCAAAACGATATGCGCTGGGAGGCGCCCGGGGAGTTTGACGCGAAATCCGGACGCTACCTCTATACATCCAATGTGATTACCATCGATACCACGGCGCCCACGGCCGACATCCGCTTCGACCCGGCCACCTCTGACGCCGCTGGCTACTATATGGGCGACAGAACTGCCACCATCGTTGTCACAGATAGGAATTTCCGCCCCTTGGAAATCGAGTTCGCGGTTGAAGCACGGGATGTGTCAGGCCATGCCATGGCCGGGTTCGACGAGAGCGCCATGGGCAGGAGGCTACAATCATGGGACGCATGGACGCAGGTGGACGGTACAGGCCATGTCTGGCGGGCGGATGTGACCTTCCGCACGGACGCGCACTACCAGTTCACGCTCAACTACCGGGATCTCGCCGGGAACCCCCTGCGGGCCTACACGTCCGAGAGCTTTGTCGTGGATCGGGCGGCGCCGGCCAACCTGTCGATCTCCTATTCGACCCCCCTGCTGGAGCGGATTCTCCAAGCGATCACGTTCGGCTACTATAACCCCAGCGTGGAGGTGACCCTCCGCGCCGACGACGGGATCTCCGGCGTGTCGTCTTTCGCGTGGACCTACACCCGGGAAGCGGGCGCGAGCGTCAACAATCTCCTGACTGAATCGGGCCAGATTGATATCGCGCCGGGCGGCGGCCAAACCACCTCCGCGTCCTTCACGCTTTCCGCGGACGAAGCCGCCCAGTATCGCGGCGGCATCTCCTTCACGGCGACAGACCGGGCCGGCAATGTGAGCGGCGTTTATGACGATAGCGGCCGCAACACCTTGGTGGTGGACACGATTGCGCCGACGGGTACCATCGCGTTCCCCCCGCCCAGGCAAATCGCGCGGCAAAGCGATCTGGCGACGGTGACGGCGGACACCGGCGAGATGGCCTTCCGGGGCGCCGCAGGGCTCTCCTATTATTACGATGGCAGCATGGCCGCCACCATCAAGATTCACGAGGCTAACTTCTACGCCGAGGATGTCGCGGTCCAGGTCAATGGAAACCCATACACGGTCGCCTGGGCGCATAGCGGGGACGATCACACGGGCAAAGTCGCGCTTAGCGGCGACGGCGACTATATCATCACGATAGCCTATACGGATCGTTCTAGCAACAAGATGACCTCCTACACCTCCGAGAGGATCACGATCGACACGATCGATCCGGTGATATCGGTCTCCTATGCCCCGCGTCGCGTCATCTCCGAGGGTGCGCGGCAGACCGATGGCGCCGCCCGGGCCCAGTATTACGACGCCGCGCAGACGGCCACCATCACGATCACCGAGCACAACTTCCGCGCAGAAGACGTGGCCGCCGCCATCACCGCCCAAGACGTGGCCGGCAGGGATGTGGCGGAATCCTTGGTCAGGTTCTTAACGGCCCACCTGAGAAGCCGCGATTCCTGGACCCGGGTCGGGGATCGCTACACCGCAACCATTACCTACGCCTCCGACGCCAATTACACGTTCCGTATTGACTACCAGGATATGGCGTTGCGGAAAATCGCGCCGTACCACGGGGACGCCTTTACCGTGGATACCACACCCCCGTCGGTGCCCGTCGTCTCCTACAGCCCCAGCTTGCAGGAATCCGCTTCCGCTACCCCCGCTTCCGTTGCCTCTATCCTCTATTACAACGCCCCGGTGACCGTCACGGTCACGACCGAGGACGATACATCCGGCGTGGACGGTTTTGTCTACCATTGCCACAGGGCTGCCGGCGTCTCCGACATCAACGCGGAGCTACTGAACAACGCCATCTCCAACGCCGAGATCCGCTACGCCAATGGCGGGAGAACCGCAACGGCGGTCTTTACCGTCCCCAGGGCGGCGTTGTCGGATGGGCGGCAATTCAATGGCACGGTGAGCGTCACCGCGGCGGATCGCTCGGGCAACCAAACCGAGCGCAAGGAAGACAGGCGGCTGGTGGTGGACGACATCGCGCCGCATGCGACCATTTCCTACAATCTGCCAGTCCGGGACGTGGATGGCGTGTCCTACTACGCCGGCGATATCCAGGCCACGGTGGAGGTGGGCGAAGCCAACTTCTTCCAGGAGGACATGGCCATCTTGGTCGGGAAACGGGGAGGGGCGCCGCTCCCGGCGGTTGTGCGCTGGACCGACGTTAGCCCCGATACCCACGTGGGGACCTTCACCATTGCCGGGGACGGGGACTACGCCGTTTCCATCACCTACAAGGATCGCTCCGGCAATCCCATGGCGGACTACACCTCCGGACAGCTGACCATCGATACCGAAAAGCCCGAGATTGCGGCGACCGGCATCGCCCACGAGTCGGCCAACAACGGGGTAACCATCGGGTTTACGCTCATAGCCAACGACACCAACCTGGATCCGGCCAGCTTCACCGTGTCGCTGAACGCCGTCACGCGGGACGAAAACGGCGCCTTCCAGAAAATCAGCATCCCCGCCCCCCCAATGGAAACCATCGGACCCGATCGAGATACATGCGCCTACACGTTCGAAAACCTGGAAGCCGACGGCATCTATTCGCTCACCTGCTCGGCGACCGACATGTCGGGCAACAAAAACGAAGTCATCACATTCACCGATGCAGGCGGCGTCGAGACATCGCTGGCGGAATTCTCGGTCAATCGCCGCGGATCCAGCTTCGCGCTGGGCGAGGATACGGACAATATGGCCGACATATACTATGTGCAGGAAGTCTATCATGACATCGTCATATTCGAGACCAATGTAGAGGAAATCACGTCCCACAAAGTCACGCTCAACGGTACGGAGCTCCGGGAGGGCGCCGGCTACACCGTGGAAATGACCGGAGGGGACGGACGTTGGCGCCACTACACCTACACCATCGACAAATCCCTGTGCCGAGAGGAAGGCTTGTACGCCGTCGTGGTGTCTTCGACGGATAAGGCGGGCAACGTCGCCTACAGCGATATCGAGAGTTGCGAACTCAATTTTGTCGTGGACAGGAAAGAGCCGACACTCACGGTCTCCGGGCTGATGAGCAACGGGCGGTACCAGGTGGAAACACAAACCGTGACGGTCATCCCGAAGGACGACGGCGGGCGCCTGAGAAGCATTAAGGTCGTCATCACCGACAGCGGCGGCAAATTGTTGCAGGACGGGGACGGCAACGACATCGCGACGCGGCTGGACCTCTCCGGGAAAGACCTCCATGACGCGCTGAAAGATGGCGGGGGCAAGCTTGTCTTCACGGTGCCCCCGGGGCTGGACCTGAACGTCACGATCCGATGTGACGACTACGCGCAAAACGAAACGGGAGACACCAACCTCAATGAGACGTCGTATGAGAACGTGACCGTCTCCATCAGCGGCATCGTCATCTTCTACGCCAACAAACCGTTGTTCTACGGGAGCATTGCGGGGCTCTGCCTCGTCTCGGGACTGCTCTGGTTCTTCCTGATCTTCAAAAAAAGGCGGAAAGAGGAAGAGGAAGAAGAGGAGGAATCGGCGGCAGAGGTAGGGGCGGCGGCAGAGATTGGGACGCAAAAGGTGAGCGCAAAAAAAGCGGAACCGGCTTGACACGCCTGCCATAACAACTTGACGACTAAACAAAACAGGCAGATCGCGAAAAACGGTCTGCCTGTTACTTATTATGAAGAGATTGCCCCGAAGAACGACACGTTGTAGGCGAAGGCTGGCCGCGCTTGGTAAGGGAACTATGCGATCAGAAGAAAGTACCATCACAACCATATTGATCATATCGCCCAAACAGGCACGATCATCGTATCCTTATCAAGCGCAGATAATTCTCTCTTTGTGCAAATCACGGCGCCCGTCCCCCTGGGTACGCTCGCTTTGTCCAGCACCTTGAACACGTTCGCGAGCCCCGTGGGCGGTGAAGCGGTTTTTTTGATTTCAATTGGGTGGATTTCTCCGTCGCTTTCCAAAACGATATCCACTTCTTTTCTGTCAATGTCTCGGTAATAGTGCGCGTAATAGGGAAGCCCGTTGTTTGTGTAGGTTTTTATTAGTTCAGACACTACATAGTTTTCGAGAATCGCGCCGTTTATCGCGCCGTTCATCAGTATTTCGGGTGACGAGTATTTTGTTAAATATGCCACTAAGCCCGTATCGAAAAAATACAGCTTAGGTGTCTTTTTGATAGTGCGGTTCAGCAGATTGTTGGAAAACGGACGTAAATAAAAGATAACTCCCGACTTTTCCATATGGCCTAGCCACATTTTTGCCGTTTCATCCGAAACGCCCACATCCGATCCAATGGCGTGTATGTTCAACATTTCCCCCGCGCGGCAAGCGGCGGCGCGTACAAAGTCACGGAATAAGTAGTCATCTTTCAAATCAACCATGTCTTTTATGTCGCGGTCGATATAGGAATCGATATAACTGCTGTAAAAAATGTCACGGTTTTCATGCTTCCCGCTGATATGGGCTGGCAGGGAGCCGTTCCAGATGCGCTCGAACTGTCCGAGTACATCGGTAGGTTTGCCGTACCCCGCGCGTTTTTGCAGGCAGTCCAAGCTCACGGCAAACGGCAGGCATTCGCCGCTGCCGTGGATTTCATGCTGCGAAAGCCCCGACATGCGCAGAATAGCGGCGCGCCCGGCAAGGGATTCCCCAGCCAGTTTCATCAGGTGATACATCTGCGATCCGGTCATCAGGTAGCTTCCCGGCGGGGCACCGTTATCAATTTCCATTTTAATATACGGAAACAACTCAGGCGCGTATTGTATCTCATCGATAATCACCGGGGGCGGATTGAGCGATAAAAACAACTCGGGATCGTTCCGGGCAAGCTGCCGGTTCTCTTTGCTGTCCAGCGAAACAAACCGGCATCCTTCGCCCAACAGGTTTCTGAGCGTAGTCGTCTTGCCGACCTGCCGCGGACCGGTTATCATGACCGCGCTGTAACTCTTCGCAACTTCCAAGACCAGTGGGTCAATGTCCCTTTTTATATACCCCATACAAGCACCTCGCGTTCGAGTATTATCAGTAACAACCTTATTATACTCGAATACGAGAGGAAAATCAAGGGAGTTGGAAAAAGTATTCTCGCAGACCACCAAAGCGAACCACCACACGTGGATCACCACACGTGGATCGCAACCACGCAGATCGCCAAAGCGTTGCTTTTTATCTTGTTTTCATGTAAAATGGTACGCGAGTACAAGTGGATCGATCCACTGCGGTGAGGTGCGGAATTTGAAAACGGGGGATCTGCTGGGGGCGCCAGGGGCATCAGGGGCGCCATCCGATTTAGCGTACAGGCGCGGGGCGGAAGCGTAATGGAACGTTTGCGCTGTATCGTTGAGCGGGTGACCTACGTCAACGAGGACAATGGCTATACCGTCCTTCGGGCGCGGGTCAAAGGGTTCCATGAGCTTGTGACGGTGGTCGGGAACCTGGCGGCTGTCAATGTCGGATCGGTGCTCACGATGCTGGGCGAGTGGACGATAGACCGGCGGTATGGGCGCCAGTTTTCTGCCGCGCAATGGAAGGAGTCCCTTCCCGCCTCCATACTCGGGATCGAGAAATACCTCGGTTCGGGGATGATCAAGGGCGTCGGCCCCAAATTTGCCCGGCGCATCGTGGAGAAGTTCGGCGCCGACACGCTGGCCGTCATTGAGGAAGCACCGGACAGACTGATTGAGGTAGAAGGCATCGGCAGCAAGCGGGTCGCTATGGTTAAAAAGGCATGGGCGGATCAAAAAGAAGTCAAGAACATCATGATTTTCCTGCAAGAACACAGCGTCAGCACCACGCATGCGTTCAAAATATTCAAAAAGTATGGCAACGACAGCATCGCCACCGTCAAGGAAAACCCATACCGGCTTGCGGACGACATCTGGGGCGTCGGATTCAAGACAGCGGATCAAATCGCCCTGAAGATGGGTTTCGATCGCGAGAGCCATTACCGTTGCCGAAGCGGAATTATCTACGTATTGAACGATTTCTCCGGCGACGGTCACTGTTTCGTCCAGCGCGAGACATTGATAGAGAAAGCCGCCGCTATGCTGGAGATTGACGCGGATAAGCTGTTAGCCACGGTTGACCAGATGTTGCAAGAGAAGGATCTGATCTGCGAACCGCCCGATATGATCTATCTCCTGTCGCTGTTTTTCAGCGAGAAGGGCGCCGC
>WRCJ01000044.1 GCA_009784085.1 Oscillospiraceae bacterium | reverse complement strand
TCCCTGACGCGCCGCCGCGCGCCCCCGCCCGCCACCGCCGCACGTCCCCCCGTCCATCGTAGGGCGCGGCATCCCTGACGCGCCGCCGCGCGCCCCCGCCCGCCACCGCCGCACGTCCCCCCGTCCATCGTAGGGCGCGGCATCCCTGACGCGCTCGCTCGGCCCGCCGTACCCGCGCCGCCGCGCCCCCGCGTGTCCCACCGTATCATAAAGAAAAAGCGCAGACAGTTATTCTGCGCCCTTTGGACTTGCATATTCACGCTTGCCGTGGATGATGGCTAAATATTAACATGGGTTTCAACCGTCTGATAGATGATCATTGCTCGCTTAAAAGGCGACGGGCTTCATCTGATGTATATACCTTTCCATCCCGCGCCGCTTCTTTCCCCCGCTCAATTTTTTGCCGCACCTTGTCCAATTCGGAATTTGATCTGCCAAAGTGTTTACCCCTTAGGGACTCCAATGCCTGTGCCGCGTCGTGTAGTTGCCCGCCTTTGGCTAGTTCTGCCTCTGCTTCAGAAATAGCATCGTCAGTAGCGGCGGTTTCAAGCATTGCTTCATAAGTATCAAGGCTCATACTTCCACTCCCGCTTCCATTCAAATTCACATTCATAGCCCCGCTAGGCGTCGGTACAGCTCGACGCCGACGAGTAGCGCGTCCTCGTCAAAATCGAACAGGGGGTTGTGTAGCGGCACCTTGTTTTTGCCGCCGCCCACGCCCAAAAACAGGAACAACCCCGGTATCTCCTGCTGGTAGCAGGAGAAGTCCTCCGCGATGAGCACCGGATCGGCGATGACAAGATCGTCCATATCGACATATCGGTAGAAGTCTTCCACCAGTTCCCTCGGGTTGTCCACGCAGGGATAGTGTTGAAGCTCCTTGATTTCGAAGTCTGCGCTGGTGGCCTCGGCGACCCCGCTGGCCATGGCGCGGATGCGCCGCATGAGCTGGATATAGACATCTTCGGAGAAAACGCGGAGCGTCGCGTTCATAACGACCTCGTCCGCGATGATGTTGCGCGTGACGCCGCCGTCGATCTTGCCGATAGTAAGCAGTGCGCCCGATAGCGGGTCGATGTTGCGCGTGAGGGCCGTTTGGAGCATTGTGATCAGCGTCGCGGCCGCCACAATCGCGTCCACGCCCATTTGCGGGCTTGCCCCATGGGAACTCAAGCCGTGGGCTGTGATGTCGAATTCACATGCCTTCGCCATCATAGGACCCCAGCGGACGCCAATCTTGCCGCGGGGGATGTCCGGCCACAAGTGAATCCCATATATTTTCCCTACGTCGGGATCGGTGAGCGCGCCGTCTTGCACCATCCGCGAGGCGCCGCACTTGCCCTCCTCGGCTGGCTGGAACAACAGCACGACATTGACGCCCAGCTTGTCCCGGTTCTGGCTCAAAAGCCGGGCAAATAGCAGCAGCATGGTCATGTGGCCGTCGTGCCCGCAGGCATGCATCCTGCCCGCGTGTTCCGATTTGTATGGCACATCGTTTCTTTCGCGGATGCTCAGGCTGTCCATGTCGGCGCGAAAGGCGATGGTTTCTGTGGCGCCAGGGGTATAGTACGTGGCCTTAATGCCCGTTTCGGACAAAGTATGCACGCTGTCGGGGGGGTAACGCTTGAGAAAGTCCAGTATGTAGGCGCTCGTCTTGTACTCCTCAAAACCCGACTCCGGTATCCGGTGCAGGCTTTGTCGGATTTGGGCGCAATCCCGCGCCATGGCCGCGACTTCGGGATGGAGTTGCATTCTATATCACCTAGATTCTATATAGTATTATAGTATATGACATATATATGATGCTTATGATATGGTAATGGCGTGACACACCTCACGCAGGCGCCTTTACCCGGCTGATGACCGCCGCCACCTCGTCGGCCAGCGCCCGAACCTGGGATTCCACCAGACCCTCGACCATGACCCGCACCAGCGGCTCGGTGCCCGAGGGGCGCACCAAGATGCGGCCGTTGCCTTTGAGGGCCGTCTCGGCTTCCGCGATCGCGGCGCACACCTCGGGATGCTCGGATATCGTTCGCTTATGGGGGCCTGTCACGCGGACATTGACCAGCACTTGCGGGTATTGTGTAAACCCGGACAGTAGCTCATGGGCGGAACGGCCGGACTGGGCGACCGCGCACAGGAAGCGCAGGGCGGTGAGTTGGCCATCCCCGGTGGTGGTAAGGCGGCGGAATACCAAGTGCCCCGACTGCTCGCCGCCCAGATCGTATCCACATGCCAGCATCTTCTCCAGCACCTGCCTGTCGCCCACAGCCGTGGTCACGACCGAGAACCCATGCTCCTTCGCGAAGGCGTGGAAACCCAAGTTGCTCATGACGGTGGCGACCACGGTATCCTGGGACAGGGCGCCGCGTTCCTTTTCGACCAGGGCGCATATGGCCAAGATGCGATCGCCGTCGATGATCTGTCCCTTGTGATCGACGGCTAGGCATCTGTCCGCGTCGCCATCGAAAGCCAGCCCCAAATCGAAGCCGCCCTCCACCACATGCCCGCATAGGGCCTGCATGTCGGTCGATCCGCACCGGTCGTTGATATTGCACCCATCGGGCCGGTCGAACAGCAGCGAATGGCCAATGCCGATCTTTTGCATCAACGCCTCGGCCGTACGCGCGGCCGCGCCGTTGGCGCAGTCTACGGCAACGCGCAGATGGGACAGATCGGCGTCCACCGTGCCGGCGAGGAAGGATACGTAGCGCAAGGCCGACGTGTCGTCCGTTGTGATGCGGCCCACATCGGCAAACATGGCCTGTGGCATGGGTACGGGCATGGGCATGGGCATAGACATGGTATCTGGGGTGGCAATCAGGGCCTCGATATCGGACTCCAGTTTGTCGGAGAGCTTGAAGCCTTCCCTGCCGAATATCTTGATGCCATTGTGTTCAAAGGAATTATGCGACGCCGAGATGACAATGCCCGCATCCGCGCCGTCGCGCACCGTCAGATAGGCGACAGCGGGCGAGGGGATAATGCCCAGCAATATGGCGTCGGCGCCGACAGAGGCCACCCCGGCGGCCAACGCCGCTTCCAGCATGTCGGAGGATATGCGGGTATCCTTGCCAATCAGCACGCGCGCGCGATGCCCCTCGGCGCGGCTCAAGGTCAGCGCGGCGGCCTGCCCCACGCGAAAAGCCAGTTGCCCGTCGAGCGTTTCGCCAGCCACGCCCCGTATGCCATCGGTTCCGAAAAGATTACCCATAAAGCGTTACCCCTCACCCCTCATCCGTTTTCCCTTATCCCTTATCCCTTATCCATTTTCCATTTTTAACTGCTCAAAGTCCCCGGCGGGAACGGGCAGGCCCAAATGCGCGTAGGCGTTTTTTGTGACACAGCGGCCCCTGGGCGTACGGTTGAGGAAGCCCATTTGCATCAGGAACGGCTCGTAGACATCCTCCAGCGTAACCGATTCCTCGCCGATAGTGGCCGCCAGCGTGTCCAAGCCCACCGGGCCGCCGTCGAAGTGGCCGATGATGGACGACAGCATGCGCCGATCGACGGCATCCAACCCCAGCTCGTCGATCTCCAGCATCCCCAGCGCCTGGTCGGCCACCTCCCGCGTGATAACGCCGTCCGCCCGCACCTGGGCGTAGTCGCGCACCCGCTTGAGGATGCGGTTGGCGACGCGCGGCGTGCCGCGGGAACGGCGGGCGATCTCTGTGGCGCCGTCCGGCTCGATATCGATGCGCAGGATGGAGGCGCTGCGCGTGACGATGCGGGTCAGCTCCTCGGCCGTGTAAAGTTCCAAGCGTAGCACGACGCCAAAACGATCGCGGAGCGGGGCCGTGAGCTGCCCGGCGCGGGTGGTGGCCCCGATCAGCGTAAAACGGGGCAGATCCAGCCGTATCGAGCGGGCGGATGGACCTTTCCCCAAGATTATATCCACGGCGTAGTCCTCCATGGCTGGGTAGAGGACCTCCTCCACCGCCCGGTTTAGGCGATGGATTTCGTCTACGAAAAGGATATCATGTTCGTTCAGGTTGGTCAGCAGCGCGGCTAAATCGCCGGCTTTCTCAATGGCCGGGCCGGATGTCACCCGGATGTTTACCCCCATTTCGCAGGCGATGACCCCGGCCAGCGTGGTCTTGCCCAGGCCAGGGGGGCCGTATAGCAGGACATGGTCCAACGGTTCCTTACGTCCTCGCGCCGCCTCGATAAAAACGGTCAGGCTGTCGCAGGCGCGTTCTTGGCCGGTGTAGTCCCGCAGGGATCGCGGGCGAAGCGAACCCTCATGCTCGTCGTCGGGGGAAGGGGAGGGGGTTACGAGGCGTTTTTCCATCTCGTCGAACTGTATACTCATAAGCTCACCATGCTACGCAACGCCGCGCGGATGGTTTCCTCCACGGTCAGCGCGTCGGCGTCCACGCCCTTCAGCGCATAAGCCGCCTCGGCGGGGGAATAGCCCAGCACCACGAGGGCCGCTTGGGCTTCGCTCAACTTGCCGCCCCCTAGGGGCAAGGCGCCGGGGAACGCGGCACCTGCGCCGGCACCTGCACCGATGCCGCCGCCGGCGGCGTCTAGCCCGAAGGATTTGCCCATTTTGTCCTCTAGCTCCATCACGATGCGCTGCGCCAGCTTCTTGCCCACACCGGCGGCGGCGGTCAGCGCCTTTTCGTCCCTGCTCAGCACCGACATGGCCAAGCGTTCAGGGGTAGTCGACGACAGGATGGACAACGCCGCGCGCGGCCCCACGCCCGAGATGCCCAGCAACATCTTGAAGGCCGACAGTTCCTCGCGGCCGGCAAAGCCGTACAAATCGAAGATGCCTTCCCGCACATGCAGGTACGTATACAATGTGGCCTCCCGCCCGACTTCCAGGTTGCCCAAGGTCGCCATGCTGGTGCGGCAGGCATAGCCCACGCCCGACACGTCGACGACGGCCAGGAGGGACTCCTTATGGACAATTTTCCCGCAAAGTGAGTAGAACATTTGTCAGTACCCAAACGTGCCGGACAGCGATTCGTCGTATAAAACCCAATCCTTTTGCACGTCATAAATCGTATACTGCTCCGCAGTGTTGCGTACGACGACCTTCTTGACGCCGGCGTTGATGACCAGCCGTTTGCACATGGGGCAGGAGGTGGTGTCGGCCAGCAATTCCCCCGTGTTGGCGTCTAGCCCGGTCATGTACAGCGTGGCGCCAAGCATTTCGCGGCGGGCGGCCGAGATGATGGCGTTGGCCTCGGCGTGTACCGAACGGCACATCTCATATCGCTCCCCCCGGGGGATGTTCAACTTCTCGCGCATACACAGCCCCAGATCGATGCAGTTGCCCCGGCCGCGCGGCGCGCCGTTGTAGCCGCTGGCAATGATTTCATCGTTTTTTACAATAATGGCCCCGTAATGCCGGCGCCAGCAGGTACACCGTTTCAGTACGGCCTGGGCGATGTCCAGGTAGTAATTCTCCTTATCGATGCGCGGCATGGCTGATAACCCCTATTTTCAAAAATATTGAGGTAATAGTAGGCGGGGGCGGCCGCAAGGCCGCCCCCGCCCCCATAGTCAGTCGGTTACGAAGGGAAGCGTCGCCAGATGGCGCGCGCGCTTGATGGCTATGGTCAGGTCGCGCTGATGGGCGGCGCATGCGCCGGTCATGCGGCGGGGCAGGATCTTGGAACGCTCGGACAGATACTTGCGGAGGCGGGCCGTATCTTTATAGTCGACATGTTCGATACGGTCGACACAGAAAGAACATACCTTGCGGCGTTTGCGGCCGCGTTGCGGACGATCCATTGGCATAGGAAAGACTCCCTTTTCAAAAAATTCAATAATAATTCTAGGCGTGAGCTATGCGAAGTTGAGCTATGCGAATATGCCCGTCAAGGTTTTCAAAACGGCAATTCGCCGTCGTCGTCATCCAACTCGGCAAAGCCGGAGGATACCATGGGGGGCAGGGGCGCCGGCGGCGCCGAGTCGATGGATCCGGCTGGTTCCGGCCCATCCAGGGAGGCGCCGGGAGGCGGGTAAGCGCCTGCGCCTTGGCCTTGGCTGTCGCTTTTCTTTTCGGCGAAATGGACTTCTTGCGCAACCACCTCGACCGAGGTGCGGTTGTTGCCGTCGCGATCCTTCCAATCGCGCTGTTGCAAGCGGCCGGCTACCGCGACAAGTTGCCCCTTGCGGAACCATTTGGACACGAACTCAGCCTGCTGTTGCCAGCATACGATGTCGAAAAAATCGGCGGATTGTTGATGTGGCTCGGCGGAATCGCGCCGGTAACCCCGATCCACGGCAAGGCGCATTGACGCGACAGGGGTGTTGTTCTGGGTGTGGCGCAACTCGGGGTCCCTGGTCAATCGGCCCATTAAGATGACTTTGTTCAACATAATGTTTTCACTCCTTTATTGATCCTTGCAGATTGTCAGCCAACGGATTACGCCTTCGTTAATGCTCAGGACACGCTCTAGTTCGGCGGGGAAATCGGGCGCGCTCTCATAGTTCATAAGCACATAGTATCCCTCGGTCAGCTTGTTGATCTCATAAGCCAGCCGACGCTTCCCCCACTCTTCGACATCGCCCAGCGTCGCGTGGCTCTCGGCCAGCGCATTGAATTTTTGCACAAGGGCGGCGGTATCCTCTTCGCCAAGCGTTGGGTTGAGGATATAGATGGTTTCGTACTTCGCCGTGGATTTTGCCATGTTTACACCTCCTTTTGGACATATGGCCCCCGGTTGGCAAGCCGGAAGCAAGGAACCCGTGACAATGTTTTTTCGGGCACAAGTACTATTATACAGCAACATGGGAAAAAGTCAAATGGTGTGGGGAAAATGGTGGGGAAAATGTGTGGGGAAAATGGCGTGGGCGTGGGCATGTGCGTGGGGGAAGTGGAGTAGGGAAGTGGAGTAGGGAAGTGGCGTGGGCGTGGGGAAAATGGAATGGCGAAAAGACAAAAAGGTTTGCCACGGTTTCCCCTTATGTGATATAATCGATGCAATGGCGTATCTGCAATAGAAAGAGAGGCTATTCCCCATGGGACTGATTTCGAAGGTGTTCGGCTCACACTCGGACAGGGAACTCAAACGGCTCACGCCAATCGTCAACCAGATCGAGGCACTGGAGGGCGACTATCGCAAACTGTCCGACGGCGAGCTGCGCGGCATGACCGATATTTTCAAAAAGAGGCTGGCGGATGGCGAGGAAACGGAAGCCATCCTCCCCGAGGCATTTGCCACGGTGCGCGAGGCATCGGAGCGGGTGCTGGGGCTGCGGCATTTCCGGGTGCAGCTGATAGGCGGCATGGTCCTGCACCAAGGGCGCATCGCCGAGATGCGCACCGGCGAGGGGAAGACCCTGGTGGCCACGCTGCCGGCGTATCTCAACGGACTAACCGGCAATGGCGTACACATCGTCACGGTGAATGATTACCTCGCCCGCTACCATTCCGAGTGGATGGGGAAGGTCTACCGCTATCTGGGCCTTACGGTGGGGCTGATCGTACACGGCGTGGAGCCTTCCGACCGGCAGAAGGCATACGCCGCAGACATTACATACGGCACCAACAACGAGTTCGGGTTCGACTACCTGCGCGACAATATGGCTATTTATAAGGAATATCAGGTGCAGCGCGGACACTCTTTTGCCATTGTCGACGAGGTGGACTCCATCCTGATAGACGAGGCGCGCACGCCGCTGATCATCTCCGGGCAAGGCGAAAAGTCCACCGATTTGTACGAACGCGCCAACCGTTTGGCCGCCGGTCTGCGCCGCGTCAAAGTGGTGGAGCTGGACGCCAAGGTGGAGCACGACGACATCGACGGCGACTACGTGGTGGACGAGAAGGCTCGCGCGGTCACGCTCACCCCCAGCGGCACGGCCAAGAGCGAGAAGTATTTCGGGCTGAACAACCTCTCCGATTCGGAGAATGTCACCATCGCCCACCATATCAACCAAGCCATACGGGCCCACGGGCTCATGCAGAGGGATACCGACTACGTCGTGCGCGAAGGCGAGGTCATCATCGTCGACGAGTTCACAGGCCGCCTGATGTTTGGCCGCCGCTATTCGGAGGGCTTGCACCAGGCTATCGAGGCCAAGGAGGGCGTCAAGGTCGAGCGCGAGAGCAAAACGCTGGCGACCATCACCTTCCAGAACTATTTCCGCATGTACGACAAACTATCCGGCATGACCGGCACGGCCATGACCGAGCAGGAAGAGTTTTCGACAATATACAAGCTGGATGTCATCGAAATCCCGACCAACAAGCCCATGATCCGCGCGGATCACACGGACGCGGTGTACAAGACTGACGCGGGCAAGAAACGGGCCATCGTCCGTCAGATCAAAGAGTGCCATGAAAGGGGGCAGCCCGTGCTGGTGGGCACGGTGTCCATCGAGAAGAACGAGGAGCTGTCTAAGCTGTTGCGCCGCGATAACATCCCCCATGTGTTGCTCAACGCCAAGAACCACGAGAAGGAGGCTGAGATCGTCGCCCAGGCAGGCCACGTGGGCGCGGTGACCGTGGCGACCAACATGGCCGGGCGCGGCACCGACATCATGCTGGGCGGCAACGCGGAATACTTAGCCGTGGCCGACTTGCGCAAGCGTGGCATACCGGAGGAGATTATCACAGAAGCCACGGGGTACGCGGAAACCGACAACGAGGAAATCATAGAGGCCCGCGCCCTGTACCGGGAACGGCTGGCGGAGCGCAAAGAGGCTATCGCCGTGGAAGCCGACAAGGTCCGCGAAGCCGGCGGGCTGTTCATCGTGGGTACCGAGCGGCATGAATCGCGGCGCATCGACAACCAGCTGCGGGGGCGGGCCGGCCGCCAGGGCGACCCGGGTGGATCCAGGTTTTTGATATCGCTGGAAGACGACCTCATGCGCGTGTTCGGCGTTTCCCGCGTCTCCGGGATGCTGAGCGCGTTGGGCATGGACGAGGACACCCCCATCGACCAGAAGATCCTCTCCAACGGCATCGAAAACGCCCAAAAACGGGTGGAGTCGCGCAACTTCCAGTCGCGCAAGCATGTATTGGATTACGATGACGTGATGAACCGCCAGCGGGAGATCATTTACGGCCAGCGCAAAAAGGTGCTGGACGGAGAGGACTTGCATGAAAGTATCGTCGAGATGGTCAAGGGTATCGCCGATCAGGCGGTGCGCCGCCTCAGCGGGGAGATGCGCTTTTTCGATCCCGCCAGTTTAAGCGCGGTAGTCCAGCCTTTCGAAGGCATGTTCCTCAGGCGCGGCGAGATGGACATCCCAGAGGGCGAATTGCGGAAAATGACGCCGAACAAAGTCTCCGAGTTGTTGCAGGACAAAGCTATGAAGGCCCTCGCAGAGCGAGAGGCGGCGCTAGGGCCGGGTATCATGCGCGAGCTGGAGCGGGTCGTCCTGCTCAAGATGGTTGACAGCCACTGGATGGATCATATCGACGCGATGCATGAGCTACGCCAAGGCATCGGGTTGCGCGCCTACGCCCAGATGGATCCGGTCGTCGCGTACAAGAGCGAGGGCTTCGAGATGTTCGACGAGATGATCGCCGCCATTCGAGAGGATACGGTGCGCCACGTGTTCACCGCGCAGGTCAGGGGCCAGGAAGGACCCAAGCGGGAGCAAGTGGCGAAGGTCACCTCGACAGGCCAATCCGACGGGTCGGATAGAAAGAGGCCGGTGCGCAAAACCGTCGCCCAAAAGGTCGGCCGCAACGACCCCTGTCCCTGCGGTAGCGGCAAGAAATACAAGAAATGCTGCGGGTTCGACCCAGGAGAGGCGAATTGACGTGAATCGAGGCGAATCGAGGCGAATTGAGGGTGTAAAGCAGATTCCCTTGACAGCGGAAAAAATCGCGCCATTATCCCGCGTTCCGGTATGAATATTTCATGCAGGGAGATTGCTGGGGGGAAAACGGCGAAAAATGCGAATAATAGCAAACCATTGCAACAAGAGGGGAAAAAATATAACGAGATAAAATATAAAACAACTAAATATATAAATTGAATACACCTAAATTGATTAGGAATTACAAGATGGATAGTTAGGCGAGCATTTAACAGATTGTTTAGAAATTATGTTTAAGAAGGGGGCGTTTGCCATCGCCGCACAACCACACATAGCCCGCGCCAAACGCCCCATAGGCGTTTTCGACTCCGGCTTGGGGGGGCTAACAGCCGTGCGGGCATTGGATACGTTGTTACCCAATGAGGATTTGGTCTTCTTCGGGGACACGGCCAGGTTGCCGTACGGCACGCGCTCCCCGCAGTTGATCCACAAGTACCTGCGGCAAAACATTGCCTTTTTGCAAGGCTTCGACATAAAGATGCTGGTGATAGCCTGCGGCACGGCCAGCACGGCTTGCCTGCCCGCGCTGGGCGGCGCCTATCCCTTCCCGTTGCTGGGCGTGGTGGAACCATCAACCCGGTCGGCGGTAAAAGCGACGCGCAACGGACGGATAGGCTTGCTGGCCACCCAGGCGGCGGTGGCGTCAGGCGCCTATGAGAAAACCGCCCAGGCGTTGGATCCCACTGTCGAGCTGACATCCCAGGCATGTCCACTGTTGGTATCGCTGGTAGAAAACGGGCGCGGGAAAAAGGGGGATCTGGCCGCAACGATTATCCTTCAGGAATACCTGCAGCCGGTGATGGAAGCGCGGGTGGACACCCTCATCCTGGGCTGTACGCACTTTCCCCTGCTGTCGGGGCTCATTGCGGAGATCGTGGGGTCGGAGGTGGCCTTGATCGACTCCGGCGAGGCGGTGGCGCGGGCGGCCGCCCGATCGTTGCCCGGGGAGACCCTGCCCGGGGAGGCCGCGGCTGTCGAGGGAGGATGCGTCGCACACGGCGCACACGACACATGCGGCGAACGTGACACATGCGGCGAACGCGGCGCGCGACTCTATTTTGTCAGCGACTGCCCAGACAGGTACGCGCAGAACGCCGAACTTTTTTTAGGGCATCCGCTGGATGGCCCCATACAAAAGGTAGACATCAAAGGATAGTCGTGGTACAATGGATAGTATATGGTGACTTAGAGGGGGCAAAACGGGTATGGACAGAAACGTATTGATCTCCATTCAGGGGCGACAATTATTATCAGAGTCCGATGGACTTGATCAGATAGAGCTAATAACGCCGGGCCACTTCTCCAGGGAGGGCGGCGACTACATGATCACATACCGCGAAAGCGAGCTGACCGGCATGGAAGGCACCACGACGACATTGCGCGTGGAAGGACCCCGTGTCGTGCTGTCCCGCATGGGGGATGTGTGTTCCCATATGATCTTCGAGCAGGGGCAGCGACATCTGTCCTACTACGAAACAGGGGAGGTTCCCATGACTGTGGGGGTCAGCGCCAGCCGCGTCAGTGCCTCCCTCACGGACGATGGCGGAAAAATCGAGGTGGACTACGAACTGGAAATCGACCAGGCGTTCACCGGGCTCAACAGAATCACGGTCAACGTCTCTTCCTTGAAATCGTAATCTAAAATCGTAAATCGTAGAAAGCGGAGCGAATGTATGAACGATGTACAGGCCGCTAAAGACGCGCTCAGGCAAATCATACTAACCGCCTACGGCCAAGCGGTCTCCGAGGGGGCGTTGCCCCCGGGCGCCTGCACGGCCGAAGTCGAACCGCCCAGGGACCCTACCCGAGGGGACTGGGCATCCAATTTTGCCTTGGCGAACGCCAAAGCGATAGGGATTGCGCCACGCGACATGGCGGAGGCGGTGGCGCGGTGCGCGGATTTGCGCGATTCTTATTTTTCCTCTTTGGAAGTCGGCGGTTACGGTTTCCTCAACGCCCGCCTCTCCGACCGCTGGTACGCCGCCGTCCTGCGCAACATCACCGCGCGGGGTGACGAATACGGCATAGCCAACACGCGCGCCGGCAAAAAAGTCATGGTGGAATTTGTGTCGGCCAATCCTACCGGCCCCATGACCACAGGCAACGCCCGCGGCGGCGTGCTGGGGGATTCCTTGGCGTCGATCTTGGGCGCCGTCGGATATGACGTAGGGCGGGAGTTTTACCTCAACGATGCCGGGCACCAGGTCGATCTATTTGGGAAATCCCTGGAAGCCCGCTATTTGCAGGCATTGGGGCAGGAGGCCGCCTTCCCGGAGGATGGGTATCACGGCGCGTATATCAAGGATTTTGCCTTAGCCTTCATCGAAAGGGAAGGGGAGGGGGAAGGAGATAGGTTGCTGGGGATACCGGCGGAGGGACGCCGCCAGGAACTCGTCGATTTCGCCCTGCCCCAAAATGTCGCCCGGATGCAAAGCGATCTGGAACGCTACCGCATCCACTATGATACATGGTATGCCGAATCTTCGCTACATAATAGCGGATATATCAAAGAAACCATCGATTATTTGACACAAAAGGATGCGACCTATGACAAAGACGGGGCGTTGTGGTTCCGGGCGACCGATTATGGGGGGGATAAGGACGAGGTCCTGGTCAAGTCCAACGGTTTCTACACCTACTACGCCGTGGACATCGCCTACCACCGCGACAAATTCATCGAGCGCGCGTTCGACATCGTCATCGATGTCTGGGGCGCCGACCACCATGGCCACGTTCTTCGGATGAAGGCGGCCATGGCCGCGCTGGGCATCGATCCGGAACGTCTACGGGTGGTGCTCATGCAGATGGTGCGCTTCGTCCGGGACGGCGAGGCGGTCAAGATGTCCAAGCGCACCGGGCAGGCCATCACGCTGGCCGATCTGCTGGATGAGATATCCGTGGACGCGGCGCGATTCTTTTTCAACCAACGCCAAGCCGACTCCCACTTGGAATTCGACCTGGGGCTAGCGGTGCGCCAGGATCCAAACAACCCGGTGTACTATGTGCAGTACGCCCACGCGCGCATCGCCAGCCTGATGGAAAAGCTACGCGAAGAAGGGTTTCCTGTGCCGGATGCCCAGGAAGCCCAGTTGGATCTGCTGCAAAAACCGGAAGAGCGCGCGCTCATTAAATGTTTGGCCGCCTACCCAGAGGAACTGCGGCTGGCCGCCCAGCATTTGGATCCCTCGCGCGTCAACCGCTACGTGATAGAATTGGCTGGCGCCTTCCATCGGTTCTATAACGCCCACCGGATCAAAGGCGCGGAAAAACAGCTGGCCGAAGCCAGGCTGCTAATGGCCTCCTGCGTACGCCAAGTCCTACGCAACGCATTGTCCCTGTTGGGCGTATCCACGCCGGACCATATGTAGGCCGCCGCCGACGCGCACCCCACGCCGACGTCCCCCGTCCGTAGGGGACGCGCCCCTGCGCGTCCCGCCG
>WRCJ01000043.1 GCA_009784085.1 Oscillospiraceae bacterium | reverse complement strand
TTCCGTCGTCCTCAGAAAGGGCATGACCTACCAGATTAACATCAACACCAACAATCTGGAAAACATCTTCTACGTGAGCGGCAACGCCAACGCCACGGTCAGCCCCACAGGCTTGGTGACCGCCGTCAAGACCGGCACCGCCATCATCACCGTGATCGATGCCTGGTCCCAACAGTACTTCACCATCGCCATCAACATCACGAGCTGATGTCCGCGCCCCGCTTGATAAGATGAGCGAATAGCTTGGTAAGCGAATAGGGCGCAACCACGCAAAGCAACCACGCAAGGGCGGGGGTGTCGGAAATAACCGGCGCCCCCGTTACGTTTATGTTAATATTGTCCATAATGCCGTTAATATTCTCTATGCCCCAGAGTCAAGGAGTGTGATATGATATAAGTGTATATTTATGTATTTCCGACAATTGCTCAACAATTCAAAGCTTGAAATTATGAAACATCATATCTCATGAAAGTTGGTGTGCAAACTGAAAAAAGATATAGGCCGGCTGACAATCCCCACGGACTTGGATATTGTGGATCAAACGCTTGATACCATGCGTCGCTGGGGCGCGGATGCCATACGGGACGCGGACGGGACTGAATTCCCGCCCCAGCTGAGGGATGTAGGCGCGAAGATATACGCGACCTATTATACGACGCGCAAAGACAACGCTTGGGCAAACGCCAATCCGGACGAGGTGCAGCAGTGCTATATCTCAACGGGTTTCCACACGGCGCAGGGCGGCGGCGAACTGTCCATCAAATTGCTGGATGGCTTTAGCGAGGATATGCTCAAGGTCAACGCCCATGACGACATCCGGCGATGGTGGGAGGTCATAGACAGGACGACCGGCGACGTCGTGCCCGTAGGATGCTGGGATTATTGCGCCGAATCGGGCAGCGTCCTCATTTGCGATACGGTGTCTTATCATGAGTACAGCGTCAGCTTCTTGGCCTATCTCATCTGGGACCCTGTCCATATGTACAACTTTGTGACCAACGACTGGAAGGACACCGAGCGGCAAATCACATTCGATATCCGCCAGCCCAAGACGCGGGCTTTTTCCACGGAGCGGTTGCGCGGGTTCCTTCGCGCGAGGCCGTATGTGGATGTTGTTCGTTTCACCACGTTTTTCCATCAATTCACGCTGATCTTCGATAAGCTCAGGCGCGAGAAGTACGTGGATTGGTTTGGTTATTCGGCCAGCGTCAGCCCTTATATCTTGGAGCAGTTTGAAAGGGAGGTCGGTTACAAGTTCCGCCCCGAGTTTATCATCGACCAAGGCTATTACAACAACCAATACCGCGTCCCGTCCCAGGAATACCTTGACTTTATGGCGTTCCAGCGGCGGGAGGTTTGCGCCCTGGTGGGCGAGCTCGTGGGCATCGTCCATGAAGAGGGGCGCCAGGCGATGATGTTTTTGGGCGACCACTGGATCGGCACGGAGCCCTTTATGCCCGAGTTCCGGCAGACCGGCTTGGACGCGGTGGTGGGCAGCGTCGGCAATGGTTCCACGCTACGCCTGATCAGCGGCATCGACGGCGTCAAGTATACGGAAGGCAGGTTTTTGCCGTACTTCTTCCCCGATGTGTTCTGTGAGGGCGGCGATCCTGTAGGCGAGGCCAGGGAAAACTGGCTGACCGCGCGTCGGGCGATCCTGCGATGCCCCATCGACCGCATCGGGTATGGCGGCTATCTGAAGCTGGCCTTGCAGTTCCCGGATTTTGTCGAGGCCGTGGAGAGGATTGCCGACGAGTTTCGCGCGTTGCGAAAGCAAGCGCGGGGCGCCCCCCTCAGCATGGCGCGTGTGGCGGTGCTCAACTGTTGGGGGGCAATGCGCGCCTGGGGTTGCCACATGGTCCACCACGCGATTTACCAAAAGCAGAACTACAGCTACGCGGGCGTCATCGAAATATTGAGCGGGGCGCCCTTCGACGTCAGCTTTATCAGTTATGACGATATCCGGCAAAACCCGGGCATCTTGGATAATATCGACGTTCTCCTCACGGTGGGCGATCAGGATACGGCGCACGGCGGCGGGGAGAATTGGGCTGACACCGGCATCCTGGAGGCGATACGCGCCTATATCGCCGGTGGCGGCGGTTTTATCGGCGTCGGCGAGCCGTCCGCCTACCAGCGGGAGGGGCGATTCTTCCAGCTGGGGGATGCCCTGGGCGTGGAGCTGGAGCGCGGCCATACGCTGGGCTACGGCAAGTACAATTGGGATGTGAAGCCCCATTTTATCACGGCGGAGGCGCCCGCCGGCATCGACTTTGGCGAGGGCAAGAAGAACGTCTACGCCACCTCGGCGGATGTTCTGGCTTGCCGGGACAAAGAGGTGCAGATGGCGGCGCGGCAGTGGTTCGGCGGCAGGACGGTGTACATCAGCGGCTTGCCTTACAGCGCCGAGAATTCAAGGTTGCTGTACCGCGCCTTGCTGTGGGCCTGTGGGAAAGAGGGGCGCTTGCAGGAATGGTTCAGCGAAGAGGCGCGCACAGAGATGCATGTGTACCCGGACGCGGGGTCGTATTGTGTCGTGAACAACGTGGATCAGCCGCTCTCGACGATTGTCCATGCATCCGGGGAGGCGTTCCCCCTCGAACTGGACGCCGGGGGAATTGCCTGGTTCCCCCTGTAAATGAAGGAGTGAGCAAGGAGTGAACGTGGATACTATGGACATTTCCCGCCTTGTGGAAGTGAAACCGGACGAGCGGCAGATCGCCTGGCAGTCGCTGGGCTTTACGGCCTTTTTGCACTTTGGCATGAACACGTTCACAAACCGCGAATGGGGGGACGGCCAGGAGGATCCCGCTTGCTTCCGCCCCGCCGCGCTGGACACCGACCAGTGGTGCGAAGCGTTGCGCGCCGCCGGCGTGCGTGCGTGCATCCTCACGGCCAAGCATCACGACGGCTTCTGCCTGTGGGACACCGCCCACACCAGGCACAGCGCGATGTATGCGCCCCAGCCTGTGGATGTCGTGGCCAGTCTTTCCGCATCCTGCGAAAAATTTAATCTGAAGCTGGGCTTGTATTTATCGCCCTGGGACAGGCACGAGCCTCGCTATGGGACAGGCAAATCATACGACGACTATTTCTGCGCGCAACTGGAAGAGATTACGTCCCACTACGGCGAACTGTATTGCGTATGGTTCGACGGCGCCTGCGGCGAGGGGCCCGAGGGCAAGCGGCAGGTGTACGATTGGGAGCGTTATTACGCCATCGTCCGCCGGAACCAGCCCCACGCCGCCATTTCGATCATCGGGCCCGACGTGCGCTGGATCGGCAACGAGGCCGGCGAAACCCGCCCGTCGGAGTGGAGCGTCGTACCCGTACGTCTCCGGGACGCCCATATTATCGCGGCAAAATCCCAGCAAGGCGACGACACAGACTTCCGCGAGCGGGGGCTTTCCCCCGAGGATGTGGATTTGGGCAGCCGCCGGGCCTTGGAAAACGAAGGGGAACTGTGCTGGTACCCCGCCGAGGTGGATGTATCCATCCGCCCGGGCTGGTTTTACCACCCGGAAGACGACGGCAAAGCGCGTTCCCTGGAAAACCTATTGGATATTTACGAGGCCAGCGCCGGCGGCAATGCCGTGCTGCTGCTCAACGTGCCGCCCGACACCCGGGGCCTGATCCACGAAGCGGACGTCGCCCGGTTGCGGGAACTCGGCGATGCCCTGCGCGCGATATACAGCGTAAACATCCTCGCCGCGCCGGGTGCGGCCGCCCATGCCCATGACGGTTCGGGCAGGCCCGCCCCGGAGATCCCTGCCCCGGAGGTTCCCGCCCCAGAGATCCTGGTGGACGACGACAGCTTCTGGCATGGCGAGGGCGAGAGGGGGGCGATCACCGTCACATTGCCCCGCGCCGTAACCATCAGCCGCGCCGTGCTGTGCGAACAGATCCGGGAGAGCCAGCGCATCGAGGCCTTTACGCTGTCCGCCCGCGACGGCGTGGCGTGGCGGGAGATCTATCGCGGCACGACGGTGGGCTTCCGGAAGATCTGCCGCTTCCCGCCCGTGACGGCGGACGCCGTCCGGGTAACCGTAACCGAGAGCCGCTTGTATCCCACGCTTCGCTTTGTGGGGCTGTATTGAGTAATGAGTATTGCGTATTGCGTATTGAGAAGGAGATACCATGTCGAAGCTGTCGAAGCAACGTAAAAAGAGGCGCCCCGCCATGCGGGGCAAGGCCGATGCGCAGGCGTCGGTGAAAAAAACCAGGACGCGTGCCCTGCTTGTCGTCGGCGGCGCGCTGGCGGCGTGCGCCGTCATAGTTTGTGTGTGGGTGTTTTTTATATCGGGCGCGCCGGAGGATTCCTACGATTCCTACGGGGAGATACCGGCGGCCGTCAAGAAGGCGGGCTGGCTCGAACGCAATATCAGCCGCGACGAATACGCTTTTTTTGAAGCCTTTGTCAAGCGCGATCTGTGGCAGCCGACCGATGAGGAGCTGGCCGCAAAAACCGATCGGATGATTCTGGAAGTCAACGCGAAATTCGCCATCGGCAGCCATCTGGGCCTCTGCGAGACCTTTACTTATGAGGGCATGCTCGGGAGTTTAGCTCGGGAGAACGCCGAACGGAAGCGGATGAAGGAGGCGGGCGAGGTATTCTACGGCCCGGTGTCCTTCGACGCGATCGGCTATTTCCAGTTTCTATACAGCAACCTGGAACTGGAGATTGTGGGCATCATGCGCGAAAATTTCGGGGACGCCTTACGCGACCAAGTCCTCGGGTTTTACCATAACAACAAGGAGCGATATCAGAGCATAGAGGGGGTGAGATACGAATATACAGTCAATGGGATCACCGAGGAGATCAGCGTAACGAGGAATGATCTCAAGACCATGTCCCGCTTGGGCGACGAACTGGGCGATTTCCTGCTGACCATGGAATACGAACAGGGTTCCGTATGGGAAGGGGAGTACGAGGATGAATTCGGACTAGTCAAGCGGAGGGCCAAAGTCCTGGAGGTCACCATCGATCGGCCATCCTTTGAAGAGGTGGAGTTCACCGTTGCCCTCGAGTATGTGCGGGAGGTCTACTACCCCGAGGTTGTCGAATCGGCGATCCAACTGAGCAAACTCCGGTTCTAGCACGGCATCAAAAACGAGAAAACACTAAGGAGGAAGAAAAATGCGTTCACAAACATGCAAAAGGCTGGCTGCCGCCCTGTTGTCGCTGGTGCTCCTGGCCGGATTGGTGGTGGCGCCCGCCATGGCGAAAGACGTCTCGACACTTACCACCGCAGGGGACTTCGATATCACCGACGGCCCCGACGAAAACAGGGTCTACCTTCCCCCCGCAGGCGTCCGTTGCTACTACGTCGATGACGTGGACGGCCTGGACACCAACGACGGCTTGACGCCCGCGACGGCCTGGAAAACCTCCGCGAGGGTCAACCAAGTCACGGCTTTCCAGCCCGGCGACCATATCCTGTACAAGCGGGGCGGCACCTTTGTCGGTTCGCTGGTACCCAAGGGTTCCGGTACCAAAGCGGCACCCATCGTCATCGCCTCCTACGGTGAGGGCCCGCGTCCCAAGCTGGTACCCACGCCGGAGGGCAACTATACGCGTACCACCGCCGCCACGCCGGCTGCGGCTGTCGCGGGCGGGACTGTCGCCAGCAACGGCGGCACTATCGCCGCCGGCACGGTGATGCCCAACATGAACGCCGACTACGTGTTCTACCCCTACTGGTTTGTCAACAACGGCAGCTACCCGTACTTCGGCGTGGATCAAATCCGGCTGGCCAACGTGCAGCATTACGAGGTGCGCGACCTGGAGCTGCATGACCCCTACTCCCCGTGGACGACGCGCACAAACCACGGGAACGATAGCTATGCCACGACGGGCACCGGCACGACGGGCTCCAGCGGCACGCGCTACCGCCGGGGCATCCTGGTGTACAATGAGGACGCCGGCGATACTTACGGTTACACCTTCGACAACCTGGTGATCCACGGCTATCACGGCGCCAACACCAACCGGGGCAAATCCTCCGGCGGCCTCATCTTCCAGGTCAACACAAACCCGGTACAGGCCAACCGCGTCGTCAGCGCGATCCACGATGTCACCGTCACAAACTGCGAGCTGTATGATCTGACGCGCGACGGCATCAACAATACCAGCCCCTGGGCCAATCGGAGCAATACCTACCAGGGGAACAACTGGAGGACTTCGGCGACGGGGACGCAGGCCGTATATCACGCGCCTTACCTTCCGCCGAGCGGCACGACGAGGGGCGGCTGGGTACCCAATAAGAACGCCTACTTCTCCAACAACATCTTCCACGATATCGCCGGCGACGCTGTCATCGTAGACAACTTCGAAAACGCGGTCATGGAGAACAACCTGGTCTATTACTGCGAATTGAGGACGCAAATGGCCGTGGGTATCTTCACCTGGAGTTCCTCGAACGTGACCTTCCAGTACAACGAGTGCTACGGCATGCACAACAAGCCCAACTTCTCGCATGGCAGCAACGGCGACGGCCAGGGCATGGAGATCGACGCCCTCTGCAACGACATCTATCTCCAATATAACTACACCCATGACAACTACGGCGGTTGGATGATGAACTGCAACACCACCGACCCGCTGTACGGCTTCCAGCATGTCTGGCGTTACAACATCAGCAAGAACGACGGCCAGGGCGCCACTTGGGGCGTCATCGAATGGCGCCGCGGGAACCATGGCCTGCGCGCCTACAACAACACCGTCATCTTCAACAACCCCCGCACCCGCTTCTTCAAGAATGACGACGGCGGCGCGCTCTCCGGCACCTGGGTTACCCATGCGTATGGATCGGCCCTTACCGCCGGGCAGGGTTCGAACGTGGACGCCCAATTCTTCAACAACCTGTTCTTCTACAACAATGCCACGCCGCTGACCACGGTGTCCTCCAGCGCCACCTACGGGTTGAACGCCAACTTCACCAGGAATCCGGTTACATGGAAGAACAACATCTTCTATAACTTCCCGGCCGCCATGACGCAGGCGCTTGCGGGCGGCGCGGGCCAGGGCAACACCATCGTCTACAACACCAATGCGCCGCTGGGGGCGGCCAACCCGATGATCGTGGATCCCGGCCCCACGGGGACCCCGATTACCGCTTCCGGCACGACCACGTACCCCGCGACCACGATATACGCGCCCACCGGCGTGGGCGTGCCCTCCAAGTCCGGCATCTTTAAGCAGTTGAGGAACTTTATGCCCAAGCAGGGTTCCCCGATGATTGGCGGGGGCATCGTGGTGAACAACAACTGGACGGACGTGTTGACGACCGGGAGAACCTTCGCCTCCCTCGCCGCCAACGACGACCTCGGCACGCCCTTCAACGGCGGCCGTGACTTCTTCGGATCCCCGGTGACCGCTGCCCGCGTGGATATCGGCGCGATTCAGGTTCCCGACAAGACCGCGTTGGGCGCTGCTTTGGCTTTGGCAGCCCTGGATGAGGCGGATTACACGGCTGCCTCCTGGGTCGCTGTGCAGGAAATCATCGATGTCTATGACAACTGGACTTCCCTCTACGAGGAAATCGTCGCCGCGACCCTCGCGTTGGAAGGAGCCAAGGCCAACCTTGTCAGCGTCGTGGCCCTCAAAGGAGCCAGAGCGGGCTTCGTGAGCTGGATGGGATCGCTGAGCGAATCGACCTACACCGCCATGAGCTGGGCTGGCGCGTGGGCTTACTATGCGTCCACCGAGGATCTATTCGTAGATGGATCGGTGGCGGAGATAGCCGACGCCGTCGCCAAGCTGTCCGACTACCAAGATTTGAAGATATTCAACATTGGCAACCAGCCGCAATCCCCCGTCATCAGAAAAGGCATGACCTACCAGATTAAGATCAACTCCAACAGCCCGGAAACGGTCTTCTATGTCGCCTCCAACGCCAACGTCACGGTCAGCCCCACCGGCCTCGTGACCGGTGTGAAAACCGGCACCACCGTCATTACCGTGATCGATGTCCTCGCCCAGGAGTACTTCACCGTCAACATCAACGTTACCAGTTAAGCGCAGCTGATCGCAGTTGATCGCAGCTGATCGCAATCGTGTTCTCAAGTCCTTTTGGGGCGCATCTCCTTGGAACGGAGGGGGGTCGGCAGGCAAGCCGGCCCCTTCTTCGCATAACAGATCATGTGCGTCTCTATGCGCCTTGTAAAACTTTTTCATGACACCACTGTACAATACCTGTATGAGTGTGATAAAATTATAGTAGAGCTTGTAAAGGAGGGTTGCGGAATGGACGGTAGCACGCGAAAGTTCACATTGGTCGATGATCCGGCGCATGAGATGAAGATCATCTTGACGATGATCTTCAACGCCTTGCAGGAAAAGGGTTACAACCCTATCAATCAGATTGTCGGCTATCTGTTGAGCGAGGATCCAACTTACATTACAAACCATTTGGGCGCCCGCAGTTTGATATGCAGGATTGACAGGGACGAGCTTCTGCAGGAATTGGTCAAGCGTTATTTGGGACCCTGATCCGTACGAATCCGTACGAATCCGTACGAATCCGTACGACATTCGACACTCGACATTCGACAGGAGAACTACAGGAGAACTCGCCATGGGCAATCGCCGCGTTTTGCTGGTCAACTTTTACAACCCCAAGCCGCTGGGTTTTCGCTTTCTGGAGACGGCCTTGGCCGATTGCGGTTTTGAGGTCACGATTCTGTATTTCAAGGGCTTTCACAGCGCGCGCCCCCAAAGGCCCACGCCGTCCGAAATAGCGCATTTGCTGGATCTGTTGGATAAAACCGATCCGCTGTTTATCGGTTTCTCGGTCATGACATCCCTATATCTGGAAGTGGTGGAGGAGGTAAGCCGCCAAGTACGCGCCCATGCCAAGGCGCCGCTGGTGTGGGGCGGCGTGTATGCCACCCTTTTCCCCGAACGTTGCTTGGAAAATGATCATTGCGACTATGTCATTCGCGGCGAGGGCGAGGGCGCTATCGCCGAATTCGCGTCGTTGCTTTCCGACGGCTGCGATACGAAGGGCGTTTTAAACCTCGCCTATCGGGAACGGGAGGGCGGCAAAGCCGTCGTGAACCCCGTGCGCCCCCTTGTCACAGACCTCGACACGCTGAGGATGGCGGGGATCGGCCTCGACAACAAGTATTTTATCGACGACGGCGCTATCAGCCGCGGCGATCCCATGCTGGGTTCGTACAGTTACGAGACCGCCTGCTCCCGGGGTTGCCCCTTTGTCTGTTCGTATTGCTCGACCGTGAGCATCAAGCGCATCTACCGCGACAACAGGCATTTTTTGCGCTTCCGGTCGGTGGCTTCCGTGATCGATGAGTTGAAGGAAGCCAAGAGGCGCATGAAGAGCCTGTCGCTCATCCATTTCTGGGATGAGATTTTCCCCGGGGATTCGGCGTGGATCGACGAGTTCGCCGCCCGCTACGCCGCCGAAATCGGCCTGCCCTTCGAGATTTGGGCGCACCCGCTCAAGACCGATGCGGCACTCCTTCAAAAACTACGCGCCGCCGGCCTGTTCCAGGTCGTCATGGGCATACAGAGCGGATCGCCCCAGGTGCGCAAGGAAGCCTTCCACCGCACGGAGAGCCAGGATCAGATACTGGCTGCCGCGTCTGCCTTGGCCGATGCCCGCGTGCCGCGCGTCGTCTACGACTTCATTTTGCGCCACCCCTTCGAGACGACGCAGCAGTTGCGGGAGACCTACGAATTATGCGATATGCTGCCCGGGCGCTTCACGCTCCAGCTCCATGACCTGGGGTTTTTGCCGGGTACCGACATCGCCGCCGAGGCCATCAAACGGAAAATCTATACCCCCGGGGAGCTCGATGCCCTCATGTACGCCCCCATCGAGCGGCAGTACGCCGCTTGGTGGGAATCGGATTGCGACGACGAAGAAAAGAATTTTTGGTATCATCTCACCTATGTGACGCAATTCCCATCGCTCAAGAGGAAGGCCCGCCGCCTGGCGGCGGCGCCCGGGGCCGTTTCGGCGCGACGAAAAGCGGGGAAATACTATATCAGGGGCAAGCGTCGCGACAAATATAGGAGATACCGGCAAAAGCTCATGGCGATCGCCTCTGGCAAAATGAAGAAAATAAAGAAAATAAAGAAAATTTAAAAAAGGAAAAATCGATGCCTATGATTTCACCCATTACTACCTTTGATCAATTGGATATCTCCCCCGCCATCCGCAAGGCCCTCCGCCGCCAGAACCTCTCCCAGATGACCACCGTGCAGGCGGAGAGCATCCCGCCCCTGATGGAATGGCGGGATGTCATCGCCAAGGCGCCCACCGGCACAGGGAAGACCATCGCTTTCGCGATCCCCATCTTGGAACACATCGATCCCAAAGACAAGAGCGTCCAAGCGTTGATCCTGGCGCCGACCCGCGAGTTGGCCATCCAAATCTGCGGCGAGTTTCGAAAGCTCACGGCCTTCATGCAAGATATCAGGACTATAGTCGTTTACGGTGGGCAGCGCATCGACCGCCAGATCAAGGAGTTGCGGGCCGGCCCCCAGATCCTTGTGGCCACGCCGGGCCGGCTGCGCGATCACTTGGATCGCCGCACCACGTCGCTGGAGAACGTTCACACGGCCGTGCTGGACGAGGCGGACCGCATGTTGGACATGGGGTTCATTCAAGAGGTCACGGAGATCCTCGATCTCACCGTGAACCGCCGCTGCCTGGCCCTCATGTCGGCCACCATATCCCGGGAGGTTATGGATATCGCGTGGATATACCAGCGCGACGCCGCCGAGGTCAGCGTGGCCGACATAGACGAGGACAAGCCGCCCATCGAGCAATATAGCATCGAGGTCAGGGGCAGCAAGACCCAGGATATGCTGGATATCATCAAAGCCTATCAATACCGGAAAGTGCTCATTTTCTGTAATACGAAGCGTTTTGCCGACCGCTTGTCGCAGACGCTCCTTCGGCGCGGCTACGCGGCCGACTGTATCCACGGCGACGTGCGGCAGCAAATGCGGGAGAAGGTGATGCAGAGCTTCCGCCGGGGTAGCCTGAACATGTTGGTGGCCACCGACGTGGCGGCGCGGGGTTTGGATATCACCGGCGTGGACGCCGTGTTCAACTACGATATCCCCAACGAAAACGAGTACTATTTGCACCGCATCGGGCGCACGGGGCGCGCGCGGCAGCAAGGCGTTTCCTTTACGTTTTGCACGCCCTTCGACGACATGCGCCTGAAGGAAATTGCCAAGTACACGCGCTCGCGGATGATCGCTTTGCGTTTTGACGAGCGGGGGTATCTGATACTGGCGTAGAGGTGTGGGCCGTAAAATATAAATCGTGTGTGAGCTGGGAGCATTCGTGAGCATATTCTCGTATACGCGAGCATGGAAGAGATAGAAAAACATAGATTATAATAATCGCGCACGGTGCTTGACAGCGCGTGCGCGATGTGGTACAATAGAGCGCAGTTTAGCGAAGTAAGCAGAGCTTAAGTTTTGAGTTTTCCAAAGAAGGAGGCGCCATTTTTGAGTACATTCATGGCTAAACCCGAATCCATCACCCGCGAATGGTTTGTGTTGGATGCCGCCGGCGTGCCGCTTGGCCATACAGCGGTCTTGGCGGCGACCTTGCTCAGGGGCAAGCACAGGCCCGAATTCACCCCCCATGTGGACGGCGGCGATTTTGTCATTGTCGTCAACGCCGAAAAGGCTGTCCTGACCGGCCGCAAGCTGGAGCAAAAGGTCTATCGGAAACACTCCGGCTACGTCGGCGGCCTGAAAGAGACAAAATATCGGCTGCTCATGCAGGACAAGCCGGAATTTGCCATGCGGCTGGCCGTGCGCGGCATGTTGCCGAAGAATACCATCGGCCGAAATGCGATCAACCGCCTCAAGGTCTATAAAGGCCCGGAACACCCGCATGCATCGCAAAAGCCGGTCGCTTACGGCGCGACGGAATAAGGGAGGGGGAACAATATGTATCAGAGTAAAAAGACGTATTTTTACGGCACGGGGCGCCGCAAGTCCTCGGTGGCGCGGGTGCATTTGTTTCCCGGCGGCACGGGACGGATCACCATCAACAACCGCGATATCGACACGTATTTCGGGTTGGAGACACTAAAGCTCATCGTGCGCCAGCCGTTGGTCACCACCAACACCATCGGCAAGGTGGACATCGAAACCACCGTGACCGGCGGGGGCTACACGGGACAGGCCGGCGCCATCCGCCATGGCATCGCGCGGGCGCTCCTGCTGGTCAACGACGAATACCGGCCCTTGCTCAAGAAGGCGGGCTTCCTCACGCGCGATCCCCGCATGAAGGAGCGCAAAAAGTACGGGCTCAAGGCCGCGCGCCGCGCGCCGCAGTTCTCCAAGCGTTAAGCGGAAGGCGGTACTGGCGGTAAGTTGTAAGCGTTAAGCGGCAGGCGGTAGAAGGCAGAAAGCAGAAGGCAGGCGGCAGAAGGCAGGCGGCAGGCAACGGGGGAAATGACATGATGCCAGACACGCCAACGCCAAGCAGGAAACAGGTGCCAACGAAGCAGGAGTTGCCGAGACAAGGGTCGCCGGGGCAGGAGCTGCCGAGGGAGAAACTGAGCCGGAAGGGCGCGGCGGCCCTGTCGGATATCGAACTCCTCCAGGCTGTCATCGGCAGCGGCGGCCAAGGAAACGATTTCAAGCAGATTGCCAGGAACCTGGATGCCGTGATCAACAAGGTCGGGGCGGACAAACTGACCATAGACGATGTCAAGGGCATCAAGGGCATAGGAAACGCCAAGGCGACAGTTGTCTTTGCCGCCTTGGAGTTTTGGCGCAGAAAATACACAAAGCAGACGTCGCCTTGCATCGACACGCCGGAAAAAGCGGCGGCGCAATTGGCGTCCATCAAGAACAAAAAGCAAGAATACTTTATGGTGCTGACGCTCGACGGCGCGAGGCGCCTGATTCGCAACAGGGTCGTCTCGATTGGCACGCTCACGTCTTCGCTAGTCCATCCCCGGGAGGTCTTCTCGCCGGCCATCGAAGACAGGGCGGCCTCCATCATTATCGCCCACAACCATCCCAGCGGCACACTCGACATAAGCCCCCAAGATAGGGAGGTGAGCCGGCGGATCCAGCAAGCCGGCGAATTGCTGGGCATCCGCTTGGACGACCATATCATCGTAGCCGGGGATAGCTTTGTCAGCGCCTTGTAGCAATCATGTTCGCTAACCCAAGTTTCGGAAATAATCATAGTGAACAAGGAATTTTCGAGTTAGCCCATGACGAAACAAGGCAGAACATAGCAAAAGTAGCTTAAAGGTATCGAAAAAGGTAACATAATCACGGG